>DASYQZ010000142.1:0-48806 GCA_036004865.1 Vicinamibacterales bacterium
GACACCACCGTCACCACACTCATCCTGCTGGCGATCGCTTGCGGCTTCCTCATTGCGTGCGGCGACACGAGATCGAGTCGCGCGAACGCAGGGCTGCGGGCGGGTGCGCTCGCGGGATCGAACGTGCTCCTGATCACCATCGACACGCTCCGGGCCGATCGCGTCGGCGCCTACTCGGGCGGCCGGCTCACGCCCGCGCTCGATGGTCTGGCGGCGCGCGGCGTCCGGTTCGCGCGGGCGTACGCGCACGCGCCGATGACGCTGCCGGCCCACACGTCGATCCTGACGGGCCTCGTCCCGCCGACGCACGGCGTTCGCAACAACGGATCGACGGCGCTCGCGCCCGACGCGCCGACGCTGGCGACGCTGCTTCACGAGGCCGGTTACCGCACCGGCGCGTTCGTCGGCGCCTTCGTCCTCGACGCTCGGTTCGGCCTGAGCCGCGGCTTCGACACGTACGACGATCGCGTCGGCGGCGACACCGGCCCGATCACGTTCGCCTTCGCGGAACGCACCGCCGACCGCGTGACGGCGCTCGCCGGCGACTGGATCCTGCAATCCGCAATCGCCAATCAATCCGCAATCGCCAATCAATCCACAATCGCCAATCAATCCGCAATCCGCAATCCGCAATCCGCAATGCCGTGGTTTGCCTGGATCCACCTCTTCGATCCCCACGCCCCGTACCGAGCACCGGAACAGCGGTTCGCGGATCCGTACGACAACGAAGTGGCGTTCGCCGATGCACAGCTCGGTGTGCTCTTCGATCGGCTCCGCTCCGCCGGCCAGCTCGACTCGACGCTCGTCGTCGCCCTCGCCGATCACGGCGAATCGCTGGGCGACCATGGCGAGGCGACGCACGGTCTGTTTGCGTACGACGCCACGCTGCGGATTCCGCTCATCGTCTCCGGATCGTCGATCCGTCCGGCGATCGTCGACGCCGCGGCCGGTCAGTCGGACCTGCTGCCGACGGTGCTCGACATGCTGGGCGTCAAACCGCCGTCGCACGTCGACGGTCAATCGATGCTGCCAGCCATGCGCGGCGAGCCCGCGCCCGATCGTCCGATCTACTTCGAAGCGCTCGACGCGTACCTCACGCGCAACTGGGCGCCGCTGACCGGCCTCGTCTCGAGTGGCTGGAAGTACATCGATCTGCCCGACGCCGAGCTGTACGATCTCGCGCGCGATCCCGGCGAGCTCCACAATCGCGTTCACGAAGAGACCGATCGCGCGCTCGCGCTCGGCCGTCGGCTGTCGGAGTGGTCGCCGCTGTCTACTTTATCGATCTCATCGCCGAGGCCGGCGTCCGCGGTTCCGATCGACGCCGACGCCGCCGCGCGCCTGCGGTCGCTCGGCTATACCGCGAGTCAGGCGGCGAGGCCTGCGGGCAAGCGATACACATCGGCCGACGATCCAAAGCGACTGCTGGATCTCGATCGCCGGTACGAGCACGCGCTGACGCTGACCGGCGAGCGGCGCTATGCCGACGCCGCGGCGCTCCTGCAGGCCGTCGTCGCCGACCGTCCCGACTTCACGGTCGCGTATCTGAATCTCGCGTCCGTGTTCATCGCGGCCGGCGATCCGCGGCGGGCCGTCACGCTGATCGAGGACGCGGCGGCGCGCGGCGTCACGAGCCCCGAGCTGCAGGGACGGCTCGGAACCGCATATGTCGCGCTCGGTGAGCTCGGCCGCGCCGCCGCGACGCTGACGCCGATTGCGAAGCCCGATCTTCCCGGCGGCCTCGAAGCGATGAACACCTTGGGAATCGCCCTCACACAGCAGGGGCACCACGACCGCGCGCGGCGCCTGCTCTCGGACGTCCTCGCACGCTCGCCGCGATCGGCGACGACGTGGAGCAATCTCGGATTGCTGGAGCTGGCCGATCATCGGCCGGCCGAGGCGAGCCGCGCGTTCGAGCAGGCGGTCACGGCTGATCCACGGCTCGCCCAGGCGTGGGAGGGATTGGGCGCGTCGCGCATCGGCACCGATCCGGCCGGCGCGATTGACGCCTGGCGCCGCGCGCTCGATCTCGAGCCGCGCAACTACGATCTGCTGTTCAATCTGGTTGTGACGCTGCGCGATCGAGGACGTGGTGCCGACGCGAGGCCGTACGCCGAACGGTTTGTACGGGAAGCTCCACCCGATCGCTACGCGCGCGACATCGCCGCGTTCCGCGCGTGGCTCGCGCAATAAAAAAGCGCCGGACGGCATCGAACCATCCGGCGCTCGAGATACGTACCTGACCTACCCGACCCACCTGACTTACCCGACCTACCTGCCCTACCTGCCCTGCCTGCGCTACCTGCCCTACCCGACCGACCTGACCCGTTAGAAGTCGAACCGGATACCGAACTGCGCGACGCGCGGATCGAGCGTCGCGATGATCTGGTTGAAGTTGCTGTTGGTCAGAATCTGATTCGTGATCGCGTTCGAGTTCGCCAGGTTGAACAGCTCGAACAGCACGCTGAACTTGTACCGGCCGACCGGGAACGCCTTGTCCACGCGCACGTCGACGATGGGCGTCATGTCGGAGCGGTTGTTCTGGAGCGGCTCGATGTAGAAGCGCATCGACCCGGCGTTCGGGAGCGTCTGCGTCAACACGCGCGCGAAGGCGTAACCGCTCTGCACGCGCAGATTCGTGGCGACGCCGATGTCGTACTTGAAGACGTAGCGTCCCATCAGCCGGCCCTGCCAGTTCGTGCTCTCCTGACGGTTCGGAACCGTCGGGTACGGGTTCAGGAAGAATCCGACGCCGATCGGATCCGAGTTCAGCGGGCTCGTGGTGATGTTGATCGGCGTCCCGCCGCCCGTGGTGCCGCCGCGCAGCTCGTCGCGCCACTGATAGTCGAAGCTGCTCTGAATGAACAGCCCCGTCCGGAACCGCTTGTTGAACGCGAACTGCAGCGTGTCGTAGTTGTATCGACCGTCGGGCACGTTGATGAATTGATTCACCGGCGTCGGCCGGTCCGGCAGGTCGAACAGGTTGAACGTCTGCTGGCTGACCGTCACGCCCCCGCGGCCGTCCACGAAGTTCTGAGTGTTCTGCGTGAACGTCACCGGCACCGTGAAGCGGCCCAACCGGCTGATGTCGATGCGCTGGTACTCGTTGCGCGTCTGCTTGCGAATGTACGCGGCACGCGCCGACGACTCGCCCCAGAACTGCCGCTCGAACGACAAATTGAATTCGTCGGCGTATGGCTTTTTCAGGTTGGAGTCGATGGTCGTCGACGATCCGCCTGACGAGGACACCAACGCGCCCAGCTCCTGAGGGCCGCTGTACAGACGATCGCCGTTCAGGTCGTTGAACCGGAACCGCTTGAAGTTGGCGCCGCCAGGGTTCAACGAGGTGAAGGCGTCCGCGTAGTTGAAATAGTAGCGGCCGTAGAACGCCTTCAGCACGCTGTTGCCCTTCCCCGTGACGTCGTAACTGACACCAAGCCGTGGCGCGATGGAGTCGCGTGTGAAGATGGTTTGCCCAGCGGTGGTCTGCGCCCGGAAGATCGGCTGGCCGGCAAGCGCTCCGCTGCTCGCCGTCAGCACGTCCTTGATGATCGGGTCTCGCACGCCATCGAGATAGTAGGGCCGCTGATGATCCCAGCGCACGCCCGCGGTGATGGTGGCCCGGCCGTTGATGGTCCACCGATCCTGGAAGTAGCCCGCGTAGCGGAGGTTCCGATCGTTGCCGCCGCGCCAGCTCGATCCCAGTGAGCCTGGCTCGCCAACGTCGACGAACTGCACTTCATCCGTCTGCCCGTTGACGTCGTAATACCGCGTCGTCCCCGACGCCCCGGTGAGCGCGTACTTCGCGATGTCGAGAAGGTATTCGAACCCGACTTTCAGATCGTGGTTGCCCTTCTTGTCCGGGACGTAGTACGTCGACTGCACGGTGAACTGCGGCTTCTGACGTCCGAGGTTGAACGCGTTCCACGCAGCGCCGGTGATGAACGTATTGTTGTTGATGCGCGGCGGCTGGCTCTTCGCGTCGACCAGCGTCAGCAGCGGGAACTCGTAGCCGAACAGCCCTCCCCTGACGTTCAGCAGCAGACGGTTCGTGGCCACGTACTGCCATTCGCCCTGATAAATCCAGGACCAACTGTGCTGCGGCTGTGCTGATTCAGGAGAAACGGTGGCGGACAGGCCGCGCTTCGGCTTTTCCTTCAGCCCGCGCTGCAGGTAGCCGCTGAATGTCTGCTTCGCCGACGCCTTGAACGTTTCCTTGGTTGTGTAATTCCAGAACTTGCCCAGGTCGGTCGCGACTGCGGCGTTCACGCCCGAAATGATCTTGTCGATCACGAAGCGGTTGGCGGCGCCGTAGAACCACACCTTGTCGCGCATGATGGGACCGCCGAGGTCCCAGTGGCCTTCCCAGAACTTGATATTGGGCTGGCCCGTGAAGCCGAGCCCTCGTGTGCGGTCGTCCAGGTTGTCGCCGACCCACTGCTTCGGCTGATACACGATGCTTTCGAGCCCCTTGAAGGCGTTCCCACCGCTCTTGATCGTCGACACGACGGCCGAACCGGGTGTGTTCATTTCGACGTCGCCGCCGGCTGCGCTCACCGCCACTTCTTCGTTGGCGAAGTAGTCGGCGTAGAATCCGGCGCCGCCGGTGCCTTCGGTCGTGTCGATGCCCTGGTTCAAGACGCGGTTCTGATTGCGGATGCCGAAGCTCTCGTACGCCGACTGCTGGCTCTTGTGGCTGCCGCCAACGTCGAAGCCGTTCATGCGCACGCCGGCCGCCTGGCCGAGGACGGCCCAGATGTCGGTCGCCGTCGGCACGCCGACGAGCTTGTCGGTCGTGAAATCGGTCCCCACCTTGGTGTTTTGCATGTCGACGACCGGCGACTCCGCTGTGACGGTCACCGATTCCTGCAACGTCGCCACCTGCATCTGGGGATCAACGGTCATGATCTGACCGAGACCGAGCTTCAGATTGCCGCGCTTGAGTGTCGAGAACCCCGAGAGCTCGAAGGTCAGCTCATATTCGCCCGACGGCAGCGCCGCGATCGAATAGGTGCCGTCGGCCTCGGACACGACGGTCCGGACGCCCATCAGCGACGGCGACCTGGCCGTCACCGTGACGCCCGGGAGCACGGCGCCTTGCGCGTCGGCCACCGTTCCCGTCAATCGACCCTGATCGATCTGGGCCAAGGCCGGCGCCGCGATGCTCATCAGCAACGCGATCACACCGAACAACCGCCAAATGAATTTCATGTAAGTCCTCCCAGTCCTCTTCCAGTCGGTCGGTGAGCTTAGCATTGGCCTCCTGCACCCGCAATCAGTTGCGGACGATCGAGGCACCACGATTCGTTCGATTGGTCACTCGAAATTCAAGAATTTGAGGGTTTGAAACGCGTCGTGCCGAATGCGGACAGCGTATCGGTCGGACGGGAGGTATCAGCTGTAGGGGCGGGTTCGGCCCAGCCGTCCCCGCCCGGCCGGGCTGACGTCAGTGGCGGCTCTGCACCTGCTTGAGTGCCTCTTCGATCAGGCGCTCGTTGTCTTCCTTGGAGAGGTTCCGCTGGATGATCTTCGACGCAATCATCACCGAGAGGTCGACCGCCTCGGTGCGGATCTGCTGCAGCGCTCTGGTGGTCTCGAGCTGAATCTGGCGCTCGGCGTTGCGGACGATCCCGTCGGCCTCGGCGCGCGCCTTCTCCTTCATCTCGGCGCGAAGGCGCTCGGCGTCAGCGCGGCTCTTCGTGATGATCGACTCGGCCTCGACGCGCGCCTCCCGGATGATCAACACCGACTTGTCGTGGAGCTTCTCGAGCTCCTGCCTCGCCTGCGCCGCGTCGTCGAGCGACTTCCGGATCGAGGCCTGACGGCTCTCGAGCGCGTCGAGCAGCGGCGTCCAGGCAAACTTCGCCAGAAGCGCGAGCAGCACAAGGAACGTGACGATCGTCCAGATGAAGAGCCCGGGATCGGGCTGAACGAGTGGGTTCTCCATCTCTTACCGTCCGAGGAACAGGACGAGCAGCGCGAACACCTCGGCGAGAATCGCCACGCCTTCGAGGAGGAAGAGCGGCAGGTTCACCGCACCCGTGATCTTGTCGGCCGCGTTCGGCTGGCGCGCGATGCCGTCGGCCGCGGCGGCCGCCAGCCGGCCGATGCCGAGCCCGGCGCCGATCACGATCATCCCGAGACCGAATGGAATGGCAAAAAACTGAACGAGACCTGTCATTAACGCCTCCGTATCTCAGTGATGCACGTGAATGGCCATGCCGATGAAGACGGCCGACAACAGTGTGAACACATAGGCCTGGATGAGGACGACCAGAATCTCGAGCGCCGAGATGCCGACGGCAAGCGGCACCGAGACCACGAGGCCGACCGCGATACCGGCCAGGGCCTGGTGGAACATCTCGGTGAACAAAAACACGAACGAGAGGATCGCGAGAATCGCGATGTGCCCGCCCGTCATGTTGGCCGCAAGCCGCATCGTCAGCGCGAATGGGCGAACGAACATGCCCATGATTTCGATCGGGATCAGCAGGATGTAGATCGGCCACGCCATTCCGTGCGGCACGAGGTTCATCCAGTGCTTGACGAACCCGTGCGCCTTCGAGCCGGCGACGATGATCGAGCCGAACGTAATCGTCGCGAGCGCCGCCGTCACGTTGAAATTCGCCGTCGCCGTCGTGCCGCCATGAATGAGGCGTTTCAGGAACGAGTGCTCGTCCGTGCGGAACACCCAGTGATCGAGCAGCCCGAGCACGTCGAAGATCGGAATCAACCCGATCGCGTTCGCGCAGAGGATGAAGATGAACAACGTCAGGATGAGCGGCGTCCACGTGCTGGTCCACTTGCGCCCGACGTTCGGTGCGGCGATTTGATCGCGAATGAACTCGACGACGGCTTCGAGCGCGTTCATGAAGCCGGATGCCAGCAGGCGATCCTGTTTGAGATAGCGCCGCACCGTCCAGGTCACCACGACGAACACGATCGCGGCGACGAACCAGAGCATGAAGACGTGCTTGGTGATCGAGAAGTCGATGTCGAAGAGCGTCGGCAGATGGATCAGCGGATGCTCTTTGGTGTTCGAGATGTGCTCGATGATGGTCTTACCGGCGTCGAACGCTTCGCCGTGCGTTTCGGGCGCCGCGTGTTCCACCTGGTGCGCGATCTCTTGAACCCACATCGTCGTCTATGCCGTGCCACCCGCGAGGAGGCGCCGGAGGTACAGCGCCTCCATCAGATGCAAGCCGATGAAATACCCGGTGAAGCTGATCACGAAGGGAATCGGTCGAAGCGAGAGGACCTTCAACGCGATCGCCACATACGCTCCGAAGAACAGCATCTTCACGCCAAACGCGCCGATCATCACCGCCGTCAATTGCGCCGGACGCCGCCGGTACGTCCGCTCGGCCATCACCCAGGAGCCTGCCGCCACCGCGAGCGGGCCGATCATGCCGGCGAGCACCTCGACGGCGGCGCGCGACCCGACAATCGCCGTGACGGCCAGCCACGAGCCGACGCTGGCGGCCGTCATCCATCCGACGGCGTTCATCGATGGAAAACGGTTCTCGCGAGCTCCCACATCCCGACGGCAACACCGAGCAGCAGGCCGCCGAGCAGGAACCAGTGCGACGTGCCGCGCCAGTAGTCGATCGCGTACCCGATGCCGCCGAGCAGGATGATCGCGCCGATGAGCGTGTAGCTAGCGCCCGCCGCCGGTCCCGCGCGTTCGGCGTTCTCCTGCAGCCGCTTTGCGGACCGTGCCAGGAAGTCTCGATCCTTCGGACCCATACCAAACGGAGGATTATCGCTTACGCCGCGCAGTCCAGCTTCAAAGCGAGGCGAGTATAGCGTACCTTGTGAAATAGTTCACGCAATTAAAATGGGGCTTTGGTCGTGTTTTTCAGCCCGGCCGCTGTGATCGACGGCTAGCGGCTCGCGGCCGTGAGGACGGCCGCGCCAAGCGTACGCGCGGAGGCTTCGGCGACTTCGAAGAGCTGGCGCGGATACACGCCGAGCGCGAGCGTGGCGACGACGGCGACGCCGAGCGCGACCGCCAGCGGACCGCTGACCTGCGGCTCCGATCCGATCGTCTCCTTCTTCAGATACATGAAGACGACGACGCGGATGTAGTAGTAGAGCGAGATGGCGCTGTTCAGGACGCCGATGACCGCCAGCCAGACGTAGCCCGCTTCGATCGCGGCGCCAAACAGCCAGAACTTCCCCATGAACCCGGCCGTCGGCGGAATGCCGCCGAGCGAGAGCATGAACAGCAGCATCGCGAACGCGGCGAACGGTTGGCGGAAATGCAGACCGCTGAAATCCTTCAGCTCGTCGCCGACGACGTCCTGCCGCCGCAGCAGCACGATGACCGCGAACGCGCCGAGCTGCATGAACGAGTAAATCAGCAGGTAGATGAGCGTCGCGGTGATCCCGCGCATCCTGACGGCCGGGATCGTCGAGGCCGCCGCGACGACGCCGATCAGCACGTAGCCGGCGTGCGCGACCGACGAGTACGCCAGCATCCGTTTCAGGTTGGTCTGCGTCACCGCCGCGACGTTGCCGACCGTCATCGTCACGATCGCGAGCACTTCGAACAGCAGCCGCCAGTCGGCGCTCATCACCGGGAGCCCCTCGAGGAAGATTCGCAGCAGCATCGCGAACGAGGCCGCCTTGGATCCGACCGAGAGAAACGCGGTAACCGGCGTCGGCGCCCCTTCGTAGACGTCGGGCGCCCACATGTGAAACGGCACCGCGGCGATCTTGAAGCCGACGCCGGCCACGACGAGGATGACCGCGAGCACCAGGCGGGGATCGCGCTCCTGCCCCGCGAAGAGCGGCGCCATCACGCGCAGGTTCGTGGTGCCCGACAACCCGTACATCAGCGACATCCCGTAGAGCAGGACGCCGAGCGAGAACGCGCCGAGCAGGAAATATTTCACGGCGGCTTCGTTCGATCGCTGATTCGGCTTGATGAACCCCGCCAGGATGTAGAACGACACGGCCATCGTCTCGAGGCCGATGAAGATCGTGATGAGATCGATGCCGCCCGCCATGATCATCATGCCGAGCGTCGCGCAGAGGATCAGGAAGTAGTACTCGCCGGGCGCCGCGCCTTCGACCTCGAGATAGCGCATCGAGATGAGCACGGTGATGGCCGCCGCGACGAGAAAGACGATCTTGAAGAACAGCGCGAAGCGATCGACCGCGAGCAACCCGTGTGCGACCTCGACGTGCGCCGACGTGAACGGCGCCAGCGACGCGAGCGTCGCGCCGATCACGAGGAGCGTCACCCAGCCGAGCGCGGCGCGGTTCTCCTTCGGCAGCGCCACATCGGCGATGAGGACGAGCAGCGCGCCGCCCGTCAGCACTATCTCGGGCAGGATGTACCAGAAGTCGCTGGTCGAAATCCCGGCCGGCATTACTGGCGGACTCCTGCAGGCGCCTGCCCTGAGCCTGTCGAGGGGAGCGGCTTGCCGTCCGGCCCGCACGGCGCGGCCGCCATGAACGCCGACGTCGACGTCGTGCCCGGCGCCCCGGCCTGCCCAGGTACGGCCGCGTTCGCGGGGGGGCCGCCCGAGGCCGACAACCGGGCCGCGGCCGCTGCGACCGAAGCCGGTGTCGCCCCGGCGGAGGTCGACGCCGGAGGTGTGGCCGCGGCGACCGAAGCCGGTGTCGCCCCGGCGGAGGTCGAGGCCGGAGGTGTGGCCGCGGCGACCGAAGCCGGTGGAGACAACGGCCCGCAATCCGCCGCCAGCGCATACGCTTGGGCGTAGTCCGTGTTCACGCGCGACATGATGTGCGCCACCGACGTTTCGAGCCGCCGGAGCAACGGCGCGGGATACAGCCCGATCCAGACCGCGAGAATCAGCAGCGGCGCGAACGTCGCGAACTCGCGGTGCGTGAGATCCGTCAGGCGCTCGTTCTTGGGGTTCTCGACCTTGCCGAACATCGTCCGCTGATACAGGTAGAGCATGTAGGCCGCGCCGAGCACGACGCCGCTGGCCGCGAACGCCGCCCACATCTTGCTGGCCACGAACACGCCCTGCAGGATCAGGAACTCGCCGATGAATCCGTTGAGCGCCGGCAGCCCGATCGACGACATCGTCATGATGAGGAAGACGGCCGCGTAGACCGGCATCACCTTCGAGAGGCCGCCGTACTCGGAGATCTCACGCGTGTGCCGCCGCTCGTACACGATGCCGACGATGAGGAAGAGCGCGCCGGTCGAGATGCCGTGATTGAGCTGCTGCACGATGCTGCCGGTGATGCCGACCGGATTGAGCGCGAACATCCCGAGCATCACCATCGCCATGTGGCTGACCGAGGAGTACGCGACCAGCCGCTTCCAGTCCCGCTGCGCCAGCGCGACGAGCGCGCCGTACACGATGCCGATGATGCAGAGCAGCACCACCATCGGCACGAACTGCCTCGACGCCTCGGGCAGGATCGGCAGGCTGAATCGCAGGAACCCGTATGTGCCCATCTTCAGCAGGACGGCGGCCAGAATCACCGAGCCGGCCGTCGGCGCGTCGGTGTGCGCGTCGGGCAGCCAGGTGTGGAACGGGAACATCGGGACCTTGATCGCGAAGCCGAGGAAGAACGCGAGGAAGACCCACCACTGCAGGCTCGTGTCGAACTTGAACTCGTGGAACTTCGTGATGTCGAACGAGTAGATGCCGTTGTTGGCCGGCGCGTTGTGGTACGCGAAGTACAGCGCGAGGATGCCGAGCAGCATCACGACGCTGCCGACGAGCGTGTACAGAAAGAACTTGATCGCCGAATACAGCCGGCGGTCGCTGCCCCAGATGCCGATGAGGAAGTACATCGGCACGAGCATCACTTCCCAGAAGAGGAAGAAGAGCAGGAAGTCGAGCGCCATGAACGCGCCGAGCATGCCGGTCTGCAGCACGAGCATGAAGATGTAGAACTCCTTCACGCGCTCGGTGATCGCGGTCCACGACGACAGCACCGCGATGGATCCCATCATCGTCGTCAGCAGGATCAGCAGCGTGCTGAAGCCGTCGACGCCGAGGAAGTACTCGGCGCCGATCGACGGAATCCACGGCGCGCGCTCGATGAACTGGAACCCCGGCCTGGCCGGGTCGAACCAGAACCAGAGCGGAATCGAGACCACGAAGCCGAGGAACGCGACGACGTTCGCAATCCATCGGATGGCGTTCTCGTTCTGCTTGCTGACGAGCAGGAGCAGCAGAGCGCCCGCGAGCGGAAGGAAGAGGACTATCGAAAGATAGTGATTCATATCACCGCATGAACAGATAAATGCTGACGAACGCGAAGATGCCGAACAACATCAGCAACGCGTAGTTCTGCACCAGTCCGGTCTGCAGCCGCCGGAACGCGTGGCTCGACTCCTGAACGATCCAGCCGACCAGATTGACCAGGCCATCGACGAACCTGCTGTCGGTGTAGCCCGAAATCCACGAGCTGATCTTCGTCACCTCGCCGGTGCCGTTGACGGCGCCGTCGACGACGTTCCGATCGACGGTCCACAGCTGGCGTGCCGAGGCGAACGTGCCGCCGACGATCGTCGCGTTGTACAGCTCGTCGACGTAGAACTTGTTGAGCAGCAGCCGGTGCGCGGCCGCCCACCGTTCGGCGAGGAATTCTGAAATCTCCGGGTGCTTGACGTAGAACCGGTAGGCGAGCCCGATGCCGGCCAGCGCGATCAACACGGAGAATCCCATCAACCCGACCTCGACGCCCCTCGGCGCGTGCGGCGCGGTCTGTTCCTCCGCTCCCGGTTCGGCAGGCTCGGCGTGCGCGGCGGTGGCGGAGGCCGTGAAGCTCGGCTCGAGGAAATGCTCGATGGCATTGTTGCCGCCGAGCGCGGCAGGCATGCCGACGAACCCCGCGACGATCGCGCCGACGGCGAGCGCCATCAGCGGGAACGTCATCGGCGTCGGCGATTCGTGCGGTCCGCGCCACACGCCGTGATCGCCGTGCGCATCGCTCACTCCGGGGGCCCCTGCCCCCCGGTGGTGTTTCAAATCTTCATCGACATCGTGCCCGTGCGGCTCCGCCGGTCCGTGCGTGACTTCGTGGTCCTTCTTGTGCGCCTGGCCGTGCGCATGCGGATCGGCCGGGTGCGGTGCGCCGTGGTGCGCGGCCACCGCGACCGCCGCGTGGCCCGCCGTTTCCCAGGCGGGACCTCGGTACGCGCCGAAAAACGTCATCGCCATCAGGCGGAACATGTAGAACGCCGTCATGAACGCCGTCACGACGGCGATGGCCCAGATCGCCTTGTTGACGAGGAACGCGTTGAAGAGGATCTCGTCCTTGCTGAAGAAGCCGGACAATGGCGCGATGCCCGCGATGGCGAGCGTGCCGATCATCATCGTCGCGAAGGTGACCGGCAGGTACTTCTTCAGCGCGCCCATGCGCCGCATGTCCTGCTCGCCCGCCATCGCGTGGATGACCGATCCGCTGCCGAGGAAGAGCAGCGCCTTGAAGAACGCGTGCGTCATCAGATGGAAGGCGCCCGCCGAGAACGCGCCGACGCCGATCGCCGTGAACATGTAGCCGAGCTGCGACACGGTCGAGTACGCGAGCACGCGCTTGATGTCGTACTGCACGAGGCCGATCGACGCCGCCATCAGCGCGGTCAGGACGCCGACGATCGCCACAATCGTCATCACCTCCGGCGCCTGCTGGAACAACACGGCGTTCCTGCCCAGCATGTAGACGCCCGCCGTCACCATCGTGGCTGCGTGGATCAGCGCGGAGACTGGCGTCGGACCTTCCATCGCGTCAGGGAGCCAGACATACAGTGGAATCTGCGCGCTCTTGCCGGTCGCGCCGATGAAGAGCAGCAGGCAGATGGCCGACAGCAGGCCGAAGTGCCCCGTTTCCTTCGGCATCGCAAACGCGGCGTCCTGCACGGCGCGGAAATCGAAGGTGCCGAACGTCGTGTAGATGAGGAACACGCCGAGGATGAAGCCCCAGTCGCCGATACGGTTGGTGATGAAGGCCTTCTTGCCGGCGTCCGCGGCGCTCTTCTTTTCGTACCAGTAGCCGATCAAGAGGTACGAGCACAGGCCCACGCCTTCCCAGCCCACGAACATCACCAGGAAGTTGTTGCCCAGCACGAGCATGAGCATGAAGAAGCAGAACAGATTCAGATAGCAGAAGAAGCGGGCGACGCCTTCACCCGGCTCGTCGGCCATGTACGCCGTCGAGTACACGTGAATCAACGTGCCGACGCCGGT
The DNA here is from genome assembly GCA_036004865.1 of Vicinamibacterales bacterium. Classification (GTDB taxonomy): domain Bacteria; phylum Acidobacteriota; class Vicinamibacteria; order Vicinamibacterales; family CAVVIG01; genus QHWF01. The sequence continues at coordinate 13,185 of DASYQZ010000142.1, forward strand.
GACGATGAGAATCATCATCCCGGAGAGCGGATCGAGCCGCAGGCCCCAGGGCACGTTGAGCACGCCGATCGCGGTCCGCGTGGCGAGCGGGATGTTCGGGATCCACGGACCGATGACCGAATCGATGGCGCGCGATTCCGGCGCCAGTGCGAGCAGCCGCCAGAAGGCGACGAGCGAGACGCCAAGCGACGCGATCATCAACCCGCACGCGACCCGGCCGGCGACTTTCTTCCAGAACGGATCGTCCGCGCGCGCAGCCTCGCCTGCGGCAAGCCGCCGCGACACACGCTGGCCGTACGCGAGACTGATGAAGCCGTTGACCACAGCGCCGAGCGCGGGCAGCAGAGGAATCAGCCAGAGATAGTGCATCACCATCTCATCAAGTTCATCTCGTCGATGTTGACGGTTTCCTTGTTGCGATAGAACGCGAGGATGATGCCCAGGCCCACCGCCGCTTCGGCCGCCGCGACGGCGATGACGAAGATTGCGAACACCTGGCCGATGACGTCCTGCAGCTGCGCCGAGAACGCGACGAGATTGATGTTGACCGCGTTCAGGATCAGCTCGATCGACATGAAGATGATGATGATGTTCCGCCGGATCATGACGCCGATCACTCCGATCATGAACAGCGCGGCGGACAGCACCATGTAATGGGTCGGAGTGATCATGATCCTTGTATTGCGGATTGCGGATTGCGGATTGCGGATTCATTGATGATCGAGGCGATTCTCGATTGAACGATTCGACCGTCAGTACTCGAGGCGCGCCGAATCGCCAACCGACCATCAACGCGTGATGCGTCTTGAATCGCCAACCGGCAATCAATCCTCAATGAGCCTTCAATCGCCAATCGACAATAAATCCGCATTCCGCAATCCTCAATCCGCAATGTCAAAGGTCTCGTTTCGCCAGAATGATGGCGCCGATCATCGCGACCAGCAGCAGCATCGAGGCGATTTCGAACGGGATGAGATAATTCGTGTACAGCAGCCAGCCGACCTGCTCCGTGTTGCCGGACACGGGAATGGCGGCGGACGGCGGCGGCGGCGGACGTGCCGGGATTCCGGATCCGTACACCGCGATGGCGCCAAGCTCCACGAGGACGGCGGCGGCGAGACCGAACCCGAGCCTCGTCATCCGATGCGGATCCTGGTGCGCTTCGGGCGGCCGCTTCAGATTCACGAGCATGACGACGAACAGATACAAGACGACGATGCCGCCCGCGTACACAAGGATCTGGATGACCGCGAGGAACTGCGCGCCGAGGAGCACGTAAAGCGCGGCGACGAACAGGAAGTTCACCACGAGGAACAGCACGCTGTGGACGGTGTTCTTCGTGCTCACGACCATGATCGCGAAGCCGAGAATGAACGCCGAGATCGTGTAGAACGCGACGGCCTCGCCCACGCCCTAGCCTCCAGTCCCGAGCATGAGCACCTTGACGATCCCGGTGACCACGAGATTTGCAATCGCCAGCGGGATGAGCACCTTCCACCCGAGCCGCATCAACTGGTCGTAGCGGTAGCGCGGCAGCGTCGCGCGGATCCAGATGAAGACGTAGAGGAAGATGAACGACTTGATCAGGAACCACATCCAGGACGGCACGATGCCCAAGAACCCGAGCCAGGCGACGTTCGGGAACGGCCGCAGCCATCCGCCGAGGAACAGCGTCGTCGCGACCGACGAGACGACGATCATGTTCGCGTATTCGGCGAGGAAGAACAGCGCGAAGCGCATGCCGCTGTATTCGGTGTGGAACCCGCCGGTCAGCTCCTGCTCCGCCTCGGGCAGATCGAACGGCGCGCGGTTCGTCTCCGCGAGTCCGCCGATGAAGAAGATCAGGAAGGCCACCGGCTGCGCGACCGCGTACCAGACGCCGGACTGCAACTGCTTCTCCACGATGCCGACCATGCTGAGTGTGCCGGCCATCATGATCACGCTGACCAGCGTCAACGTCACCGCCACTTCGTACGAGATCAGCTGCGCCGAGGCGCGCAGGCTCGCGAGCAGCGGATACTTGCTGTTCGACGCCCAGCCCGCGAGGATGATGCCGTAGACGCCGACCGACGCCACCGACACGATGTACAGCAGGCCGACGTTGATATCGGTGATGTAGAGCGTCACCTTCCGGCCGAACAGATTGACCTCGGGGCCGAACGGAATGACCGCGTACACGATGAGCGCCGGGACCATCGCGATGATCGGCGCGGCCGTGAATACCCACTTGTCGCAGCGCGCCGGGGTGATGTCCTCCTTGATCATCAGCTTGATCGCGTCGGCGATCGGCTGCAGCACACCGTACGGACCGACGCGCATCGGCCCGAGCCGCGACTGCGCCCAGGCGATGACCTTGCGCTCGAGCAGCACCATGTAGGTGACGGCCACGAGCGTCGCGTTCAAGACGATGAGGATCTTGATGAGAGGAATGACGAACTGATCGATCACCGGTCGACCTCACCCAACACGATGTCGATCGATCCGATCAGCGCGACGACATCGGCGACGAGGTGGCCTTTGACGAGGCGGCGCAGCCCCTGCAGGTTGCAGAACGACGGCGGACGCACGCGGAACCGGTACGGGTTGGTCGACTTGCCGTCGCTGACGATGAAGAAGCCGAGCTCGCCCTTCGGCGACTCGATCGCGTGATAGGTCTCGCCCGCCGCCGGCTTGATGAGCCGCGGCACCTTGCCGACGATCGGCCCTTCGGGAATCCCCTCGGTCGCCTGCCGGATGATCCGCAGCGACTGCCGGAACTCCTCCATCCGGACCAGGTATCGATCGTAGGTGTCGCCGACAGTACCGAGCGGCACGTCGAACTGCATCTCGTCGTAGGCGGCGTACGGCTCGTCCTTGCGGACGTCGCGCGGCACGCCCGATCCGCGCAGCGCGGGGCCGCACAGGCCGAGTCCCGTGGCTTCGGGACCCGAGATGACGCCGATGCCTTTCGTCCGCTCGAGCCAGATGCGATTGTGCGTGAGCAGCGTCTCGTACTCGTCGACCTTCGACGCCATGATCGTGCAGAACTCGAGGACCTTCTTGTCCCACCCGGTCGGAATGTCGAGCGGCAGGCCGCCGATGCGCATCGAGTTGTACGTGAGCCGCGCGCCGCAGAACTCCTCGAAGAGATCGAGGATCAGCTCGCGCTCGCGGAACGCGTAGAGGAACACCGTCATCGCGCCGATGTCCATCGCGTGCGTGCCGACCCAGAGGCAGTGGCTCGCAATCCGCTGCAGCTCGCACAGAATCGTCCGCACGTAGCGCGCGCGCCGCGGCACCTCGATCTGCATCAGCTTCTCGACCGTCTCGCAGTAGCCGACGTTGCTCGTCGCCGCGGCGACGTAGTCCATCCGGTCGGTCAGCAGGATGATCTGGGTCCAGTTGCGGTTCTCGCTCAGCTTCTCGATGCCGCGATGCAGATATCCGATGATCACGTCGATGTCGACCACCTTCTCGCCATCGAGCCGCAGGACCACGCGCAGCACGCCGTGCGTGCTCGGATGCTGCGGACCCATGTTGATCACCAGCTCGTTGGTGTCGAACATCGCCCCGTGATGAACTGTCGGTGTCGCCATCAAGAACTCGGTCTCTGAACGCTGTAGGGATTAGGGATTTGGGATTGCTAATCCTAATCCCCAATCCCCAATCCCCAATCCCTACACGTCGTCATTCGATGTCCATTTCCTCTTTTGCCTGACGCAATTTCAACCAATCGATCGGGTTTTCCATCAGGAGCTCGCCCGGCCCTTCGAGCGGATAGTCCTTGCGCTGCGGGAATCCCTGCCAGTCCTCCGGCATGAGGATGCGGCGGCGATCCGGATGTCCGGTGAAGTTCACGCCGAACATGTCGTACACCTCGCGCTCGAGCCAGTTCGCCGCCGGCCAGAGGCCAGTGACCGACGCGATCGGCTGATGCTCGCCGGCGATGACCTTCACGCGAATGCGGTGGCGATGACGCGTGGAGTACAGACAGTAAACAACGTCGAAGCGGCCCTGCGCCCGAGGCGGCCAGTCGGTCGCGGTGACGTCGGAGCAGTAGTCGAACGCGGCGTCGGGCGCGTCGCGCAGATGGCGCGCGACCTCGAGAAGCTGCGCCGCCGGCACGACGATCGTCCAGTCGCCGACCCAATAGCTGATGTGCGACACGCTGCCGGGAATCGCCACCTGCAGCGACGCGAGGAACACCGGCGCGATTTTGTCCGCCGGCGGCGGCGGATCGGGCGGTCCGCTCGGTGGCGCAGGCGCAGGCGGCGGATGCGCCGGCGCCTTGGGCGCCGTAGCCGCGCCAGCGGCGGAGGCGGCTTTGGCCGCGGCTGGTGCGGCAGGTTTTGCCGCCGCCGGTGCTATCGGCTTTGCCGCCGCTGGCGCCGCTGGTTGTGCCGCGGCTGGTCCTGGTGCAGCGGGGGCGGCGGGCTTGCCCGCCGTCGCCGCGCCAGCGGCGGAGGCGGGTGGTGTCACTGCGCCAGTCGCAGAGCTCGTCTCGCTGGTCGTGGCGGTCTGCGCGGCCGTTGGATTTTCCGGCTTTGGTGCCGGCGGCTCGGCCCGCGGCGGCGCGACCGGCGCCGCCGACACGCCAGCGCCCGGCGCGTCGGTGCGCGACACTTCGCCCTTCAACGGTTCGCCGGGAGTCTCGCTCGCCGGCTTGTCCGCGGCAGCTCGAGGCGGTGTTTTCGGCTCGTCAGCCATGACGAATCAAGAAATCAACGATCAATCCGCAATCCGCAATCCTCAATCCGCAATGTCTAGGCCCACTCGAGCGCGCCTTTCTGCCACGCGTAGTAGTAGCCGACGACCAGGATGAAGATGAAGACGAGCATCTCGATGAGGCCGAACAGCAGCAGCTTGTCGAAGATGACCGCCCAGGGAAACATGAAGACCGTCTCGACATCGAAGATGACGAACAGCATCGCGACCAGGTAGTAGCGGATGCTGTAGCGATCGCGCGCGTCGGTCAGCGGCTCGATCCCGCACTCGTACGGTTCGAGCTTCACCTTGTTGTACTTCGTCGGATGCAGCACGGTCGACACGACGAGCGTGAACAGCGCGAAGCCGGTCGCGACCACGACGAAAATGGCAATCGGAATGTAGGCTGAAAGCATCGGGATGACGTGCGCCCGCGCCAGGATGCGGCGCGCGCGTAGAAAAGCCGAGCGGTTTATACCATACGCTCGTGCGCTCGTGCAATTCCCGCAAGTCACACATTTCAAACTGTTTTGGACCTATACTCATTTCATGTTCGATCGCCGGATTCTCCTCGTGGCGGTTCCGCTCCTCGCCGTCGCCGCGACCGCGGCGCCGCGCCTCGCCGCGCAGGCGATTCAGCGCTCGCTGTACGTCAGCGTCGTCAACGACGCCGGCGCGCCGGTGCCCGATCTCGGCCCCGCCGACTTCGTCGTCCGCGAGGACAACGTCGCGCGCGAGGTGCTGCGCGTGGCGCCCGCCGACGAGCCGATGCAGATTGCCGTCCTCGTCGACACGAGCCAGACGGCGCGCGACGACATCTCGCACGTGCGGACGGCGCTGCCCGTCTTCGTCACCGCGCTCACGAACCCGAACGAGAGCGGTCGGAAGAACAACGTCGCCCTGATCGCCTTCGGCGAGCGGCCGACGATCTTCACCGATTACACGACCAGTCCCTCCGAGCTGCAGAAGGGCGTCAATCGCATCTGGTCGCAGCAGAACGCGGGCGCGTACTTGCTCGACGCGATCCTCGAGGTCGTCCAGGGCTTCAAGAAGCGCGAGGCGAACCGGCCGGTCATCGTCGCGATCGTCGCCGAAGGGCCGGAGCTCAGTTATCGCCATTACGATCAGGTGCTCAGTCCCCTGCGCGACAGCAGCGCCGCGTTCTACGCGCTCATGATCGGCACGCCGTCGAACGACATGAGCGATGAGGGACGCAGCCGGAATATCGTGCTGGATCAGGGGACGACGAGCACCGGCGGCCATCGCTTTCAACTGCTGACGCCGATGGCTCTGACCGATCGGCTCAAGCAGCTCGCCAACGAGCTCACGCATCAGTACCGCGTCACGTATGCGCGGCCCCAGTCGCTGATTCCACCGGAGCGGGTGACCGTGGCGACGACGCGCGCCGGCCTCACGGCGCGTGGAAGACTCATGAAAGAACAACAGGATCGACCGTGACCTCGAAAGACTTCCGTTGGATCGCGACGGGCGCGGCGATCGTCGCTGCGCTTCAACTCGCCCAGCCTTCGCCGCAAGCGTTGCGCGCGGCTTCGGCGGGCCAGGCGTCGGCGCAGACGCAGCCTTCGCCGCCGCAGAGCACCACTCAGCCCCCGCCGCCTCCGCCTCCGGCTGGCCAGGCGCAACGGCCGCAGCCGTCGTTCCGCGCCGGCGTGGATCTCGTCTCGCTGAACGTCACCGTCACCGACGGGACCGCGCGCTACATCACCGATCTGACCGCGCAGGACTTCAACGTCTTCGAAGACGGCGTCAAGCAGGAAGTGACCTTCTTCAACCGGACCAACCTGCCAATCGCCCTCGCGCTGCTGCTCGACACGAGCGCGAGCATGGAAGCCAAGCTCACCACCGCGCAGGAAGCGGCGATCGGCTTCTCGCGCAAGCTTCGGTCGCAGGATCTCGCCGAGGTGATCGATTTCGACAGCCGCGTGGTCGTCCTGCAGAACTTCACGAACGCGATCGGCGATCTCGAGCAGGCGATCCGCAAGACGTCGGCGGGCGGATCGACGTCGCTGTACAACGCGGTGTACATCGCGCTGAAGGATCTGAAGAAGGTCGTCGCGAAGAACGTCGACGAGATCCGCCGCCAGGCCATCATCGTCCTCTCGGACGGCGAGGACACGTCGAGCCTGCTGCCGTTCGAAGAGGTGCTGGATCTCGCCAAGCGATCCGAGACGGCGATCTACAGCATCGGCCTGCGGGCGGACGGTCCCTCGACCTCGTCGAGAGGCTTCAAGGAGGCCGAGTTCGTGCTGCGCCAGTTCTCGCAGGAGACGGGCGGCCGCTCGTTCTTCCCGAACCAGATCGGCGATCTCACCAACGTCTACGGACAGATCGCCGACGAGCTCTCCAGCCAGTACACCGTCGGCTACACCTCGCGCAACCCGAAGCGCGACGGCTCGTGGCGGCGCCTCGTCGTCCGCGTCAACAAGCCCAACCTGACGGCGCGCACGAAGCAGGGCTACTTCGCGCCCACGGCGCACTGAAGGCTGTGAGGCTGGTGGGGCAGGTAGGGCGGGTGGGGCTGGTCGGTTCGATCGATCCGACCTCCCTGCCCTACGCGACCCACGAGACCATATGAATTTCGTTCCCCTGGCGCTGTACGGCGCCGCGTTCGTGGCGTATGCGTGGCACTTCGCGCAGCGGAACCCGCTCGTCGGCCGCGCGGCGACGACGCTGTTGATCTTCGCGGCGCTGACGCACACCTTCGTCATCGGGATGCAGACGATGGAGATCGGGCACGTGCCGATCGCGGGGACGACGTCGGCGATTTCGACGTTCGTCTGGCTGCTCGCGCTCGCGTATCTGTACATCGAGCTGACGACCGACGAGCGCGCGATGGGCGTGTTCATCCTGCCGCTGCTCGTCGCCCTCCAGACCATTCCGGCGCTTCAACCGGCGACCGAGGCGCGGTCCGATGTGCTGAGGGGACCGCTGTTCGGCATCCACGTCTCGTCGCTCCTGTTCGCGTACGCGAGCTTCGCGCTCGCCTGCGTCATCGGCATCACCTACGTCCTGCTGTTCAAGGAAATCAAGGCGAAGCACCTCGGCTTCTTCTACGCGCGGCTGCCGTCGCTGCAGGTGCTCGACCGGATGAACCAGGTCGCGATCGTCATCGGCTGGATCTTTCTCACCGTCGGCCTGATCGCCGGCGTCGTCTGGGCCGGGCAGGCGCGCGCGTACGCCGCGAGCGACCCGCGCGTCCAGGCGATGTCGCTGCAGGATCCGAAAATCTTCGGCGCGCTCGTGTGCTGGATCTTGTATTCGTTCGAGCTGTTCGCGGCCCGCAGCATCGGGTGGGGCGGACGGCGAAGCGCGTACCTGTCGGCGCTTGGCTTCGTGATCGTCTTGTTGAACTTCGTGCCGATCAGCTACTTCCTGACGAGGAGCCACAACTTTTGATTGCGGATTGAGGATTGCGGAATGCGGATTCATCGGCGATTGTCGATTTGGAGCGCTGGATTATCGACGATTCGATCCGGATGACTCCGGCGCTTGCTCGATTTCATGAGGTGTCTCCGCATGGTGTTCGGATCATCCAGAATGAATCGACAATCAGGACAATCAACAATCTTCAATAAATCCGCAATCCGCAATCCGCAATCCGCAATGACGACATGCACCTGTTGATCGTCGGAATCAGTCATCAGACCGCGCCCGTGGAGCTCCGGGAGCGCGTCGACTTCCAGGCGCGCGGCGTCGCCGACGCGCTGCGCGCGATCGCCGAGCGCGGGTCGACACGCGAGGCGGTCGTGGTGTCGACCTGCAATCGCGCGGAGTTGTACGTCGCGTGCGACGATGCGTCCGCGGCGCGCGCCGACCTCGCGCTCTTCTTCGGCGACTTCAACCACGTCGCGCACGCCGACGTGTCGCCTCACGTCTACGATCGCCTCGATCTCGAGGCGGCGCGCCATCTCTTCCGCGTCGCCGCCGGCCTCGATTCGCTCGTCATGGGCGAGCCGCAGATCCTGGGGCAGGTCAAGGACGCGCACGCGGTCGCCACGCAAATCCGGACCGCGGGCCCAATCCTCAACCGTCTCTTTCATTCCGCGTTCGCCGTCGGCAAGCGCGTGCGCACGGAAACCGCGCTCGGATCCGGCGCCGTCTCGATCAGCTTCGCGGCGGTCTCGCTGGCGCGGAAGATCTTCGGCAATCTGGAGGGACGCAGCGTCGTCGTGGTCGGGGCCGGCGAGATGGGCAAGCTGACGGCGCTGCACATGAAGTCGCAGGGCGTGCAGCACATGACGATCGTCAGCCGGACGATGGCGCACGCGGCGCGGACGGCGGAGGCGATCGGCGGCGCGGCCGCCGCGCATTGGGACGACATGGACGCGGTGATGGGCGCGAGCGACATCGTCATCACGGCGACCGGCGCGGCCTCGCCGATTCTGACCAAGGCGCACGTCGAGGCGATCATGCGCCCGCGGCGCAACCGCCCGCTGTTCGTCATCGACATCGCCGTGCCGCGCGACGTCGAGGCGGCCGCCGGCGAAATCGAGCAGGTCTTCCTGTACAACATCGACGACCTGCAGGCGACCGTGCGCGAGAACCTGGCGCGCCGCGCGAGCGAAGTGGCGCGCGCCGAGGCGATCGTGCGCGAGGAGGTCGACAGGTTCGGCGCATGGCTCAGGTCGCGCGGCGCGATTCCGACCGTCGTCGCCCTGCGGCAGCGGTTCGAGGACATCCGGCGCGCCGAGCTGGAGCGGCTCGAGTTCAAGCTGTCGGCGCTGCCGCCCGAGGCGCGCGCGCGCGTCGATGAAATCACCCACCTGATCGTCGAGAAGCTGCTGCTCACACCCACGGAGCAGCTGAAGGCCGTCGGCGACGCCGACACACAGGTGTCGTACACCGAAGCGCTGATGCGGCTGTTCGGTCTGTCAGAGCAGGAGGGTCCCACGAACGTCGAACCCTTCACTCGCAACAAATCTCGACAGCGCTAATCCCTAATCCCTAATCCCGACAGAGTAAGCTAACCCTCGTGCCCCAAACGCTTCGACTCGGAACGCGAGGCAGCCAGCTCGCCTTGTGGCAGGCGAACGCCGTCGCGTCGCGCCTGGCTGCCGATGGCGGACCGCCGTGCCGCATCGTCGTCATCAAGACGTCGGGCGATCAGCGTCAGGACGCGCCGCTCTCCGAGATCGGCGGGAAGCGTCTCTTCGTGAAAGAGATCGAGGATGCGCTCCTGCGCGGCGAGATCGACCTCGCCGTCCACAGCAGCAAGGACATGCCCGCCGTGCTGCCGGATGGCCTGACCATCGCGGCGGTGCTGCCGCGGGAAGATCCGCGGGACGCGGTGGTGCTGCCCGTCATGGCCAATGGCTCAGGGCTGATGGCTGACGGGCCCATCGGCCATCAGCGATCAGCCATGAGCCATCCCGCCTCCGCTCGCGACCAAGACGAGCGAGCTTCGGCGAGGCTCGGCGAAGCGCCGGAGGCGCGAAGGCGGCAGCCATCAGCCATGACGAGTATCGAAGAACTCGTCGCGCATCTCGGACAATCCCCGTCGATTGGGACCGGCAGCGTCCGGCGCGTCGCGCAGCTCATGCGGCTGTTTCCCGGCGCGCGTTTCACACCCATTCGCGGCAATCTCGACACGCGGTTGCGCAAGCTCGACGAAGGCGCGCATCATGCGCTGGTGCTGGCGGCCGCGGGACTGCGCCGACTCGGATTCGCTTCGCGCATTTCGCTGGCGCTGCCGGCCTCGGCGTGCATCCCTGCCCCAGGTCAGGGCATCGTCGCGATCGAGACGCGCACCGACGACGGTGCGGTGCGGCGCACCATGGCGCGCATCGACGATCCGGCCGCCGGCGCCGCGCTCGCCGCCGAACGCGCGCTTGTCGAAACGCTGGGCGGCGGGTGTCAGACGCCGGTCGGCGCGCTGGCGACGCCCGCTGACGGCCCTGGGGGCCCTGGGGGCGATGTCCTCGAGCTCGTCGCCATCGTCGTCGCGCTCGACGGGAGCCGCGCGGTGCGCGGGCAGGGGCGCGGCGCGCGATCGGACGCGGCCGCGATCGGGAGACGCGTCGGCGAGCAACTGATCGCGGACGGCGCCGGCGAAATCCTGGCAGAAGCGCGGCACGCACAAGGCGCAGTGGAAGGCATTCAACCTTGAACATCGTGTATCTGATCGGCGCCGGTCCCGGCGATCCCGGTCTCATCACCGTGCGAGGCCTGCAGTGCCTGGCGTCGGCGGACGTTGTCCTCTACGACCATCTCGTCACGCCTCGCCTGCTTCGGCACGCGCGTCCGGACGCCGAGAAGATCGATGTGGGCGGGCCGGCGCCGCAGGAGCAGGAGCAGGACGCGATCTGTTATCTGCTCGCCGAGAAAGCGCGCGAAGGCAAAACGGTCGCGCGCCTCAAGTGGGGCGATCCGTTCGTGTTCGATCGCGGCGGCACCGAAGCGCTGTTCCTGCACGAGCAGGGCGTGCACTTCGAGGTGGTGCCGGGCGTTCCCGCCGGCATCGCCGTGCCCAGCTACGCGGGCGTGCCGATCACGTATCCCGGCGGCGGCGACACGCTGACGTTCGTCCGCGGACACGAGGACGAAGGCAAGGCGCGCGCGTCGATCGACTGGACGAGCCTCGCACGGCTGGACGGCACGATCGTCTGCTACGCGGGCCCGCGCCAATTGCCGGCGATCTTGAATGCGCTCATCGCCCACGGCCGGCCGCCCGGCGATTCGGCCGTCGTCGTGTACGACGGCACGCTGCCGACGCAGCAAACGGTGGCCGGATCGCTCGAGGAGGTCGCCAAAGCGCTCAAGCAGTCCGACGAGCGCCGGCCGGCGATTCTGGTCGTCGGCCGCGTGGCGGCGCTGCGCGAGCACCTGCGCTGGTTCGACGCGCGGCCGCTGTTCGGCAAGCGCGTGCTCGTCACGCGGCCGCGCGAGCAGGCGGCCGATCTCTCCGAGCGCCTCGAGGCGATGGGCGCAGAAGCGATCGAGGCGCCGATGATCCGCATCGTGCCGCCGGACGATTACGGTCCGCTCGACGAGGCGTGCGCGCGCGCCGGTCTCTTCAACTGGATCATCTTCGCGAGCGTGAACGCCGTGGACGCGTTCGTCGGGCGGCTGCTGGCAGGACCGCAGGATTTGCGCGCGCTCAAGGACGTGAAGCTGTGTGGCGTCGGACCCGCGACCGGCGAACGGCTCGCGCGTTACGGGTTGAAAGTCGATCTCACGCCGGCCGAGTATCGCGCCGACGGCGTGCTGCGCGCGCTCGCGGAGACCGGCGAGGTCCGCGGGCTGAAAATCCTGCTGCCGCGCGCCGACATCGGCCGCGAGCTGGTCGCGGAAGAGCTCCGCCGGCAGGGGGCCGAGGTCACCGAAGTCGTCGCGTACCGCACGGTGGCCGCCGAAGCGGAGCGCGAAGGCGACCCCGACGTCTATCACATGCTGCTCGAGCATCGCATCGACCTCGTCACGTTCGCGAGCGCGTCCGCCGTCCGCGGCTTCGTCCACGCGCTCGGCGCCGAGCCTTCGGCCGATCTGCTCAGCGCCACCCTCGTCGCCTGCATCGGACCGGTCACGGCCGAGGCGGCTTCACAATTCAACATCAAAACCACGATCATGCCGGCCGTCTATACGATTCCCGCGCTGGTCGACGCGATTGTGGAGTATTTTCAGAAATCACCATGAACCATACCCACACCACTTCGAACCTCACGCTGACGCGCCGTCTGCGGCGGCTCCGCCGATCCGAGGCGCTGCGCGCGATGGTGCGCGAGACCCGGCTGTCGCCCGACATGTTCGTGCTGCCCTTGTTCGTCTGCGAGGGCGACGGCGTGCGCCGCGAGATCGCCTCGATGCCCGGCGTGTACAACCTGTCGGTCGAAGAGGCCGTCAAGGAAGCGTTGGCGGCGCAGGCGGACGGCGTCCGCAGCGTGCTGCTCTTCGGCCTGCCGGATCACAAGGACGACATCGGATCGACGGCGTACGACGCCGAGGCGCCGGTGCAGTGCGCCGTGCGCGCGATCAAGCAGCACGCGCCCGAGCTCCTCGTGATTACCGACGTGTGCCTCTGCGAGTACACGGATCACGGACACTGCGGCATCGTGATCGACGGCGAGATCGCGAACGACCCGACGGTGGATCAGCTCGTCCGCGCCGCCATCTCACATGCCGCCGCAGGCGCCGACATCGTCGCCCCCTCCGACATGATGGACGGCCGCGTCGCCGCGATTCGCGCGGCGCTCGACGAGCGCGGCTTCGAGAACACCGCGATCATGTCGTACGCGGCGAAGTACTGCTCCGCGTTCTACGGACCGTTCCGCGAGGCCGCCGCCTCCGCGCCGGCGTTCGGCGACCGGCGCTCGCACCAGATGGATCCGGCCAACGCCGCCGAAGCGCTGCGCGAAGTCGAGCAGGACATCCTCGAAGGCGCCGACATCGTGATGGTGAAGCCCGCGATGACGTACCTCGACGTCATCGCGCGCGTGAAGGACACGTTCCACTACCCGACCGCGGCCTATCACGTCAGCGGCGAGTACGCGATGCTGAAAGCGGCCGCGCGCAACGGCTGGCTCGATGAGAAGCGCGCGATGATGGAAACGCTCACCGCGATCCGGCGCGCCGGCGCCGACATCATCATCACGTATTACGCACGCGAGGCTGCACGGGCGATCACCCACCATGGCTAATGGCTGATGGCTAATGGCTGATGGTTGATGGCAGAATCGCCATTTGCCATTAGCCATCAGCCATCAGCCATCAGCCATGAAAACGACTCGATCCTCTCGTCTCTTTACCCGCGCACAGACAGTATTGCCCGGCGGCGTCAACAGCCCCGTGCGCGCGTTCAAGTCGGTCGGCGCCTCGCCGCTGTTCATCCGGCGCGCGTCGGGCGCCCGCATCGAGGACATCGACGGCAACACGTTCATCGACTACGTGATGTCGTGGGGCCCGCTGATTCACGGGCATGCGCCGAAGGCGCTCGTCAAGGCGCTGGCGGCGGCGGCGAAGGACGGCACCAGCTTCGGCGCGCCGAGCCCGCTCGAAGTGGAGCTCGGCGAGCGCGTCCGCGCGCTGATGCCGTCGATCGAGCGCGTCCGCTTCGTCAGCTCGGGCACCGAAGCGACGATGAGCGCGGTGCGCGTCGCGAGAGCGGCGCATTTCGCCACGACGCGCGACAAGATTCTGAAGTTCGAGGGCTGCTATCACGGGCACGCCGACGCGTTCCTCGTCAAAGCGGGATCCGGCGCGCTGACGCTCGGCACGCCGACGAGCCCCGGCGTCACGCAGGCCGCGTCGGCCGACACGCTCGTCGCCTCGTACAACGATCTCGACTCCGTCCACCGCGCGTTCGACGCCAACCGCGATCAGATCGCAGCCGTCATCGTCGAGCCGATCGCCGGCAACATGGGTGTCGTGCCGCCGGCCGACGGATTCCTGCGCGGGCTCCGCGACATCTGCACCGCGAATCGCGCGCTTCTGATCTTCGATGAAGTGATCTCCGGCTTTCGCGCCTCGAGAGGCGGGGCGCAGGCGCTCGCGGGCGTGAAGCCCGATCTGACCTGTCTGGGAAAAATCATCGGCGGCGGCCTGCCGGTCGGCGCGTACGGCGGCCGCGCGGATCTGATGGATCTCGTTTCACCCGCCGGTCCGGTCTATCAGGCGGGCACGCTCTCGGGCAACCCGCTCGCGATGACCGCCGGCTTGTGGTCTCTCGAGCGGCTGACGCCGAAGCTGTACGCCTCGCTCGCATCGCTCGGCGCGCAACTCGCCGACGGCCTCGCCGGCGCCGCGCGCGACGCCGGCGTCGCGCTGCAGGTCAACGCGGTCGGATCGATCGTCACGCCGTTCTTCACCGATCGCCCCGTGCGCGATTACGCATCGGCGACCAGCGCGAACACGGATCAGTACGCGCGGTTTTTCCGCGGCATGATCCGGCGCGGCGTCTATCCGCCGCCGTCACAATTCGAAGCCTGGTTCCTGTCGGGGGCGCACACGCCGAAGGATGTGGACAAAACGATTAAAGCGGCGCGGGGGGCGATGAAGGATCTTTCGCGGCGTTGATCGAACACCGAGGCCACGAAGGACACAAAGGAATCTTGTGGGAAAGATCCTTTGTGTCCTTGGCGTCCTTGGTGTTGACTCAGCGTTGTAACGAGATCGGAGAATCCAACCTCACTCGCAGCACCGTCCCCGCGGGCAGCTCGACGTCCTTCCCCTCAGTCGCCGCGATCGTGCCGCCGGCGCCGATGAGAACGCCGGCGAGCGCACCTTTGACGCCGCCGAGAATCGCGCCGATGATGGCGCCGGCACCCGCGCCGATGCCGATTTTCTCCTTCTCGCCCTTGATGCCTTCGCTCTCGAGGGCCTGCGTCACGGTCGCGCGGATGGGATACGAGCGGCCTCTGACGGTGATGCGATCGAAGGCGACCTGGAGGCTGCCTTTTCGCTCGATGCGTCCCGCCTTGTTCACCGCGCTCACGACGCCGCGCATGACCGAGCCGGCGGGCACGACGACGCGGCCGTTGGCATCCTTCAGATCCACGACCGTCGTCGCCTCGAAGCGATCCTCGACCTGTGATGTCGCCGAGCTGAGCGGCTTCTGCAGCCGCACATCGAACTCGGTGCCGACCGGAATCTCATTCGGATTCGACGTGCGGCCGACGGTTCCCGCCGGGGACGACGACCGGTCGTCGCTCGTACGCGATCCGGCGGGCGGCGTGTAGCCGCCGTTGGCGTCGCCTCGCGCGCGCGTCCGCAGGTTCTCGATTCGGTCGCGCAAGTCGGAATACTCGTAGCGCGCGATCGGCTCGCGCTTCCTCAGCTTCACCTTGAGGTACGTCGCCTCGTCGCGCGCGTCGTCGAGCTCGGCCTGGAGCTGCGACGCCAGCGACGCATCGCGCGTCCGCGCTTGTGCGATGTCGCGCGACACGTCGTAGATGTTGTCCTGCAGCCGCTGGATGTCGGCTGTGGTCACGTCCGCTTGCGCGGCGGACGTCTGCGCGAAACCGGCTGTCAGCGCCAGCGCCAGCAGCAAAGGTCCGGAGAATCTCATCAGCTTCACGAAAAACCTCCGGTCGGGGTCGGGTGCAAGAAGGATTCCGAAGTCAGACTTCGGAATTCGCTCAACGCCAGGGCATGAGGCGCTCGATCCACGAGATGCGCGTGAGGTCGTTATAGATGACTGTCACCATCAGCATCATCAGGACGACGAAGCCGGCCAGCAGCATCTTCTCCTTGACGCGCACGCTGAAGTCGCGGCGCGCGATCCCCTCGAGCGCCATGATGAAGATGTGTCCGCCGTCGAGGACGGGAATCGGTAGCAAATTGAGGATACCCAGGTTGAGGCTGATCATGGCCATGAGGCTGAAGAGCGCCACCCAGCCGAGCTGCGCCGATTCGCCCGAGAGCTGTGCGATGGCAACGGGACCCATCAATTGCTTGGGCGACGTCTCGCGCGTCAACAGGCCCCACACCGTCTGGAAGATGAGCCCGCCGAATTCGAGGTTCTTCTTGAAGCTCATGCCGATCGCTTCGACGAACCCCGGCTTGATGCTCTTCGAGTCGTCGGCCAGCCCGATGCCCAGCCATCCGATATCGCCCCGCTTTTCCGGGACCGCCTGAATCTCGAGGCGCTGGCCGTTGCGCAGCACCGTGATCGTGATCTCCTGACCCGGATGCTTGACGATGGCGTCGCGCAACTGCGAGCGGAACGTGATGGGCTCGTTGTTCACGGCGAGCACGACGTCGCCCGGCTTGATCCCGGCGCGATCGGCCGGCTCGCCCGGGTTGACGGTCGGGATGTGCGGGTGCACGTCCGGCAGCACGCCGATGTCGCCGATCTCGAATCGGCTTTGTCCCGGCGGCACGACCGGCGTCGCCTTGATTGTGATCTCCTGGCCGTTGCGAACGATGCGGAGCGGCACCTCGCGATTCGCGCGCGAGGCGATCGCCATGTAGAACTGTTCCCAGGCGTCGACGCTCGTCGTCCCGACCGCGACGATGCGATCGCCCGGCTGAATGCCCGCCTTCGCGGCCGGCGAGTCGGCCTGAACGACGCCGACCACCGGCGGTTGATCTTCGTACGCCGGCACTTCAGCGCCCTGGTAGAGCACGACGGTCGTGAGCACGAGCGCCAGCGCGATGTTCATCACCGGCCCCATGATCAGCACCTGGAAGCGCTGCCACTTCGACTTCGACAGGAATTCGTCGCCGCGTCTGATCACGCGGCCTTGTTCGTCACGCTCGACGTCTTCCGGACTCTCGCCCGCCATCTTCACGTAGCCGCCGAGCGGCAGCGCGCCGAGGCTGTATTCGGTATCGCCGCGTTTGAAGGAGAGGATCGTGGGATTGAAGCCGAGCTGGAACTTGAGGACCCGGATGCCGACGCGCTTGGCCGCGAGAAAGTGGCCGAGCTCGTGGACGAACACGAGCACGCCGAGCACGAAGGCGAACGCAAGGACAGTGGTCAAGCGGGCTACCTCAGACTTTCAATTCTACCGCGCGGGCGATCCCCTGAGAATACTCGCGGGCCCACGCGTCCACTGCACGCACCGATGCCAGTGTCGCCACCTCTTCTGCCCGATGCGCCGCCATCGTTTCTGCGATGACGTGTGCAATAGAGAGAAATCCGATGCGCCCGGCGAGAAACCGATCGACGGCCACCTCGTTGGCGGCGTTCAGCACGACCGGCAGGCTGCGTTCCGCCTCGAGCGCACGATACGCGAGGTGCAGGCACGGAAACGCCTCGCGGTCCGGCACCTCGAACTCGAGACGCCCCGCGCGCGCGAGGTCGAGCGACGGCAGCGGCGCCGGCCACCGATCGGGGTACGAGAACGCGTACTGAATCGGCAGCCGCATGTCGGCAATGCCGAGCTGCGCGATCATCGATCCGTCGGTGAGCTCGACCATCGAGTGGACGACCGACTGCGGGTGGATGACGACGTCGATTTGATCGGCGCGAACGCCGAAGAGCCAGCGTGCTTCGATCACTTCGAGGCCCTTGTTCATCAGCGTCGCCGAGTCGATGGTGATCTTGCGGCCCATCCGCCAGGTCGGGTGTTTGAGTGCGTCTTCGGCCGAGACGCCCGCCAGGTCGGACGCCGCGCGGCCTCGGAACGGTCCGCCCGACGCCGTCAGGACAATCCGCTTGATCTCGTGGTGGCCGCGCCCGTGCAGACACTGGTGGATGGCGTTGTGCTCGCTGTCGACCGGGAGAATCGAGACGCCCGCGCGGCGCGCCGCCTCGGTGACGATACCGCCCGCCATGACCAGCACTTCTTTGTTGGCCAGCGCGATCGTCTTGCCGTGCTCGATCGCGGCGAGCACCGCCTCGAGCCCTTCGGTGCCGCTCGACGCGCAGAGCACCAGCTCGACGTCGGGATGCGTGGCGACGGCGACCAGGCCGTCGCGTCCGGTTCCGGCGATCGTCAGCCCGCCGGTCGATCCGTTCTGCCGCAGCCGGTCGATCGCATCGCCCGTCGCCATTGCGGCGACGCGGGGGCGATAACGTGCGATCTGCGCGGCGAGCAGATCCGCATTCGTCCCGGCCGCGAGGCCGACCACCTGCAGACGATCGCCATGCGCGTCGACGACGGCGAGCGCGCTCTGACCGATCGAACCGGTGGAGCCGAGAATGGCGATCCGTTTCTTCACGCGTACTTCAAAACGATGTAATAAACGGGCGCTGCGAAGAGCAACGCATCGATGCGATCGAGGACGCCGCCGTGGCCCGGAATCATCGTCGAGCTGTCCTTGACGCCGGCGCTGCGCTTCAGCATCGACTCGAAGAGATCGCCGGCGATGCCGAGTGCGACGAGGGCGACGCCGAGCAGCGCGCGAAACGCGATCGCAAGATTCGGCAGCCACCACGCGCCCGCGATCGTCATGATCAGAGCGCCGCAGACGAACCCGCCGGCGGCGCCCGCGACGGTTTTCTTCGGACTGATCGCCGGCGCGAGCAGCCGCTTGCCGAACGCGCGTCCCGAATAGTACTGCGCCGTGTCGCTGACCATCACCGTCAGCATGAGCAGGAAGAGCGCCTCGCGTCCGCGCAGCGCGCGCAGCGACACCATCGCGCCGATCGGCAGGCCGAGATACACCATCGGAAACACCGACGCGGCGACGCGCCCGAGCGCCTCGCGATCGCCGCGCCACGTCGTCAACGCCAGCGCTCCCAGCGCGACGAAGCCGCACATGAGCGCGACGTCGAGCGGCGCGGCCGAGGCGATCACCGTCGCGACGCCGGCCGGCCCCATCGGGATCGGCACGCCGCCGGCCTCCGCCAGCCGCGCGTACTCGATGAACGCCAGCGCCAGCAGCAGCTCCGCGACCGCGAAAAAAATGATCTGAGGGGCGAACCAGACGACCGCGACCGCAATCGCGATGAGAACCGCGCCGCTCACGACGCGCGTCACCGGCTGGTCTCCTGCGATCGCCCGGCGATCGACGCAGAACACGCAGAATCCGCAGAGGCCATGTTGCTCCGCGGTTTCAGCGGTTTCTGCGTTGTTCGTCTCTTGGTCACTTCGCGCCGAGCGCGACGGGCGACGGCTTGATGCCGCCGTAGCGGCGATCGCGCTTCTGGTAGGCGACGACGGCCTCGAGCAGATGGCGGCGGCGGAAGTCGGGCCAGAGCGTCTCGGTCACCCAGATCTCGGAGTACGCGATCTGCCAGAGCAGGAAGTTGCTCACGCGCATTTCGCCGCTCGTGCGAATCAGCAGATCGGGATCGGGCTGCCCTGCCGTGTAGAGAAATTCGCTGAAGCGCCGCTCGTCGAGATCGTCGGGGTTGATGCCAGCGCTCAGCACGCGCTTCGCGGCGTCGATGATCTCGGCGCGGCCGCCATAGTTGAGCGCGATGTTGAACAGCATGCCGCTGTTGTCCGCCGTCTGCCGCACGCCGACCTCGAGCTCGTGCCGCACGTCGGCCGACAATTCTTCCTCGCGGCCGATGACGCGAAAGCGGATGTTGTTCCGAAGGAGCGTGCTCAGCTCGAGGCGCAGATAGCGCTTGAGCAGCGTCATCAGCGTGTTGATCTCCGTCCGCGGACGCTTCCAGTTCTCGACCGAGAACGCGTACAGCGTCAGCACGTCGATGCCGAGGCGCGCGGAGGTTTCGACGACGTCGCGCACCGAGTCGATGCCGGCGCGGTGCCCTTCGACGCGCGGCAGATGACGCTGGGCCGCCCAGCGTCCGTTGCCGTCCATGATGATCGCGATGTGGGCGGGAAGCTGCTCGAAGTTGACCTGCCGCGCCAGCGTCTCGTCGGGCGATCCTGGCGGAATCCACGCCAGGAGCTGATCAAGCGACATGCACCATCCTTCGCAGCAAACCGCGATAATACATCGCCCTGAACTGTGCAGTCCACAATCCGGCCGTCACCGGTCGACTGAATAATCCACGCGAACGAGAAAGAGCCCGGCGGCTGGCACCGTCGGGCCGGCCGCCGCGCGATCGCGCGACGCGAGCACGTCGTCGATCCACTCCACGCGCCGGCGGCCGCGGCCGATCTCGACGAGCGTGCCGACAATCGAGCGGACCATGTGGCGAAGGAAACCGTCGCCGGTGATCTCGAACTCAATCATTGCGGATTGAGGATTGCGGATTGCGGATTTATTGGCGATTGGCGATTGGTTGCGCATTGAGGATTGATTGGCGATTGCTGATTGGCGATGGTCAGGGTCGTCGGAGTCGCGATTGTCGGAGTCGCGATTGTCGGAGTCGCCAATCGCCAATCGTGAATCGCCAATCGCCAATCCACAATCAATCCGCAATCCGCAATCCGCAATCCGCAATGACGATGAAACGATCGTGCGTTCTGTTGTCGCAACCTCACTGCCCGCCGCCTGAAACGCCGCGAAGTCGTGACGCCCTTCGAGCCGCCGCGCCGCCGCGTCCATCGCGTTCGCGTCGAGCGCGCCGGCCACGTGCCACGCGTAGCGCCGCTCGAACGGGCTGAGGACCGCGCCATTCCAGACGCGATACCGATAGGTCTTCGCGCGTGCATCGAAGCGCGGGTTGAACGCCGGCGCGACCTCGCCGGCGGACAGCACGCGCACCGCATCGGGCAGCCGCGCGTTCATGGCGCGCACGAGCGTGCCGGCGTCGATCGCGCGCCCGAGCGAAAACGCCGCGACCTGTCCGAGCGCATGGACACCGGCGTCGGTGCGTCCTGCGCCGGTGACCGTCACCGCGCGATCGTCGAGCGCGCGCAGCGCGTCTTCCAGCAGACCCTGGATGGAGGTCCCGGACGCCTGACGCTGCCAGCCGACGAAGTCGGTGCCGTCGTAGGCGAGGACGATCTTGAAACTCCGCATCAGCGCTTAATCAACACAAAGGACACAAAGGACACAAAGGACACAAAGGAAAAAACTGATTCGGTGGCGGGTCTTGCCTTTGTGTCCTTGGTGTCCTTTGTGTTTGTTCAGCGTGTCTATGTCGCGACTGGCCTCGAGCCGGGCTTCACGACCGGCAGACCCTGCGCGCACAGCGGGCACTTGTCGGGTTCGTGCGTCGGCAGCGCGATCTCGAGCAACGCCGCGAACGGCACGTCGAGCCGCGCCGCTCCAGCGCTTCGATCGACGATCGACGCGGCGCCGACGACGTGAGCGCCGGAGGCGCGCGCGACCTGCATCGTTTCACGCGTCGAGCCGCCGGTCGTCAGCACGTCCTCGACCACCAGCACGCGATCGTTTTCGCCGAGCATGAACCCGCGGCGCAGCGTCAGCGCGCCGTCCTGCCGCTCGGCGAAGATCGCGCGCACGCCGAGTCCGCGTCCGACTTCCTGTCCGATCACGACGCCGCCGAGCGCCGGCGACATGACGACCGTCGGCCGCAGATGGCGCGTGCGGCTCGCGAGCGCCGCGCCGAGCGCCTCGGCGTGCTGCGGATGCTGCAACACGAGTGCGCATTGCAGGTAGCCGGAGCTGTGCAGCCCGGACGTCAGCCGGAAGTGCCCCTCGAGCAGGGCGCCCGACTTGCGGAACAGATCAAGAAGCTCGTCGCGCGTCATTGGTGCCGGGGCCCTTGAGGGTGTCCTCGAACAGCTTGAGAATCCGCTTGTACTCGTCGGCCCAGCTCGTTTCTTCCTCGAACCCGTGATTCTCGACCGGATATGGCGCGAACGACCAGTGCTCTTTGCGCAGCTCGATCAACCGCTGCGCGAGACGCACGCTGTCCTGGAACAGCACGTTGGTGTCGACCATGCCGTGAAGAATCAGCAGCGATCCTTTCAGCCCTTCCGCGAAGTAGATCGGCGAGCTTCGACGGTACGCCTCCGGGTCGTTGTTCGGCTCGTTGAGGATGTTCGACGTGTAGTTGTGATTGTAGTGCGACCAGTCGGTGACCGGCCGCAGCGCCGCGCCCGCCGCGAACGTATCCGGCGAAGTGAACATCGCCATGAGCGTGATGAACCCGCCGTAGCTGCCGCCGTACACACCAATCCGTTTCGCATTCACCTTCTGCTTCTCGACCAGATACTTTGCGCCGTCGACGACGTCGTCGAGATCCTTGCCGCCCATGTGACGGTAGATGGCGGTCCGCCAGTCGCGGCCGTAGCCCGAGCTGGCGCGGTAGTCGGGATCGAGCACGACGTAGCCCTTCGACGCGAGCACGTTGTGAAACATGAACTCGCGGTAATAGCTCGGCCAATACTTGTGCGCGTTCTGCGCGTAGCCGGCGCCGTGCACGAACACGACCGCCGGGGCCGCCGGATCGCGCCGCGCCCCGATCATCTCGGGCGTGTACAACCGCGCGTAGACGTCGACGCCGTCGCGAGTCTTGTAGGTGATGAGCTGCGGCTCGATCCATTTGAACGAACGCCACTCGTCGGTCGGCGTCGTCGTCACCTGCCTGGCGGCTGCGCCCGGCCGGTTGGGCATCAGGTAGATCTCGTGCGGCTTCGTGCTCGCGGAATGAATCAAGCCTATCGTGCTGTCGTCGGGCGAAACTTCCCCGGCGTTCCCACCCGTCATGGACGTCAGCTTCGTACGCTCGCCACCGTCGACAGACATCGAATAGAGGTGGCGCTCGCCCGGATGCACCTCGGTGCTCCTGAAGTAGAACCTTTTCTTGTCCGCCGAGAGCTCCGCCGATTCGATTTCCCACTTGCCCAGCGTGAGTTGCTTCGCGGTCTGGTTCGCCGCGGTCGCATCGACCGTGTAGAGATGCATCCAGCCGTCGCGTTCGGACAGGAACCAGATGCGCTTCTGATCCGGCAGCCATCCGTATGCGGACGGTTCAGCGGAGCCGAAGCCGCCGCCGGGCTCGCGGACCCACGCGTCGTCGTGCAGCGCGTCGACGACGCGCGATTTGCCGCTGCCGGCATCGACCGACACGAGCCAGCGATCTTTGTTGTCGGTCGCGCGCGCGCTCGCCACGGCGAGCGAGCCGTCGTCGGACACGATGGGCATCGACCAGCGGACTTCCCGTTTTCCGGCGAACTCCGAATCGACCGGCACGCTCTTGCCCGTTTCGAGATTCATCACGGCCAGCGTCCGCTTGTCCTGCGCGTCGCCGACGAACGTGCGCGCCGGAATGTCCTCGGTGTAGCTCGACTCGGTGACGTAGTTCGGCACGTTGGGGCGCTTCGCGGTTTCGGTGCGCTCGACGACCAGCAGGAACACGTCCTTGCCGTCGGGTGAGAGCTGCAGGTCGGACACCGATTGCCGTTCCGCGAGGTCGAACTTCGGCAGCGCCCGCGCCTTCTCCTTGTCCTCGGCCTTCTTCTTTTTCTCCGCCTCGAGACGCGTGTGCTCGATGAGCTTCTGCTCTTCGGCCTTCACGAACTTCTGGCTGTCGGTTTCGCGCGGATCGCGCTTTTTCGATTGCACGTCGGTCAGCTGTTCGATCGCTCCGGTATCGAGCGGCACGATGAACAAATTATTGTCGCGTGTGAACGTGACCGCCGACTCGCGGCGCGCCCAGCGCGGACTCGATTCGGCGCCGGTCATCCGCGTGATCTGCCGGCGCGTGTTGGCGATCGAGTCGACCATCGCGATGTCGCCCTGATCCGCGAACAGCACACGGCGATGCGCCTTGTCCCACGCGCCGTTCACCGGGGGTGCGCTGCGGCGCTCGTCGTCGGTCAGCTTGCGCGGCGTATCGCTGCCACGGTCGACGATGTAGGTTGCCGCTTCCTCGTCTCCGGGCCGCCGCCATTCGAAGTACAGGCGCGACGAATCGCCCGACCACCGCAGGCCGGTCTGCGGATAGCCGACCAGCTTCGGCCCGCGCATGATGCTGTCAACGGTCAGCTCGAACGGCTTCCCCGGCGCGGTCGTCGGATGAGCTGTCGCAAGCACGCAGGCCAGCGCCGCGACGCCGCACGTGACGCGTGAAGAGATGTGCATGAAAGCCTCTGAAAAAGGGGCGTCATTATACAATTGCCGAACTGAACTTTCCTGCCGACCGTCTACTGTTCAGAACTACACCCGAATTTCTCTTTCTCGAGGAGTCGTCAGCAATGCGTCTGCACCAGTCAAGTTATCGCGCGCGAATCGCCGCGGTCGCCGTCGCGGTCGTGACGATGTCGGTGTCCGCTTTCGGTCAGGGCGGACAGTTTCACATCACCGAAGGCGTCGTCCAGGCCGCGGCGTCGCAGGCCGCGGCGCAGGCCGCGCCTGACGTCACGAGGCCTCTGTCGATCGACGAAGCCGTCAAGCTCGCGCTCGAGCAGAACCTCGGCATCCAGATTCAGCGGATCGATCCGCAGATCTCGGACGTCGGCATCTCGCAGGCGCGGTCGTTCTGGTCACCTCAGCTCAACAGCAGCTTCTCACGGCAATCGCAAGCGTCGGCCGCGACCAATTCGCTCGCGGGCGGCGCGACAAGCATCGACAATGGCACTGTTGCGGCGACGGTCGGCATCCAGCAGAACCTGCCGACGGGTGCTTTCTACCAGGCGAACTGGAACAGCTTCCGCGCGACGACGACGAACTTGTTCAGCAACTTCAGCCCGCAGCTCGGCTCGAACCTGAACCTGCAGGTCCAGCAGCCGCTGCTCAGGAATTTCCACATCGATCAGATCCGCCAGCAGGTGGCGAACAGCAAGAAGCTGCGCGATCTGTCGGACATTCAGCTCCAGGCGGTCGTGACGGGGACGAGCCGCAACGTGCGAAACGCGTACTGGGATCTGTCGTACGCCATCGACAACCTGAAGGCGCAGCAGGAATCGCTGAAACTCGCGCAGCAGTCGCTGTCGGACAACCGCAAGCGCGTCGAGATCGGCACGCTGGCGCCCATCGACATCGTACAGGCGCAGGCGGAGGTCGCGAGCAACGAGGAGCGCGTCATCCTCGCGGAGGCGGCCATCAAGCGCGCGCAGGACAACATCCGCACGCTCATCCTCGATCCGGGCACACCCGATTTCTGGAACACGGTGTTCCAGCCGACCGACTCGGCGCCCTTCCAGGAGCTCGGCATCGACACCGATACCGCGGTCCGGAACGCGCTCGACAAACGCTCCGATCTGCGCGGCGCCAAGAACAGCATCGAGCGCAGCGACGTCGACATCCGGTACCTGCGCAATCAGATTCTTCCGGACGTGAACGCACAGGCGACCTATATCAGCCGCGCCATCGGCGGCGTCCAACTGAACTCGCTCAGGCCGGATGACGTGCTGACGGGCAACATCAACCGCGTCGTCGTCGCTCAGCGCGGCTTCGGCTCCGTGCTCGGCAACCTGTTCCAGAACACGTTTCCGGATTGGACGGTCGGCGTCCAGGTCTCGTATCCGCTCGGCACCAACACCGCGCAGGCGAACCTCGCACGCGCGAAGCTCCAGTATCAGCAGGCGCAGACGCAGTTGAAGAGTCTCGAGATGCAGGTCGCCGCGCAGGTGCGCGAGTTCGCGCGGCAGGTGCAAACGAACCAGAAGCGCGTGCTGTCGGCCAAAGCCTCGCGCGAGCTCCAGGAGAAGAAGCTCGAGGCCGAGGAGAAGAAGCTCGCCGCCGGCATGTCGCAAAGCTTCTTCGTCTTCCAGGCGCAGCGCGATCTTGCACTCGCACGGACGGCGGAGATTCAGGCGATCGCTGACTACAACAAGTCGGTCGTCGACTTCGAGACGATCCAGCTCGTGCCGCTCGGGGGCGGCGGCGGCGGCATCACGACCGCCGGCTCCGGCACGCTGCAGTCGGGCGCGAATGCGATCGTGAGAGGACAGTAGCTCGTAGGTCTGGTGGATCTGGTACGTCTCGTGGGTCTGGTAGGTCTGCTGGGTCAGGTAGGGCCGACCTGAGC
Source organism: Vicinamibacterales bacterium (assembly GCA_036004865.1). Lineage (GTDB taxonomy): Bacteria > Acidobacteriota > Vicinamibacteria > Vicinamibacterales > CAVVIG01 > QHWF01. Next base: position 39,073 of record DASYQZ010000142.1, read on the forward strand.
TACCCGACCCACGCGACTTATCCGACCTATCCGACCTACCTGACCCACCCGACCTATCCGACCTACCCGACCCACCCGACCCACCCGACCTCCAAGTAAACTCCCCGGGTGCGGAAGCTCTCCGTCACCATCATCACCAAGGACGAAGCGGCGGACATCGGCGCGGCGTTAGCGTCCGTGGCCTTCGCGGACGAGCGTATCGTCATCGACGCGCACAGCACGGACGACACGGTTGCGATTGCGAGGCAGCACACCGATCGCGTGATCGTGCGCGACTGGGCCGGATACATCGATCAGAAAAACTACGCGGCGTCGCAGGCAAGCCACGACTGGATTCTGTCGCTCGATGCCGACGAGCGCGTGACGCCAGCGCTCGCCGACGAAATCAAGACGACGCTGGGGGCGCCGCCGGCGCACCACGCGTATCGCATTCCGCGTGTCGCCTGGCATTTCGGCCGGTGGATTCGGACCACCGACTGGTATCCGGACTATCAACTCCGCCTCTACGATCGGCGATTGGCGCAGTGGACCGGGAAGTACGTGCACGAGTCGGTGACCGTGCGCGGCACCGTCGGGCTGCTTCGCCACGAGCTGCAGCACTACGCGTACCGCGACATCGCCGATCATCTCGAGACCATGGATCGGTACACGACACTGGCGGCGCAGCAGATGTACGAAAGCGGCCGCCGCGCCGGCGTGTGGCAGGTCGGCGGCCATCCGCCGCTCGCTTTTCTGCGCAACTACGTCGCGCGCGGCGGATTCCGCGACGGCGTCGCCGGCCTCACGATCTCGGCGATGAATGCGTATTACGTCTTCCTCAAGTTCGCGAAACTCTGGGAGCTCGAGCACAAAACAAGGTCTGAAGTCTGAAGTCTGAAGCCAAAAGACGATGACTTCGCTCTCAAAAACACTGAGCATGAAGCCGTCGCTCTTCAACACTTCGAACATTCGAGACGTCCCGACGTACTTCAGGACTTCAGACTTCAAGGCGTTTCAGACTTCAGACTTCAGACTTCAGACTTGATATGTTCTCTCTCCACGTTGACACCGCCTGCACCTGGCGAGGCGGCCAGAATCAGGTTCTGCTGACCGTCAACGGCCTGCGCGCGATCGGGCATCGCGCGGCGCTCGTCGCGCATCCCGGCGGCGAGCTGCGGCGGCGGGCGGCGGAAGGGCTCGAGCTGATTCCGCTGGCGCCGCGCACCGAGATGGATCTCACCGCGGCGTGGCGCTTCGCGCGCGTGGTGAAGCGGCTCGCTCCCGACGTGATTCACGCGCACGATCCGCACGGCGTCGCGATGGCGTCGCTCGCGCTTTCACTGGGAGCGGCGTCTGCGAAAGGGGCGCGCGCGCCGGCGCTCGTCGCCTCGCGGCGCGTCGACTTTCATCTGCGCGGCAACTCGTTCTCGCGCTGGAAGCACCGGCAGGTCGACTGCTTCATCGCCGCGTCCGAGGCGATCCGGCAGATGCTCGTCGGCGACGGCGTGCCGCCGGATCGGACGGTGACCGTCCACGAAGGGATCGACGTCGATCACGTCGCCGCAGCCCCGCCGGTCAACGTGCACGAGGCGTTCTGGCTGCCGCACGACGCGCCGGTCGTCGGCAACGTCGCCGCGCTCGTGCCGCACAAGGGGCAGCGGCATCTGATCGAAGCGGCGCATCTCGTCGTGCAGGAGATTCCCGACGCGCGCTTCGTCATCCTCGGCGAGGGCGAGCTGCGCGATCAGCTCGAGCATCTCGTCAAAGACCATCGCCTCGAAAAGCACGTGCTGCTGCCCGGCTTTCGCACCGACGTCCTCGGCTGCATCAAAGGCTTCGACCTCTTCGTCATGAGCTCGGTGACCGAAGGCCTGGGCACGTCTCTGCTCGACGCGATGGCGTGCGCCCGGCCGATCGTCGCGACGCGAGCCGGCGGCATACCGGAAATCGTCGAAGACGGCGTCAACGGACTGCTGGTGCCGCCGCGCGATCACGCCGCGATGGCAGCGGCCATCGTGCGAATGCTGGGTGACGAGACTCTGCGGAAGCGCATGGGCGACCGCGGGTTCGCGCGCGTCCAGGAGCGATTCACCGTCGAGAAGATGGTCGCCGCGACCGCGTCGGTCTACGAGCGCGTGGCCGGCAGAGGCCACGAAGGGGACAATTCTGATCATTCCCGGAGGGATCAACCCGCGACCGGTTGAACCCGCACGCGTTCATCATCCCGATGTGGCACAGCGCGAAGTCGTACTTGACCGGGTCGCCCGGGTCGAGACGGCGCAGCGACGCGGTGATGTCGCGCGCCATGCGCCAGCCTGGGCTCGTGTAGCGCGTCAGCTGCAGGCAGCGGCCGACGCGGATCACGTGCGTATCGAGCGGTACGACGAGCTTCGACGGCGGAATGCACGACCAGACCCCGAGGTCGAGCGCGTCGTGCCGCACCATCCAGCGCAGAAACAGATTCAGCCGCTTGCAACCGGATCCCGCCGACGGCCGCGGGAAGAAGTAGCAGACACCCGGCCTCCTGGGCACTCGGCCGTACGCCGATGTCAGGTCGAGCGCGAGCGCACGCGCCGAGAAGCTCTCGAGCGCCGGTTCGAGATCGTCGGCCGACGGGTCGTACGATTCGGCGAAGAACCCTTCGATCGATCCCGCGCGATCGATCATCTGTGTCATCAGCCAGACGAGCGCGACCAAATCCGGACCACGCGTCCAGCGATGCACGACGCCGGCAAAGGCCGCCCGCTCGCGCGCGGGATCGAACCGGCGGACGTACGCCGCCGGCCGCGGACCCATGAGGGCGAGCACGCGCTCGATCGACTGCAGCACGCTCATCACGCGGCCGAAGGCGAGCGACGCCGCGATGAATCCAACCACCTCGCGATCGTCCGGCCGCTCGAACCGCCGGACGATCTGGATGGGGTCGGTTGCGGAGTCGGGGTAGTTGAACTCGGCGTACAGCCGATCGAGGATGGGCTTCAGCGATTCAATCCGCAATCGATTTGAACTCTCCACCACGGAGGACACGGTGGACACGGAGGTCGAGCCTTACGGACCGATCCTCCTTTCCTCCGGGCCCTCTGTGGTGGAGAGCTTATCATCGTGTGATGCGCCGCCTCCTCAAGCTCGTGCTGACGCTCATCGTCGTGCCGATTCTCATCGGCGCGGTCGTCGCGTACGTGCTGCTCCGGAGATCGCTGCCGGCAATCGATGGCCGCGTCACCGTGGCCGGACTGACCGCACCCGTGGAGATCGTCCGCGACGCTGACGCGATTCCTCACGTGTTCGCCGCGAACAAGAACGACGCGCTGTTCGGCCTCGGCTACGTGCACGCGCAGGACCGGCTGTGGCAGATGGAATTCCAGCGGCGCATCGGACACGGACGGCTCTCGGAACTCTTTGGCGAGGCGACCGTGCCGCAGGATCGCTTCCTGCGGACCGTCGGCTTCGGCCGCGCCGCGCGGTCGGCATGGAGCTCGACTCCGGACTGGGCGAAGCGGCAGATCGACGCGTACGTCGCGGGCGTTAACGCGTTCATTGCGGCGCATCACGGGACGGCTCTTCCACCCGAATTCTCGCTGCTGCGGATCGAGCCCGAGCCGTTCACCGGACCCGATGTCCTGGTGTGGGTGAAGATGATGGCGTGGGATCTGAGCGCCAACTACGCGTTCGAGCTGCTGCGCCACGATCTCGTGCGCGCCGTGGGTGCCGAGCGGATGACGCAGCTGATGCCCGAGTACGCCGCGGATGGTCTGAGCATTCTCCCGAACGGCCATGTCACGGACGAGGCCGCTCCTGAACTTAGAACTCAGAACTCAGAACTGAGAACTCGGAACGGGGAACTGCAGACGCCGAACGGAGTCGCGAGCCTGAGCGCAGCGTTTTCAGTTCTAAGTTCCGAGTTCTCAGTTCTGAGTTCCTCGCGAAGCGAGGGACTCGGCTCGAACAACTGGGTCGTCGACGGCACCATGACCGCGACGGGCAAACCGCTCCTCGCCAACGATCCGCATCTCGGCACGCGGCTGCCGTCAACGTGGTACCTCGCGCACGTCGCCGGCGGGGATTTCGAGATGATCGGCGCGACGCTGCCGGGCGCGCCGGCCGTGGCGCTGGGCCGCAATCGATTCATCGCGTGGGGCGCGACGAACGTCGCCGCCGACGTCGAGGATCTCTATCGTGAGCGGATCGACGACAGCGGACACTCGGTCGAGTTCCGCGGCGCGAAGGAACCGATCACGATCGTGCCCGAGACGATTGCCGTCAAGGGCAGCCACGCGGTTCACGTCGACGTGCGCGTCACCCGGCACGGGCCGCTCGTGTCCGATGCCATCAACGCGATGAGTGCCGCTTCGAAAAAAGAACCGAAGGCGCCGCCCGTCGAACCGTTGGCGTTGCGGTGGACTGCGCTCGACGTGGACGACACGACCGTCCTGTCCTTCCTGAAGCTGAACGAGGCGCGCAACTGGGAAGAGTTCACGGGCGCGCTTCGCGATTTCGTCGTGCCGTCACAGAACTTCGTCTACGCCGACGTCGACGGCCACATCGGCTACTACGCGCCGGGGCACATCCCGATTCGCGCGAGCGGCGACGGCACGCGGCCATCGGACGGCTGGACCGGCGAATCGGAGTGGACCGGATGGATTCCGTTCGACGAGCTGCCGCACCTCTACGATCCGCCCGAGCACTTCATCGTGACGGCGAACAACCGGCCCGCGCCGCCAAGCTATCCGTACACGCTGGGATTCGAATGGTACGAGCCGTACCGCGCCCAACGCGTTGTCGATCTGCTGCGTGAAGAGACGAAATTCACGCCCGACGACTTCGCGCGCATCCAGGCCGACACGCTCTCGCTGCACGCCAGGGCGCTCGTGCCAATCCTGCTCGCGCACGCGCGTCCGACGACCGAGATCGATCGGCGCGCTGTCGGCGCCGTGCGGCAGTGGAATTTCGACGCGACCGCCGACAGCGCCGCGACCGCGATCTTTCAGGCGTGGTTCCTGCGGCTCGCGCCGACGCTGGTGGCCGACGATCTCGGCCCGCTCGTCACCGAGACCTATCAGGGCCGGTTCTCGTTCGTCACGCGGTTTCTGATCAACACGCTCACGTCGAACGACGCGTCATGGTGCGACGACAAGACCACGGCCGCGGCGGAGACGTGCGACGATGCGGTGACGAAGGCGCTGGACGAGGGTGTGGTCGATCTGAGCCGGCGGCTCGGTGCGGACATCGGTCGATGGCGTTGGGATGCGGTGCACCGCGCGGTGTTTCCGCATCAGGGCCTCGACTCGCTCGCGACGCTGCGTCCGCTGCTGAGCCGATCGGTCCCGACGGCCGGAGACTGGAGCAGCGTCAACATCGGCACCGTCGCCGCGGACCAGTTGTACGAGCAGCGCCTCGTGCCCGGCTATCGCGAAATCATCGATCTGTCGCCGGCGAACGACAGCCGCTTCCAGGATGCCATCGGCCAGTCAGGGCATTTTCTGTCGCCCCACTATGCGGATGCGCTCCCCGACTGGCGCGCGGTGAAGCATCGGAAGATGCGGATGGAACGCGCGGAGATCGAGCGCGGGGCGATTGGACGGCTGCGGTTGCTCCCATAAACTCTCAAGGCTCAACTCTCAACTCTCAATCAACTCTCAACTCTCAACTCTCAACTCTCACTCTCAACTCTCAAGTCAACTCTCAACTCTCAAGTCAACTCTCAACTCAGACTGAAAGTGGGAGCGAAAGGTGAACGTGAGAATCGAGAGTTGGCGCGATTGTTGAACAGGTCGGCACGTCATGTCCGACAAACCCACGACAGACTTCCGCGAACGGGCGTTCAGGTTCACCTGCAAGTTGTACGACTATTGTGAGGAATTGGCCCGGATTCCTGGCCCTTCTCGCCGACTCGCCAATCAGCTGTTCGATGCCGGCAGCTCCATCGGCGCAAACCTCGCCGAGTCAAAATCTGCCCACAGCCGCCGAGAACTTGCGGCAAAAAATGCGATCTCCTTGAAGGAGAGTCACGAGTCGAAGTACTGGCTCAGGGTCGCGCAGGCCAAGTCGCTCGGCAAGAAAGAGCTGCGCGACTGGCTGCTGCAAGAGGCAGACGAATTCGTCGCGATGCTCACGGTCAGCGTTCGACGGCTTCAGACTGAGCCCGATCCACGCGACACGGACTGCGATTCTAACCTTGGCGCTGCGAGTTAAGAATCGAGCGCGTAAGAGTTGAGAGTTGAATTGAGAGTTGAGAGCTGAGAGTTGAGAGTTGAGAGTTGAGAGTGAGAGTTGAGAGTTGAGAGTTGAGAGTTGAGAGTTGCTATGTTCATCACAAGACGCGATCTCGGAAAGCTTGCGCTCGCCGCGGTGCCTGGCGCCCGTCTACTCGCCGCGAAACCGGATTCGAAAGTCGCGGGCGTTCAGATCGGTCTGAACGTCCCGTACAACTTCGGCAGCCGCACGATGGACGGCGACGAAGTCCTCAAGCGGTGCGTCGACCTCGGCATCAGCGCCGTCGAGCTGCGATCGCAGCCGGTCGAGGCGTTCGCCGGCACGCCGATCTCGATGGACAAGGTCAAGGCGTTCCGCAGGAAGTACGAGGACGCCGGCGTCAAAATCGAGATCGTCAAGTTCGACGATGTCTACAAGATGACCGACGATCGGCTCGATCAGTGCTTCGAGCTGGCGCACACGCTCGGCGCGCGCGCGATCTCCTGTGAAATCGACGTCGAGGGGACGAAACGCGTCGGGCGGTTCGCCGACAAGCACAGGATGATGGTCGGCTTCCATGGACACGAGAAGACGAATCCGTCGCACTGGGAAGCGGCATTCGCCAACTCGCGGTACAACGGCGCCAACGTCGACCTCGGACATTTCGTCGCCGGCAACAACACGTCGCCGCTGCCGTTCATCACGCAGTATCACGATCGCATCGCGCACGTGCACGTGAAGGATCGAAAGAAGAACAACGGTCCGAACGTGCCGTTCGGCGAGGGCGACACGCCAATCCGGGAAGCGCTTCAGCTGATCCGCGACAAGAAGTGGAACATGCAGGCGACCATCGAGTTCGAATACCCGGTGCCGCCCGGCTCCGATCGCATGGCGGAAATGGCGAAGTGCATCGAGTACTGCCGCGCGGCTCTCACTCAGAAAGCCTGAAGTCTGAAGTCTCGAGTCTGACGCGGGCTGCCGTCAGACTTTGGACTTCACAGGTCCGGACTTCAGACTTTAGACTTCAGACTTGCTCACCGGTCTCTTCTACCCCTGGGGAATCGTCCTGCAGGCGGTGGCGATTCTTCATTTCGTCCGGCGGCGCCCCGACACGTACTGGCTCTGGATCATTCTGATCGGCGGCGGGCTCGGTGCGCTCGTCTACATCGTCGCCGAGGTCCTGCCGGACGTGAACCTGCTCGTGGGTTCGCTGAACACGTTTTCGCGGCGGAGAAGGATCCGCGAGCTCGAAGCCATCATCCTCGAAAACCCTGCGATCGGAAATCAGGAGGAGCTCGCGGATCTTTATCTCGAGGAAGGCAAGTTCGCGCGGGCGCGGGAGCTGTACGACAAGGTCATCGCGGCCGCGCGATCGGATTCCGACTCGCTCGATCCGTTCTATCGCCGCGGGCTCGCCGAGCTGGCGCTGGAAGATTTCAAGCCCGCGCTCGACGATCTCGAGCGCGTCGTGTCGAAAGACCCGAAGTACGACTTCCATCGCGCGATTGGCATGCTGGCGCACGCGCACAGCCGCGCCGGCGACCCCGACCGGGCGGAGGCGCTCTTCAAAGCCGCCACCGACATCTCGACGCTGTCGGAGACCTACTACAACTACGCGTCGTTTCTCGCCGAGCGTCAGCGCACCTCCGAAGCGAGAGAGTGGGCGCTGCGCATCCTCGCCAAGAAGCCGACCATGCCGCGCTATCTGCAGCGGCGCGAACGGCCATGGTTTCGAAAGGCGCGCGCGCTGCTGAAGCGGCTGCCCGCTCGAAGTTAGCGCTACTTGAGCGCCGCCATCACTTTGTTGGCAAGATCCTCGCGACTTCGACCTGGTCAGTTGTGTCATGCATAGACGAAATTCCCGTCGACGCCCATCATGGATGCTAGCATAATGCTAGCAGAGGTGACGATGGCGACGCTGACGATTCGAAATGTGCCGACCAAAATCGTGAAGTCTCTGAAGACGCTGGCCCGCCGAAACCGCCGATCCATGGAGCAAGAGGTGCGTGCGGTCCTTGAACAACACGTGGGCGACCGGGAGGCGCTGCTCAACCAAATCGAGCAGTCGTGGACACGTCAAACGCGCCGACCGAAGGCCCGTGAAGTTGAAGCGTGGATTGGCGTTGGCCGGCAGTGAGCGTCATTGTCGACACGAACGTCATCGCGTACTATCTGCTCGGTACGGAGCCGTTCGTCGAGGAGGCCCGGCAATTCTGGCGGACCGTCGTCGAAGCATCGGCACCTGCGCACTGGGAAGCCGAATTGGCGAATGCGATTTGGATGGGCATTCGCACTGGCGTCTTGCCCCGTGACGAAGGGCACCAGAAACTGGACATGGCTGCGCGCCTTGGCATCGAGTCGGTACCGATCCGGTCGCTGTGGCAGCCGGCATTGACTCGTGCGCTGCATTCTGACGCGGCCGTTTACGATGTTCTGTTCGTGGAACTCGCCGCGCAGCGCAAGGTGTTCCTCGCGACGTTCGACAAGATCCTCCTGGCGAAGTTTCCAGAAATCGCCAAACGACCCGGATCGTTGCCTCCGAGTTGAAACAGTTGTCTAACGCTTCGCGCTGAGCCGCAGCGCTCCATGATCATCGGCGCCGTCGACTCCAGCGCGATGATGTCAGACGGCGGCCCGCCAGCCGCTGAAAATCGCGAAATTCAAGTACCGCCAGAAGCAGCCGGCCGATCTGAAGCCAGCTTCGGACCATAGAAGGGAATCAGACGCTGCATGAGCGCCGGATAGGCGGGACCCTGAACTCGGAAATGCTCTTGAACCTGCTCCGTCTTCACAGGTGTTGCCTCTTCCGCCGTCTAACGCCGTTGAACTGACCCGCGGCGCGACACGCTTGGCGCGCCGTCGGGTCCAGTTCGTGCTGAGCCAGCAAGATCGTTCTCCATGATCGTGACCTGATGCCCGCGCCAGTTGGCTTGCTCAACGTTCGACCAGCCCAACCGGCGATACAGATCTTGCTTGTCAAGAGTGAACAGGTAGGCATGAGCGAAGCCGAACGCTCGCGCTTCTTCTGTGACGCGACGGCATAGAGTTGACCCAATTCCTCGACCGCGATAGTTCGGCGCCACGAGCACCGTCGCCAACCATGGAGTCAGGTGCGCGTGGGATTCAAGATCGCACTCGACTAAACACGCCAGTCCCACGACCTCGTGATCTACAACAGCAACAAATCCGGTCGGAACACCTCCTGTTCTTGCGCGCGCGCGGATTCGGTTCGCGCGATCGGCGACGGTCAGTTCGGGCGTCGTGCTCGCCCATTCGTCATGGTGCCAGCGCGCCAGCGTTGGAATTGCGTCGACGTGCTCCGCGAGATACTCGATTTCGAACTCCATGCTTGCTCTTGCTGGCTCACGTGGGCGTTGAGCCGCGGCGCGGACGTCTCAGAGCCGCGCCGTCGGCTCCAACGCGAGGTTGGACTAAATCCGCCTGCGGCGGATAGATAAAGCCCGCTCGTGCTCTTCTCGAGTCATCACAATCTCCGCTGACGGACGATCCCTCTCCAAGGAGGCTGGACCCCTCCCTGGAAAGGAGATCGTCATGACCCCACT
>DASYQZ010000143.1:0-17012 GCA_036004865.1 Vicinamibacterales bacterium
CACCGATCCTTGCAAAACCACAGAACGGTTTTGCACAAGCTCCCACACGCCTCATCGTCGTTTCCCTTTTCAGAAGAACGCAAGAACACAACCTCTCAGAATCAGTGGTCCGCTACCCACAGATTCTGCGGAGGAGGCGAACTTTCCTTCCTTTCGCTGATGCGCCCCGGTAAACGCGCCCTTCTCATACCCGAAGAGTTCCGACTCGATCAGAGTTTCCGGGATCGCGCCGCAGTCCACTGCGACGAACGGCTTCTTCCGTCGGGCACTCAGCTGATGGATGGCCCGAGCCACGAGCTCCTTGCCAGTGCCGGTTTCGCCCTCGATGAGTATCGTGAGAGGGGAGTCGGCCACCTGCTTGATCTGCTGAACGACCTTCTCCATCTGCCTGCTTGGTCCCATCAACCATCTCAGTGGCAGCTGCTCCTTGATCCGGCGCCCGAGCTCGCCCATCTCGATCGCCCGGCGCAACGATGTGACGAAGTAGTCGCGGTCGATCGGCTTCTGGATGAAATCGTAGGCCCCGCCGCGCAGGGCGCCGATCGCCAGCGCATGCTCCCCATGGCCGGTGATCATCAGCGTCGGCGTGTCTGGTCGGCGCGCGCGGATTTCGGCCAGCAACGCGAAGCCGTCCATCCCGGGCATCTTGATGTCGGTGACGATCGCGTCGTAATCGCGTGCGGCTATCTGAGCGAGTGCCGCGGCCGCCGAGTCAGCCGTATCCACCGTTACGCCGCTCATCCGGATTCGAAGAGCCTCGGGAAGCGCCTGAAGCAACGCCGGGTCGTCATCGACGATGAGCACGCGTGGCGGGTTCATGGCTGCCTTTCACCGATGTGGTTCGGAGCTGGCGGAGGCCGGCTCGGTACCAGCCGTCGGCGAGCGGGAGATGGATGAAGAACGTTGCGCCTTCACCGGGCCGGCTCACAACCGAAATCGTGCCGCCGTGATCTTTGATGATTCCATACGCGATCGACAGGCCGAGACCTGTGCCTTTCCCGACTTCCTTGGTGGTGAAGAACGGGTCAAAGACCCGCTGCTCGAGCCCAGGTGGAATCCCGGACCCGGTATCGGCGAACACGAGCTCCGCCGACACGGAGCCGATCGAACCCCGGATGTGAATCGGCTTGCGAACGGAGTCGGCCACCGCGTTGCGCGCGTTCGCCAGCAGGTTGATGGAATTTCCCAGGATCAGGGGCTCCTCCGGCCCCAAATCGACCGTGACTTGACCTCCCCGCTCGCGCTCCGCGGGTTGAGGCGGGCATTGCGGGTGACGCCCCGTTCCACGACCTCCCGCAGCGCAGCGGTGAACTCACGTGTCTCCTCGGGGCTGATGAGTCAACTTCGGTCCCCGCGACACCGCAATCCTGTGCCACCGAGCGGGGATCGTTCGTCTCGAGATCTAATCGAGATCTAATATGTCGGGTCATTGCGACAGAATTGGGAAACGACGAATTGGTCCCGAGTCAGCATGGTGCTCACGTCGAAACCCAGCGGGAGTGGCGCGCTGGACTATAGAGTGAGCCACTGAAGGTGTCAATCATCAACATGTCGCGTGTCATCAACATGTCGCGTGTGTTGGCGGTAGGCGCCGCCCTCGGCATCTCACCCGACGCGTTCAACGATCAGATGCAGGATGTCGTTGTGGCTGCAATGCAAATTCTCGCGAGAGACCTGGGAATCCGTAACGCACGCAGACGGCGCCGAAGCGTCGCCCATGCCGATCACTGCCTTCCTGGCTGGTTAGGGTTTGGTGAGAGTCCGCCTTCGCTGAAGCTACGGCGGACAACCTTCGCGTTTGGCTTGCGAACCGTAGCTCACGCCCACGTTCGCAACCGTGAGCGAAGGTTGGTGCGGAAGGGGGGATTCGAACCCCCACGATCTTGCGATCGCCAGCCCCTCAAGCTGGTGCGTCTGCCAGTTCCGCCACTTCCGCAAGTGACTTGCCCACCGTCGCTCACGCAACATTGAGACGCGTGAGCGAGGGTTGGACGTCGCGATCGCGCGAACGATTTATTTCGGCGGCTGCTGCGGCGGTTTGGCCGGCGCAGGAGCAGGCGCGGGCGTCAGCGGCGCCTTCTGCGGCGAGCCGGGGACGCTCGACGGCGGCGGCGGCGCGCCGCTGCCGGTCATGATCGATCCGGGACCGCGCTGCCCGATGATGGCGAGCGCGAGCGCGCCCAGCATGAACAACACCGCCAGCACCGTCGTCGCCTTCGACAAGACCGTCGCGCCGGCGCGCGCGCCGAACGCCGACTGACTGCTCCCGCCGCCGAACGCGGCCGCCATGTCGCCCTTGCCCTGCTGCAGGAGGATGACCAGCAGCAGCAGCAAACAGACGAGCACGTACAGCGTCGAGAGCAGGTAATACGTGATGACCATAACTTTGTGACTTCAGGAAACTCCAGATTATACCGCAGCTGGCCGGCTCCTAATTACGATATCGGCGAAGCTCCTCACCTCGAGACTCGCGCCGCCGACGAGCGCGCCGTCGACGTCGGGCTCCGCGATGATCTCGCGGATATTGTCCGGCTTCACGCTCCCGCCGTAGATGACGTGGCAGCGATCGGCGGCGTCGCCGCCGAACCATTGGCGGATGCGCTTCCGGATATGCGCGTGCGCCTCGCCCGCCTGCGTCGCCGTCGCCGTGCGGCCGGTCCCGATCGCCCAGACCGGCTCATACGCGATCACCAGATCGGCGATCTGTTGGGCGGTCAGGCCGTCGAGGCCGTCCTTGATCTGCCGATCGAGCACGGCGAGCGTCTGGTCTCGCTCGCGCTCGTCGAGCGTTTCGCCGATGCAGACGATCGGCGTCAGCGCCGCGCCGATGGCCGCCGTCACCTTGCGATTCACGATCGCATCGGTCTCGCCGAACAGCCGGCGGCGCTCGGAGTGGCCGACGATCGCGTACTCGGCGCCCGCTTCCTTGATCATCCCCGGCGCGACTTCGCCGGTGAACGCGCCGTCGCGCTCCCAATACAGATCCTGCGCCGCGACGCAGATGTTCGTATTGCGCGCCGCCTCGGCCGCCGCGTGCACCGCCGTGAACGGCGGCGCGACGACGATGTCGACGTCGGAAACGTCCTTGACGACGACCTTCAGCTCTTTGACGAAGAGGACCGCGTCGTGCACGGTCTTGTACGTCTTCCAGTTGCCCGCGATCAGAGGCATGCGCATGGTCTGCCAGGTCGGGTCGGTCGGGGAGGACGGATAGGTCGGTAGGGGTCGGGCAGGTCATCACCGGCGTGACCCACCAGACCCACCAGACCTACCAGACCCACCAGACCTACCTGACCATGTTCATCCTTTCTCCGTGAGTGCCGCGACTCCCGGCAGCGTCTCACCCGCGAGAAATTCGAGCGATGCGCCGCCACCCGTCGAGATATGCGTGATGCGATCGGCGACGCCGGCCTTGTTTATCGCCGCGATCGAATCGCCGCCGCCGACGATCGTCGTGCCGTCGCCCGCCGCCACCGCGCGAGCGATTGCGTTCGTGCCGGCTGCGAACGCGTCGATTTCGAAGACGCCCATCGGTCCGTTCCACACGATCGTCTTCGCATCCCCGATCGCTCGTTCGTAAGCCTTGATCGTCGCCGGCCCGATGTCGACGCCGATCCGATCGCCGATCCGCGGATCGCCAATCGGCAGAACCTCGGTCCGCGCGCCCGCTTCGATGCGATCGGTCACGACGTGATCGACAGGGAGCTCGAGACGGACGCGTGCGGCCGCGTCAGCTTCGATCCTGCGAGCCGCCTCGAGCTTGTCGTCCTCCACGAGCGATTTGCCGACGGGAAGTCCGCGCGCCTTGACGAACGTGTACGCCATCGCGCCGCCGATGATCAACCGGTCGACCCTGCCCAGCATGTTCTCGATGACGTCGATCTTGTCCGACACTTTTGCGCCGCCGAGAATCGTGACGAACGGGCGCTCCGGCGCCTCGAGCACGTGGCCGAGATAGCGAAGCTCCTTCTCCATCAGGAAGCCCGCGGCCGCGCGTGTGAAGGCGTGCGTGATGGCCTCGACCGACGCATGCGCCCGGTGCGCCGCGCCGAACGCGTCGTTGACGTACTCGTCGGCCAACGAGGCCAGCGCTCTCGCGAACGCGGGATCGTTTTTTTCTTCCTCGGGATGAAACCGCAGGTTCTCCAGCAAAATGATCCCGCCGCCGCCTTTGTGCACGCGATCGACCGCGTGCGTCACCTCGTCGCCAACGCAGTCGTCGGCGAACATCACCGGCTTGCCGAGCACCTGCGACAGCCGATCGGCGACCGGCTTCAAGCTCATCTGCGGATTGCGTTTGCCTTTCGGCCGGCCGAGATGGCTCGCGAGGACAGGCGTCGCGCGGTGTTCCATCGCATACCGAATGGTCGGCAGCGAGGCCTTGATGCGCGTGTCGTCGCCGATCGTGCCGTCCTTGATCGGCACGTTGAAATCGACGCGGATGAAGACGCGCTTTCGCTCGAGATCGAGATCGCGGATCGAAAGTTTTGCCATCGGTCGCAGGGGCCGACGCGTGGGTCGACCCGGGCGGACACGTGGGTCCGCCCCTACAAACCCTTCGCGACGAGCAGGCGGAGCAGATCGACGCAGCGATTCGAGTAGCCCCACTCGTTGTCGTACCACGAGAGGACCTTCACGAAATCGCCGTCCATCACCTTCGTGTACGGCGCGTCGACAATCGACGAGAGCGGGTTGCCCTTGAAGTCGATCGACACGAGTTCATCGGTCGAGAAGCCGAGGTACTTCTTCAGCGCGCCGCCCGCCGCCGCCTTCAGCGCGGCATTCACCTCTTCCGCCGTCGTCTTCTTGTCGACGAGCGCATTCAGGTCGACGACCGACACGTTCGGCGTCGGGACGCGCATGGCGAAGCCATCCAGCCGGCCTTTCAGCTCGGGCAGCACTTCGCCGACCGCGACCGCCGCGCCCGTCGTCGTCGGAATCATCGACAGCGCCGCCGCGCGCGCACGGCGGAGGTCCTTGTGCGGCAGGTCGAGCAGATTCTGGTCGTTGGTGTACGAGTGGATCGTCGTCATCCACCCTTTCTTGATCCCGAAGGTCTGATGGATGACCTTGGCCAGCGGCGCCAGGCAGTTGGTCGTGCACGACGCGTTGGAGAGGATCTGGTGCTTCGCCGGATCGTACTTCTCGTCGTTGACGCCGAGGACAATCGTGATGTCCGGTCCCTTGGCCGGCGCGGTGATGACGACCTTCTTCGCGCCGGCGGCGAGGTGCTTCGCGGCCGCGTCGCGGTTGGTGAAGAGACCGGTCGACTCGAACACCACGTCGACGCCCAGGTCCTTCCAGGGAAGCTGTGCAGGATCTTTCACCGACAGCACTTTGAATTCGTCGCCTTCCACCGCGATGCTGTCTTCGTTGGCCTCGACCTTCGCCTTCAGATTGCCGAGCACCGAGTCGTACTTCAGGAGATGCGCGAGCGTGTGGGCGTTGGTGAGATCGTTGACGGCGACCCAATCGATGTTCTTGTCGCCGAGCGCCGCCCGCATGATGTTGCGGCCGATGCGGCCAAACCCGTTGATACCAACCCTCACGGCCATCGACGTCAGCTCCTTTCCAAACGTTTCATTCTACAATAGCCGCCGGCCCATGTACTTCGCCTACAGCGTGCTGACGCTCGCCATCCTGGTGGTGATCTCGCCGTACTTCGTCTATCAGGCGATTCGCTACAAGAAGTACATCGGAAGCCTGCGCCAGCGGCTCGGATTCCTGCCCATCTCGTTCAATATCGACGGCGACGAATCGATCTGGATTCACGCGGTCTCGGTCGGCGAGGTGCTGACCGCGCGCGCGATTGCGGCGGATCTCAAGGCGCGGTATCCGCGCCTCCGGTTGTTTCTCTCGACCACGACCATCGCCGGGCAGCAGATCGCGCGCCGGCAGATTGCGAACGTCGACGGCGTGTTCTATTTTCCGTTCGACTGGAACGTGACGGCGCGCCGCACGCTGAGCCTGGTGAAGCCGCGGCTGTTCCTGATGATGGAGACCGAGATCTGGCCGAACCTGCTGCGGGTGTGCCGCAGGCGCGGCGTGAAGACGGCCGTGATCAACGGACGCATTTCCCAGCGCTCCTACCCGCGCTACCGGATCGTGCGGCCCTTCTTCCGCCGCGTCCTCGGCGACGTCGATCGCTTCTGCATGCAGAGCGAGGAATCGGCGCGGCGGCTCATCGCCCTCGGCGCCGATCCGGCGCGCATCACCGTCACCGGCAGCCTGAAGTTCGATTCGCTGCAGGTGCCGCCGCCTCTGCCATCGTCGTCGTTTCCATCGCATGCGAGGCCGCGCGACCGCGTGCTGCGTTTCTTCCGCCTCTCGGCGAATCGGACGGTCATCGTCGCGGGCAGCACGCTCAAGGGTGAGGAGGCGGCGGTGCTGCGCGCCTTCGCGCGCGTCAAAGCGACGCTGCCGAGCGCGCTGTGCGTGCTGGCGCCGCGACAGACGGAGCGCTTCGGCGAAGTCGAGCGTCTCGCGCGCGACGCGGGGTTCGTGGTCACGCGCCGCACCGACCTGCCGATCGACGCCGAGCCGCGGGCCGACGTCATCGTCCTCGACACCATCGGCGAGCTCGCGCCGCTCTATCAGGTGGCGACCGCCGTCTTCGTCGGCGGCAGCCTCGCCGATCACGGCGGCCACAACATCCTCGAGCCGGCGGTGTTCGGCAAACCCATCGTGTTCGGACCGCACATGCAGAACTTCAAGGAAATCGCCGACGCGTTCGTGGCGAACGACGCGGCGATCCAGGTGGAGTCCGATCGCGAGCTCGACCGGGTGCTGATTGAACTGGTCACCGACCCCGTTCGCCGCGCGCGGCTCGGCGCGGCGGCGCGTGCGCTGGTCGAAGCCAATCGCGGCGCGAAAGACAAGACGCTCGCCGTCATCGGCGAGATCCTGCCGGCGTCGAGCTCGGGCTCCGTGGTCCGTCCCTTCCGACTGATTCATTGATTGATGCATTGAGCGCGGTCTACGGCGCGGCGGCGGCGTGGCGGCGGCGCTGGTACGCACGCGATCCGTCACGGCGGCATCGCCTGCTGCAGCCGGTCGTGAGCGTCGGCAATCTCCGCGTCGGCGGCAGCGGCAAGACGCCGATTGTCGAGTACATCGCGCGGCTGCTGCGCGACGAGGGCGAGCGCCCCGCGGTCCTCACGCGCGGATACGCGCGGCGCCTCGCTCCCGATGGCGTCACCGTCGTCTCGGACGGCTCGTCCCTGCGCGCGACGCTGGACACCGCGGGCGACGAGCCGCTCATGCTCGCGCACGCCTTGCCGGGCGTCGCGGTGCTCGTCGGTTCCAATCGCTACCTGTCCGGCTGTCTGGCCGAGCGGGTGCTCGGCGCGACCGTGCACATCCTCGACGACGGGTTTCAGCACGTCGAGCTGGAGCGCGACGTGGATCTGCTGCTCGTGGCCGAAGAGGATCTGACGGATCGTCCGCTGCCGGCCGGCCGGCTGCGCGAGCGCGTCACGACCGCGGCCACGGCCGACGCCGCGCTGGTGACGGCCGGGTACGACATCGCGGCGGAGCGCATCGGCCGGATGATGGGGCTCTCCAGGTCCTTCCGCGTCACGCGCACGATCGGCGTGCCGCACATGATCGCCGGCGCGCGCGAATCGGTCGTCGTGCCGCCGCAGTCGCGCGTGTTCGTCGTCACGGGCATCGCTCGCCCCGATCGGTTCGTCAGCGACGTGATGGGCGCCGGCTGGGACGTGTCGGGCACGATGACGTTTCGCGACCATCATCGATTCCGCGCGAGCGATGTGAAGCGCATCGCCGCCGCCGCGAAGAGCGCGGCCTCCGCCATCGTGCTGACGACGGAGAAGGACGCCGTGCGGCTGGCGGCGTGCGAGCTCGGCGACCTCCCGATTGCCTCGGTTCCGCTGATCGTGGGCGTCGAGCCCGCCGACGCGTTCCGGCGGTGGCTCGTCGAAAAATTGCGTGCGATATAGGCTCGAATACCTGATCGTGCGTCTGATCATCGCGATCGTGCGCTTCGTGCCCGACTCGCTGGTGCGCGCGTGCGGGACGGCGATCGGCCTGACGTTTTACGCGTCCGACCGCGCGCACCGGCGCATCGCCCAGCAGAATCTCGCGACCGCGTTTCCGCACCGCTCGCCCGAGGAGCGGCGGGCGATTGCCTGCGCGGCATTCGCGCACTTCGGCCGGCTGCTCATGGAGCTGTTGAAGTTCAGCACGCTGTCACGCGACGAGATGCTCGCTCGCGTCGAATTCGACGGCGACGACCGCGCGCGCGCGGCGTACGCGCACGGCCGGGGGGTGCTGTTCGTGACCGGCCATTTCGGATTCTGGGAGCTGCAGGCGCTCGTGCACGCGCTGCGCGTCGAACCGGTCGCCGTGCTCGGGCGCGCGCTCGACAACCCGTATCTCAACACGCTGCTCGAGCGGATCCGCGAGCGCACCGGCAACACCGTCCTCTATCGCAAGGGGACCATCCGGCGCGTGATGCGCACGCTCGAGGCGAACCACGGCGTCGCGGTGCTGATCGATCAGCACATCATGAGCCGCGACGCCATCTACGTCGACTTCTTCGAGCAGCCGGCGGCGACCACGTCCGCGGTCGCCGCGCTCGCGCTGCGCACCGGCGCCGTGGTCATGCCGGTGTTCGCGCTGCCGCTCGGCCGCGGCCGCTACCGGATGATCTACGAGCATCCGGTCGAGCCGCCCGGCGGCGACGCGCAGGCCGACGAACAATCGATTCGGGAGTTCACGCAGCGCTGCACCGACGTACTCGAGATGTACGTGCGCCGCCATCCGGAGCTGTGGCTGTGGATGCACCGCCGGTGGCGCGACACCGAGCCCTCATCGGCCGCCGCGCCCGGCATGTTCCCGTCGGCCGATCACGACGTCGACGGAGATGTCGAAGTCGAGGAACGTTGAACGCGGTTATTCCGTGAAGCGGTACTTCATCAGCACCCACAGCGCGACCAGCCCGGCCGTCCAGGTGATCTTCTTGCCCTGATCGTAAGTCCGTCCGGCGTACGTGATGGGCACTTCGTACACGCGGTAGCCGCGCTTGAAGATCTTGGCGGTCAGCTCCGGCTCGATGCCGAAGCCGTTCGAGTCGAGCGTCATCGATCGGAGCACCTCGACCCGCATCGCCTTGTAGCAGGTCTCCATGTCCGTGAGCATGGTGTTGTACAGAATGTTCGTCGCCAGCGTCACGACTTTGTTGCCGACGTAGTGCGTGAACAGGAAGACGCGGTGCCGGCCGAGAAAGCGCGATCCGTACACGACATCCGCCTTGCCGTCGCAGATCAGCTCGATGAGCTCCGGATACTCTTCGGGCGAGTACTCGAGATCCGCGTCCTGAATCACGACGAGGTCGCCCGTGACGGCGGCGAACCCGCGGCGGAGGGCGGCGCCCTTGCCCGCGTTCGACTGCCGCAGCAGCGTGAACGTCATTTCGCGGTGCAGCGCATCGAGCAGCTCGCTCGTGCCGTCGGTCGATCCGTCGTCCACGACGATGAGCTCGATGCGCAGCGGGACGGCGAGCACGCGCCTGACGATTTCCTCGATCGTGGTACGCTCGTTATACACGGGCATCACGACCGACAGCAGACGGTAGTTGTCGCGCATGAAGAGAGCACAAGGTACCACAGCATGAATCGTCTGGTCATCCTGTCGCCGAACTGGTTGGGCGACGCCGTGATGGCGCTGCCGGCGGTGGCCGATGTGCGCCGTGCGTGGCCGCGCGCCGAACTGATCGTCGCGGCGCGGCCGGCGGTCGCCCCGCTCTTCCGCATCGTCGCGGAGGTGAACGGCGTCATGGACGTGGAGCGCCTGGATGGCGGCTTCGACGCCGCGCTGCTGCTGCCGAACTCGTTCCGGTCCGCGCTGCTGGTCGCGCGAGCCGGCATCGCAGAGCGCTGGGGCTACCGGACCCAGTGGCGCGCGCCGCTGCTGACACGAGCGATCGTGCCGACGCGAGGCGTGCATCAGGCCGAGTACTATCAGCATCTCGTGCATGCGCTGGGCATCCCGAACGGACCGATCGAGCCGCGTCTCGAAGTGCCTCAGACCGTCCGCGAGATCGGCGCGCGGCTGCTCGCCGGCGTGGGATGCAGACCCGGCGCGCCGCTCGTCGCGCTGGCGCCCGGTGCGGCGTACGGCGCCGCGAAGCGATGGCCGTCCGGGTCGTTCGCGGAACTCGCGCGCACGCTCGCGGCTGACGGCGTCCAGTGCGTGATGATCGGCACCGCCGCGGACGCGCCGGCCGCGGCCGAGGTCGCGCGCATGAGCTCGGTGCTGGATCTCGTCGGCAAGACCGATCTTCCGGCGCTTGCGGGGGTGCTCGTGAATTGCCGCGCGCTCGTGACGAACGACTCGGGCGCGATGCATCTCGCCGCGGCCGCCGGCGTCGCGGTGACGGCGGTGTTCGGGCCGACCGACGAACGCGCCACACGGCCGCTGGGCGACGCGCACCGGGTGCTGACGCATCCGGTCTGGTGCCGGCCCTGCATGCTGCGCGAGTGTCCCATCGATCATCGCTGTATGCGGGGCATCGCCGCCGCCGACGTCGCCTCGTCTGCGCGAAGGAATTTGTGAGCCTTCGTCCCGCCGTGTTCCTCGATCGCGACGGCGTGGTGATCGAAGAGGTGTCGTACCTCCAGCGGATCGATCACCTCGCGCTGTTTCCGTGGACCATCGATGCAATCCGCGCCCTCAATCGTTCGGGGCTGCCGGTCGTCGTCGTCACCAATCAGTCGGGCGTGGCCCGCGGCTTCATCACCGAGGCGTTCATCGACGAGGCGCACCGCGTGCTGAGCGCGCGGCTCGCGGCGGGCGGCGCGCGCATCGATGCGTATTACTATTGCCCGCACCATCCGGACGGCTGCGTCGCCGGGTATGCGCGGTCGTGCGATTGCCGCAAGCCGGCACGCGGGCTCATCGATCGCGCCGCGCGCGACCTCGGTCTGGATCCGGCGCGCTCGTTCGTGGTCGGCGACAAGCGGAGCGACATCGAGCTGGCACGCGCCGCCGGCGCACGCGGAATTCTGCTGCAGCCGGTTGACGGCGGGAGCGGCCAGCCGCGCGCGCTGGACGATCTGAACGCGGATGCCGTCGTCGACAATCTCGCGGCGGCAGCCAGTTGGATTCTCGTCAATCTGCAATCTGCGAATCTGAAATCTGAAACGTGAAATGTTGATCGCGCGATCGGTCCATCCTCTGCCAGGCGAAGCCGAGCGCAAAGAGCGGCTGCTCGCGCTCGTCGACGGCTTCTCGAGCCGGCGCGTCCTCGTCGTGGGCGATCTCATCGCCGACGAGTTCATCTACGGGGAGATCGCGCGCGTGTCGCGGGAGGCGCCGGTCCTGATTCTGAGGTACGACGCCACCGAGATCGTCGCCGGCGGCGCCGGCAACGCCGCGAACAACGTCGCGGCGCTCGGCGGCCGCGCGCGGCTCGTCGGACTGGTCGGCGGCGATCCCGAAGGCCGGCGGCTGCTCGCGAGCTTCGATCGCGGCGTCGATCGATCGCCGGTCATTCGCGCGCGAGAGTACCGGACGCCGGTCAAGACCCGCATTCTCGCCGGCGGCGTCCATGCGGCACGGCAGCAGGTCGTACGGATCGATCGCGAGTCGGGCTGGCCGCTCGACGAGCGCGTCAGCCGCGTGCTGGCGGCAAAGATCGGACCGGCGCTCGATGCGTGCGATGCCGTGCTGCTGTCGGATTACGGTTCCGGGCTGGTGACGCCTGCCCTGGCTGACGCCGTTCGCCACCTCGTCTCCAAGCGCGCCCGCCGCCGCGCCATTCCGGTGCTGCTCGATTCGCGGTACCGGCTGCTCGACTACCGAGGGTTGACGACCTGCACGCCGAACGAGTCGGAGGTGGAGCAGGTGCTCGGCGCGCCTATTAAAGATGATGCGGCCGCGCTCGAGCGCGCCGGACGGACGCTGCTGCGGCGGACCGGTATGCAGGCGGTCCTCATCACGCGCGGCAGCCGCGGCATGGCGCTGTTCGAGCCGAAGCAGCCGACGAGCCACATTCCGATTTTCGGATCGGACGAGGTGACGGACGTCACCGGCGCCGGCGACACCGTCATTGCGACATTCGGCCTGGCGCTCGCCGCCGGCGCATCGTTCTACGAAGCGGCTCGGCTGGCGAACTACGCCGGCGGGCTCGTGGTCATGAAGCGCGGCACCGCGACCGTCTCCGCGCGCGAGCTGGCCGCTGCCGTCACGAGCGATCACGACACTACGATCGAAAACTGGTCGCAAGAGGGTCGACCGCAGGGCCGGCGTGCGGACAAAGAGTGAGCCTCTGGACAGCAGCGCCCGCGGCATCAGCGAAAAGCTCGCGGCGAAATGGCGGGGGTGCCCGTGGGGCCCCGCCAATGCAAAGCGCCTGCGGCCATACCGAGCCGAGGACATGGGAATCCGAGGCGAGGTATCAGCGACAGGTCGCGGCGGGGGTGGGGCCCCGCCGCCAGTGCAAAAAGATGGTACTAACCGAAACAGAGCTCGTGGCTGCAGTCGCGCGTGATCGCGCAGCGGGGACGACGATCGCCTTCGCCAATGGCTGCTTCGATCTCCTGCACGTCGGACACGTCCGCTATCTGCAGGGCGCCGCGGCCGAGGCCGATCGGCTGGTCGTCGCGATCAACGACGATGAATCGGTGGCCGCGTTGAAAGGTCCCGGCCGTCCCATTCTGACGGCAGCCGATCGCGCGGAGCTCGTCGCCGGCCTTCGCGGCGTCGACTACGTCGTGCTTTTTGGCGATGCGACGGTCGAACGGCTGCTGCTGCTGCTGAAGCCCGACGTGCACTGCAAGGGGACCGACTACACCGAGGAGACCGTGCCCGAGCGTGCGGTGGTCGCCTCGTACGGCGGGCGCACGGCCATCGTGGGCGATCCGAAGCGCCACGCCACGCGCGAGCTGATCGCGCGTGTGGCGCGTGGGGGCGGGGCCCCACGCGAGTAAGAAAAGTGACAGGCCGGACGCGATTGAAGGAAATGACGCGCGTACTGATCGTGCGCCTCGGCGCGCTGGGCGACATCGTGCACGCCATTCCGGTGGCGGCGGCGCTGCGCCGCGCATTTCCCGACGCGCGCATCGACTGGCTGGTCAGCGCGAAGCATCGCGAGATCCTGGATCTCGTGCCGGTGATCGATCGGCGTCTCGTCGTCAATGATCGAGGGGACGCCAACGGTGGATCGTCGCTGCTGTCGGCGATCCGGGAGCTGCGCACGGCGCACTACGACGTCGCGATCGATCTGCAGGGGCTGATCAAATCGGCGCTGCTCGCGCGGGCATCGGGCGCGCCGCGCGTGGCCGGCTTCACGGCCAGCTATGCGCGCGAGCGGCTCGCGCGTCTCTTCTACACCGACGTCTACGATCCCGGGCGCGGCGGCCTCTACGATCCTCGTGAAACGCGCCACGTCGTCGACATCAATCTCGGCTTGCTGACCGTGCTCGGCATCGACGCCGTCCGGGCGGAGTTTCCGATCGACGAGGTCGAGTCGGCGCCGGCGCAGCAGGTGCGGGAGCGCACCGGCGGCCGCTACGCCCTGCTCAATCCCGGCGCCGCGTGGCCGAACAAGCGCTGGCCGCCGGCGCGTCTTTCCGAAGTGGCGAGCGCGCTCCGCGATCGCCACGATCTGATGTCGGTGGTGTTGTGGGGACCGGGTGAAGAGCCGCTTGCCCGGGAGGTGGTCGCGGGCGCCCCCGGCGCGGCGCTGCTCTCACCGCCGACGACCGTCACCGACATCGTGGCGATGAGCCGAGGCGCGGCGCTGATGGTGTCGGGCGACACCGGGCCGACGCACATCGCCTCGGCGATCGGCACGCCGATCGTCGGCATCTACGGACCCACGCGGCCCGCGCGCAACGGACCGTTGTCGCCGCACGACGTCACCGTGTCGCGCGACGCGTCGTGCGAGTGCCATCATCTGCGCCGCTGCGTGCGCGATCGCATGTGCCTGCTCGACATCGAGGCCGGCGAGGTGCTCGGCGCCGTCGAGCGCCGGCTCGCCGCCGGCGAAAGCCGTGTCTAGCGTGTCCTGGAAAGATCGACGCGACAGCCGGCGCGACATCCTCGTCCACACGCTGGCGCGTCTGCGTGTGACGCTCGGCTTCCTCTCCGGCGCGATCGTGCTGGCGCTCGCACGGCCGACCACGCGGTCGCTCGTCATCGGTCTCAGCGTCGCGGCCGCCGGCGAAGCGATTCGCATCTGGGCGGCGGGGCATTTGAACAAGGCGCGCGAGGTGACGACGTCCGGACCGTATCGGTGGGTGCCGCATCCGCTGTACGTCGGGTCGTCCATCATGGGCGTTGGCCTGGCGATCGCCGGCGCGAGCGTGCCGGTCGCTGCGCTCATCGCCGTCTATCTCGCCGTGACGCTGACGGCGGCGATCAAGAGCGAGGAGGCGTTCCTCCGGCGTACGTTCGGCGATCAGTACGATCTCTACCGCGCCGGACAGATGGCAAAACGCGCCGCCAGCGTCGGCCGGCCGCCGCGCCGATTCAGCGCAGCCCAGGCGATCGCCAATCGCGAGCATCGCGCGCTCATCGGATTCCTGATCGCGGCGCTGCTGCTCGTGATGAAGGCGACGTTCGCGTCGTGACGGCCGGATTGCCCCTTGGACCAAGCGCAACGTATAATGATGCGTTTGGCGGGCAGTCGACATTGCGGATTGAGGATTGCGGATCGCGGATTTATTGCTGATTGAATCGCCAGTCAATCTCCACAATCGCCAATAAATCCGCATTCCGCAATCCTCAATCCGCAATGGTAAGGGCGGTTAGCTCAGTGGTAGAGCACCGGCTTTACACGCCGGCTGTCACAGGTTCGAATCCTGTACCGCCCAGTCAGCATTCATGAGATTGCTGATTGCAGATTGTTGATTGCAGATTGCTTGCTGATTCGGGGCGCTTGAATCAACAATCGACAATCCGCAAACGACAGATTCGGGGTCGTAGTTCAGTTGGTTAGAACGCCGGCCTGTCACGCCGGAGGCCGCGGGTTCGAGTCCCGTCGACCCCGCCAACATCCTTCATTGCAGCAGTTCCACTCTTCAGGTAAGTGCACGGACCTCCGGCGCGGTCGCCGGAGGTCGTCAGTTCGATCCGGAGTCCCCACTCGAATTCCTCGAAAAGAGCGAGTTGATAGGCGGTCAAACCGCTCGCAACCACGCTCGTTCGGCTCGATGGGGATGTCCCATCGCCTGTTGAAATCAGCGGCGGCTCAGTGACGTCATTTTCAGCGATCGGACGTTCCTCAACACTTTTTGACCCGCGACCGCTTTTAACGCGCTCTATCGTGCGTCATCCTCATTCGGCTGCCGGGCGCTCGATGTGCTCCACGGTGTATACCGGCACTGTGGCTTCTTGCTTTTTCAGTTCGAGACCGAGTTTGCGCAGCACGGTGAAGATTGTGGGGAGGTCATCGAAGCGCACGGCCGGCGGGTTGCCTGGCGGAGGAGGCGGCAACCGCAGGGGGGTCCAGCCTTCCGTCTCAACGGCGAACAGCCCGCTGACTGCCGTGCGGTTCACCACCGGCAAATCTGTCCAGTTCTCGATGTACTGGGCAAGGTCGTCCATGTTGACAGCTCTTGCATTCAGGGGGTGACCCCTGCCCATGACAAAGTTATGGCAACTTTCCGGGGTGCCTGTGTCAAAAATGCAGTCCCTCTCCGCGATCGTCGACTTCCGGAGATTCGGACCTCCGCTTGCGACGGTGAGAGCATAGACCGGCATCGTTTTCTGCTCAATCCGCATCGCGAGCTTGAAACGATCGGCGAGCAGCCTGCGAATCATTCCCTGCATTCGGCTTCGCTTTTCGCTTTCTGGAAGACCGGGTGGAACGGCGTTGGCGGGCGCCTTCGCCTCGATATCGTATGTCTCGCGCCAGCCAGGAAGACCGGAGAGACGCGGCGAGGGGTTGACCGGCACGTCGTACGCGTAACGCAAAAGCAACAGCACAGGTACCGCGGTCGCATTGAGGTCACCGTTTGGCAGCACTCGCATGCGCATGTTGCGCGGGTCGCCTGAACGAGCCGGCTTTATCGAGATCACTTCAAACGCCGGCGACTGAGCGACGGCAGGCAAGGCGAAGAGCAGGAAGACGACGGCATTGCACCACACGGACATGGTCGACGCCCTCCGATCAACGCAAGACGATCAGATTCTCGGGCAGGCCGCGCTTCGGATGGCTCGCATGCCACACGACCAGCGCCCACGCGAGCAAACTTCCGGCGACCGCGGCGACGAACAGGAACCAGATCACCGACGGCAGGCCGACGGCGACAATGAAGACGCTTCCGACGACGAAGATGAAGCCGCCAATGTTGCCGGCGACTTCCGTGGAGGAGAAGTTGATTTGCGGCGAACGCCGCTGCGGTTCGGTCGGAATCGGAATGTCGGACGGATGTCGATCGTACCAGGCGTGAATCAGGATCGCGAACAGCGCGCCCACGGCCGTGACGACTGCGACCCAGGCCCCCAGCACGGGCCCGACGATCACGAGTAGCGTGACGACGATCGAGCCGACCGCGAGGCGCGCGATGGCATCTGGAAATGCGACAGCGCCGACGTCCGCTGCAGGTGATGACCAGGACACAAACGGGGCGACGAGCATCACCGTCCAGAATGCGCGGTAGCCGCGCCACTGCGCGCGCAGACGCTTGTGGCCATTTGGGCCCGCATTGGCAATCTCGCGTTGCAGATCCGAGATCGTGGGCTGAACGACCGTCGATAGCAGGTGCTCGTTGCACAACAGCCGGGCGATCTTCAGGAGTGTCGTGCCGGGCACGCGAGGGCCGCTGGTGGTTCCAGTCATGGCTTCATCTCCCACGCCAGTTCGCGTGCGAACGCCGTCCAGGCGCGCAGCATCCGCTCACCGAGCGCGGTCGGACGATAGATGCGGCGGGGCAGTCCGATGGCGCCGGGCGACACGGCCTCCTGCTGCGATTCGACAAGGCCCTTTGCTTCCATCCGGCCCAAGGTCACGTAGACCGTGCCTCGCTTGAGGGCGCCCTCCGAGT
>DASYQZ010000144.1:0-18972 GCA_036004865.1 Vicinamibacterales bacterium
TGGTGGAGAGTTCCCTGGGCGTAGGTCTCGGCTTCGACAACCAGACCTTCGCCACCCGCAACCCATCGAGCGCCGTCACGCGCAGTCGGCGTCCGTCGACCTGAATTGTGTCGCCGACGCGCGCGTCGCGGCCGAGCGCGCCGAGCACGAACCCGCCGACGGTGTTGTACGTCTCCTCGTCGATGCTCAGGCCGAACTGCGTGTTGACGTCGGTGACGAGCGCGAGGCCGTCGATGTCGGCCGAACCGTCCGGGCGCACGACGATGCGGGCGCTCGCCGCGTCTGACTGTCCGGGGACGTCGCCGATGATGCGCTCCATGAGCGATTCGAAGGTGACGAGCCCCGCCGTGCCGCCGTACTCGTCGATCACGATCGCTTCGCCGACGCGGCGGCGCCGCATCTCGGCCAGCAGATCGTCGGCGCCAAGCGTCTCCGGCACAGTGACCGCTTCGCGCGCGAGCGATGCGGCGTCGACGGCGTGGCCCGACGCGATGGCCTTCAGCAGATCCGTCACGTGCAGCATCCCGATCACGTCGTCCAGATCGCGGCGGTACACCGGCAGCCGCGTGAGGCGGCCGCCCGCGATCCGGGCGATCAGCTCGTCGCGCGTCAGGTTGCCGGGCAGGGCGATGAGCTCGGTGCGCGGAATCATCACCTGACCGGCGGTCAGATCGGCGAAGCCGAAGACGCGGTGGAGCATCTGTTCTTCCTGCTCCTCGAGCACGCCCGCTTCCTGACTCGCCGTCACGAGCATCTTCAGCTCTTCTTCGGAGTGGACCAGCGCGTGGCCGCCCTTGCTGTGCAGGCCGAGCAGTTTCACGACGGCCTGTCCCATCCCGTTCAACAGCCGGATGAACGGCCAGAACACCTTCATGAACAGTTCGGTCGGCTTGACGACGGCGAGCGCCGTCGCTTCGGGTTTGTCGAGCGCGATCGTCTTCGGCGCCAGCTCGCCGAGCACGATGTGCAGCGCCGTGACGATCGCGAACGCGATGGCGATGGCGATGCTGTGGGCGGTGGTGTCGGCGACGCGCAGCGGCAGAATCGTGAGCGCCGGCAGCAGCATCGACGCGAGCGCCGGCTCGCCGATCCAGCCGAGGCCGATGCTCGCCATCGTGATGCCGAGCTGCGTCGCCGCGATGAACGGATCGGGATTGCTGACGGCGCGCCGCAGCGCGCGCGCGCCGCGGTGGCCTTCCGCGATCAGCTGATCGATGCGCGTCTTGCGGACGGTGACGATCGAAAACTCCGCGGCGACGAAGAAGCCGTTGGCGAAGACGAGCGCCAGCAGCCCCGCCAGCCGCCACAGCACGTCGCCGAGCGATTGCTCCACAGGCCCCCCAATCACGGAATCGGGTAATCGGGTAATTGGGTAATCGGGTAATCGACAATTCGTGATTGGGCAATCGAGTAATCGCTCATCGCGCAATTGCGAAATTCAATCACCCGATTACCAGATTACCCAATTACCCAATTCACGCTTTCCTATTGCTGAAGAAGTGCGCGTCGACGAACTGATCGATGAGGGTCTGATTGGCGGGCTCGACTTTGTCGAACTGAATGCCCATGCCGACGCGGCGATCGCTCCACGAGACGTGCCCTTCCGCATCGATGTCTTTTTTCGCGCCCGGCATCCGGAAGCGGACCTTGATCTTGGCGCCGGTCTCGAGCGGACTGGTCGTGCGGATCGCGATGCCGCCGCGGCTCAGATTCAGCGTGAGCGCGGCCGCGATCGTGTTGCCGAAGCGGTACTGAATCGGGATGCCGAGCACGACGCGCGGGCTGCCGCGCCGGTTGAAGTTGTCGGGGAAGAGGTGCGGCGCGAGCGACGGCAGAATGTGCTGCACCGCGCTGTACTCGTTGACGTAGCCGGCGACGCCGAGCGCCGCGAGCTCGCGCACTTCGTCGGCGCTCGCAATCGTGCCGCTGAAGATCAACAGCGGCAGCTTCCCTTCGTCGAGCTTCCGGATCGATCGCACGAGATCGACGCCCGGCGCGTGCGGCAGGCGCAGATCGAGCACGATGAGATCGATCGTGGCGAGATCGGCGCGCACGCGCGCCAGGAGCTCCGCCGCGCTCTTGACGGCGATGGCCTTGTGGCCCGCGTTCTCCACCGCCGTGCGAAACCGATCGCGCACGAATGCCGTGTCGTCCGCGACGACAATGGTTTTCGCTGTGATCGCGGGGCTGGACATCCTGAAAAGCTATCGGAGCGCGCCGGTCGCGGGCGCTACTGTGAATTGCAGATCTCAGCAGGGGTTCGCTATACTCGCGATCGTCCTGCGAGCAGGATTCTAAGCTGATCGGAGACCGTATGGCCACCTGCCCCGAATGCGATGCCGAGATCGAAGTCGACGAATTCGACGTCGACAAGGGCGACCAATTGAGTTGCCCCGAGTGCGGCTCCAATCTCGAGGTGGTCGGCTTGGCGCCCCTCGAGCTCGACATCGCGGCCGACGACGATGACGACGACGACGACGACGAGGACGAAGATCTGGACGACGACGAGCTGGATGACGACGACACCGAGGAAGACGAGGACAAGGAGGACGAACCCTGGGACGAATGAAGGGGCCGAAGGGTGACGACGTGGACGGTGCGCTGCAGGCGAAGGATCAGGCGCTCCGCGCTCGGCTCGTCTCCTTCGGATCCGTTGTCGTCGCGTACAGCGGCGGCGTCGACAGCGCGTATCTCGCCTACATCGCCGACCGCGTGCTCGGCGATCGCGCGCTCGCCGTCACCGCCGACAGCCCGAGCTACCCCGAACGCCACCGCCGCCTCGCGCACCTGATCGCGCGCGACTTCGGGCTGCGCCACGAGATCGTCCACACGAACGAGCTCGCGCGCCCCGAGTACCGCGCGAACCCGGCCAACCGCTGTTATTACTGCAAGCACGAGCTGTACACCCATCTCTCGCGCATTGCGGCCGGCCGCGACGCGACCATCGTCGACGGCAACAACGCTGACGATCGCGGCGACTATCGGCCCGGGCGTCAGGCAGCGCGCGAGTTCGGCGTCCGCAGTCCGCTCGACGAAGTGAATCTCCAGAAAGCCGAGATTCGAGAGCTGTCGCGCCGCGCGGGGCTGCCGACCTGGGACGAGCCGGCGTCGGCGTGCCTGTCGTCGCGCATTCCGTATCACGCCGAGGTCACCGACGAGAAGCTGCGGACCATCGAGCGGGCCGAGCAGGCCATTCGCGCCCTCGGCTTCCGCGTGTTTCGCGTCCGCCATCACGACGAGCTCGCCCGCGTCGAGATCGCGCGCGAAGAAATGCCGCGGGCGCTCGACGCCGACGTCGCCGCCGCCATCGTGCGCGAGCTCAAGGCCGCCGGCTACAAGTACGTCTGCCTCGATCTCCAGGGCTATCGCACTGGAAGCCTCAACGAAGGATTGCTTCTGCGGCCGGCGTGATCACGAACCACATCGACCGCCAGGGCCGTCACGCGCATGAAGAACGGTTGCTCTCCGCGGGGCTCGCAGCCCTGGCATTCCCGGTGCTGCTCGCGCTGGTGTTCCTCGCGTTCCACCTGCCGTACCTGCCGGCGTCGCTCGAAGATCTCGATTCCATCAACTTCGCGCTCGGCATGCGCCGCTTCGACGTCGCCGAACATCAGCCGCATCCGCCTGGCTATCCATTGTTCATCCTCGCCGCGAAGGCCGCGAACGCGCTGGTCCGGACCGAAGCGGGCGCGCTCGCGGCGGTCAGCATCGTCTCGGGCGCGCTTGGCGTACTCGCGATCGCCGCGCTGTTTCGCGCGTTGGACGGTCTGAAATTCGTTCCTCGCGAACGATCGGCTGCGTGGCCGATTGCGGCCACGGCAGTTGCCGTCACGTGTCCGTTGTACTGGTTCACCGCCGCGCGTCCCCTCAGTGACGTCGCCGGGCTGGCGGCGGCGCTCGCAGTCCAGGCCGCGATGCTCGCCGCGACGACCAATCGCGCGCTCGTCGTCGCGAGCGCCTGCGCGGCGCTCGCGGTCGGCATTCGATCGCAGGTGGTGTGGCTCACGCTGCCGCTGCTCCTGCTGATCGTCATCTGGCCTGACCTCGCCATCCGGCGGCGTGTGGCGCAGGGATTCGGCGAGCGGTCTCGGGCATGGGCCAGCGTCGCGCTCGCCTATGGCGCCGGTGCGCTCGTGTGGGCCGTGCCGCTCGTCGTGCTGACCGGCGGACCCGCCGCGTATTGGCGTGCGTTCTTCAGTCAGGGCGCCGAGGATCTCAGCGGCATCCAGATGCTCTGGACCACACCGAACGTTCGTACGCTCGTCGACGCGCTGTACTACTCGCTCATCGCACCGTGGGCCGTCTGGTGGATCGCGGCGGTCGTGCTCGTCTTCGCGCTCGCCGGGGCGGCGGCGCTCGTTCGGCGTCATCCTGCCGCGCTCGTCGTGCTCGCTGCCGCGTTCGGACCGTACTTCGTGTTCGACCTGCTGTTTCAGGAAACGTTCACCGGCCGCTACGCGCTGCCGCTCGTGATTCCCGTCGCGTTTCTCGCCGTCAGCGGCGCGCGGCTCCTGCCGAAGCCGGTCGGCTTGTCCCTGGCGGCGCTGCTCGCGATGTACTGCGCCCATATCGGCGGCACGTCGGTCGCCGCATTCGCGGCGCAGCCGGCGCCGGCGTTCCGGCTGCTCGACGACATGCGCTCGGCCGCGCGCGCGGCAGGTTCGACAGGCGCAGCGCCGGTGCTGGCGATGGATCGCCGCGAGGAGTTCGATTTGCGCCGCCCGATCAGGTGGATGGGCGACGCGATGCGCCTGGAGACGACGTCGGCGACGTTCGAACGACGGCTGCCGTCGCCGCCGCAGCACGAGTGGCTCGAGATGGTGAAGTACTGGAACGGAGGCGGCCGCTCGCCGATGTGGTTCGTCGCCGACCCGCTGCGCACCGACATCGATCTCGTTCACCATCCGGCTCCGGTCACGTATCGATGGGCCGTGCCGTCTCCGGTGCTGCTGAGTGGTGTGCGTCCGAACGAGATGGACTGGCATCGCCTCGCGCGGCCCGAGTGGTACGTCGGGCAAGGATGGGCGCTGACGCCCGAAGCGGCCGGCGTGTCCGAAAACGATCGTCGCGACGTGACGGGTGGGGATCACGCCGAAATCGGAGCCTGGATCGCGCGCGACGCGCAGGGCGGGGCGATCGTCATTGGCGGCCGCAGTTTTGATGCCTCCGCTCGGCCGACGGTCGCGATGGCGCTCGATGGCGCGCCGCTCGCGGAGTGGACGGTCGCGCCGGGGTTCTTCCTTCGTTTCGTCTCGCTGCCGCCTGCTGCCGGCGGCAATGCCGGAGACTACGCGAAGCTCACGATCCGCGTGACGCCTCCGTCGCGCGTCGCCATGGAGCAGTTCGACGCGTCGGCGGTCCGGCCGCTCGTCGGATTCGGCGACGGCTGGAACGAGCAGGAATACAACCCGCGGACCGGCCGCCGCTGGCGCTGGTTGAGCGAAAAGGGCGAGCTGAAGGTGCGCGCGCCGGTTCGCGCCGTTCAACTGCACCTCGAGGGCGAATCGCCGCGGACGTATTTCTCGCGCGGATCGCGGCTCGTCGTGCGCGCGGGTCAACAGGTCGCGTTCGACCAGACGCTGTCGTCCGACTTCTCGCTCGACATCGGGATCCCGGATGTCGGCGACACCATCATCTTGGAAACCGATCAGATCTTCGTGCCGGCCGATCGATCGCGTCCGTGGAGAAGAAGCGGCGACCTCCGTCATCTCGGCCTGCGCATCTTCAAATGCGAGCTCAAGTAATCAATTGTCACGACTCCGACTCGAGTCGGAGTGAAGTCGGAGTGAAGTCGGACTCGAGTCAGAGTTCAATCAGAGTTCAATAAAACATCGGTTTTTGGCTCAAATCACTCGAGTCGGACATGAGTCGGAGTTAAGTCGGAGTTGAGTCTGACTCGAGTCGGACCTCAGTCAGACTTCGGTTTTTGGGCGAGGCAGAGGAGCGAGCTGCCAAAGGGAAGGTCGAATGACCGCAGCCACCAGCTCTCGACCCACAGCACACCGGTCAGCAGCGCGTTGATCGGCGCCGGTGGCACGGCGATATCGTTCCCTGCGTCGCTCTCCGCCCTGAGGCCTCGCGAGCGTTGAAACGCGCGCATCAGCATCAGCGCGGGCGTCAGCGTCGCGTTGGTATGGGTCAGCCGGAGGACGGTGAAGCCCGCGGCCGTCATGCTCGCACGCAGACGATTGCGGCTGTAGCGACGAACCTCGTGACCGAGAACCGAGTGATCGCCGCGCAGGCTCTTCATCGCCGCCACGTTGACGATCGCGTGACCGCCGGGCTTCAGCAGCCGGAACATCTCCGCCAGCGCGTCGCGCTCGTCGCGCTCCTCGAGTGCGTAAATGACGTCGAACGACGTCACGAGATCGAAAAACGCGGTCGGAAACGGGACCGACGTCACGGTGGCGCGCGCGAGGCGCGTGCGCCCGGCGTCACGGCCGAACCGCAGTCCGCTTTCCGTGAGATCGAACCCGTACGCGCGCCCGAAGCGAGCGAGCAGATCCACGTTCGCGCCGGTCCCGCAGCCGCAATCGAGGATGCGAACGTCCGATCGTCCTTCGGTCGCCGATCGGACGAGCGGCGTGATGAAGCGGCGGAACCCGCGGAACCAGAAATGACGCGCTTCGGCTTGCGCCGTTGCGCGCAGCAACTCGTCCATCTTCGCGCTCGCAGACACGCGGTGTTCCTCGGGATCCAGAACAGAAGTCGCAGATGCCATCGGGGCGAATATTATCGTTTCGTGGCGACCGTCCGATAAGCCCTTCGATTGACACTGCGTACGTCAACTTTGTAAGCTGCGTCGCTTGAGGAGTGATGAATGATTCGCGCACGCTCGCTCGTGGCCATCATCGTGTTGAATGCCGCTCTCGCCGTGGCGGCAGCCGGTTGTCATAAGAATCCGCCGCCGCAGACGCCCGCGCCGCCGCCGCCCCCGCCGCCCGCTGCGACCCCGGCACCACCCGCGCCGCCGCCTCCGCCGGCGCCGCCCGCCGCCGCGCCCGCGCCGCGCCCGCTGACCGAGGAGGAAATCTTTGCGCGCAAGTCGGTCGACCAGCTCAACTCGGAACGGCCGCTCGACGACGTGTTCTTCGATCTCGACAAGTCGGACGTTCGGGACGACGGCCGCAGCGCGCTGCAGCGGAACGCCGATTGGCTGAAGAAGTGGCCGAGCACGCAGATTACCGTGGAAGGGCACTGCGACTCGCGCGGCAGCTCGGAGTACAACCTCGGGCTCGGATCGCGCCGGGCGAACGCGGTGAAAGACTACCTCTCGAGCCTCGGTGTCCCCGCAAACCGCGTCACCATCGTGAGCAAAGGCAAGGAACAGCCGTTCTGCAACGACGAAAGCGAGTCCTGCTGGCAGCAGAACCGCCGCGGACATTTTTTGATCACGAATAAATAGGGGACTGATAGGCCAGGTAGGTCTGGTGAGTCAGGAAGGTCGGATAGGTCTGGCAGGTCGGACAGGAAAGCGCGTCACTCACCCGACCCACGCGACGTATCCGACCCACCCGACCCATCCGCTCTCGCCGTCAGCATCCGTGTGAGTTCCGCTTCCGTCACGCGATACTTCGCGACTCTCCGTCCATCCGCCAGCAGCACGGGAATCTCGAGGCCGTAGCGCGCTTCGAGCGCGGGATCGGTCGAGATATCGATCTCCTCGACGGTGATCGGCAGGGCGGACGTGTGTGCAACGCGTGCGACGAGAGCTTTCATGTCGTCGCACAGATGACACCCGGGTCGCGAGTAGATGGTGAGCGAAATCACGCGATGGTGGTGCGGCACTCGCTGACGATGCGCTCGGCGGCCGCGCGCGGATCCTTGGCGGCGATGATTGGACGTCCGACGACGAGATAGGTGGCGCCGGCCGCCAATGCCTCCGGCGCGGTCATCGTTCGGCTTTGATCGCCTTTCACGTCGGTTGCGTTTCGGATACCTGGCGTGACGATGACGAACTGCCGGCCGCACCGGCGCCGGATGATGTCGATCTCGTGCGGCGAGGCGACGACCCCGTCGAGCCCCGACGCCTCGGTCAGCGCGGCGAGCCGCCCGACCTGCGCCGCCATCCCGTCCGTCATGCCGATATCGGTCAGCGTCTGCTGATCGAGGCTGGTCAGCATGGTGACGGCGATCACGAGCGGAGCGGGCCGCGAGGCTCGCGCCGCTTCCTGGCGGGCGGCCTCTCTGGCGGCGCGCATCATGGCGCCGCCGCCGGATGCGTGCACGGTCATCATCCAGACGCCCAGCCGCGTCGCCGCGGCCACTGCGCCCGCGGCGGTATTCGGAATGTCGTGGAACTTCAGATCGAGAAACACGCGATCACCGCGGCCGGCGAGCTCTTCGACGATTGCCGGTCCTTCGCTCGTGAATAGCCGGCTGCCGATCTTGAATCCGCCAGCGATCCCGCGCAGTCGATCGGCGAGCGCGCGCGCTTCGGCAACGGTGTCGACATCCAACGCGACTAGGAGCTGATCCATGTTTACTCCGGGGGCCCCCGGCCCCCGGCCACGCCACATCGTTTTACTCCGGGGTCCCTACCCCGGTCGACCCCTACGCCCCGCTCCGCTCCGCGACGGAGTGCCGCGCGTCGATGGTCCCAACCAAATCCGAGACCCTCTCGATGTTGTGACGACCCATGTACTCGCGCATGCCGTCCAGGAGCTTCGACCAGATGAACGGGTCGACGAAGTTCGCCGTGCCCACCTGGACGGCGGTCGCGCCCGCGATCATGAACTCGAGCGCGTCGCGCGCGTCGGCGATGCCGCCCATGCCGATGACGGGAATCTTCACCGCCTGCCCGCACTCGTACACCATCCGCACGGCGATCGGCCGGATGGCCGGTCCGCTCAACCCGCCGACGATGTTCGAGATCTTCGGCCGCCGGGTCTCGACGTCGATCACCATCGCCAGAAACGTGTTCACGAGCGACACGGCGTCGGCGCCGGCGTCTTCCGCGGCGCGCGCGAACGACGCGACGTCGGTGACGTTCGGCGTCAGCTTCGGAATCACCGGCAGCCGCGTCACTTTGCGCACGGCGCTGACGACGTCGAACGTGCCGGCGAGGCTGCAGCCGAACTGGATGCCGCCTTCCTTGATGTTCGGGCAGGAGATGTTCAGCTCGAGCGCATCGACGCCCTCGGCGTCGGACAGAATGCGCGTCACCTCCACGTACTCGTCGAGCGTCGTGCCGCACACGTTGACGAACACGGTCGCGTTGCGCGCGCGCAGCTCCGGCAGCTTTTCGTCGACGAAGCGGCGGACGCCGATGCCCTGCAGGCCGATCGCGTTCAGCATCCCCGCAGGCGTTTCGACGATGCGCGGCGGGGGATGACCCTCACGTTCGCTGAGGAACAGACCTTTCGAGACGACGCCGCCGAGCGACGAGAGGTCGATGACGTCGGCGTACTCGACGCCGTAGCCGAAGCAGCCGCTCGCGGCGAGCAACGGGTTCTTCAGAGTGAGCGCGCCTATCCGAACCGAAAGATCCATATCAGCGCTGAATCAACACAAAGGACACGAAGGACACAAAGGCAAGAATGCACATGCAACCCCGAAGACGCGAAGACACCGCGTTTCTTTGTGTCCTTTGTGTCCTCGGTGTTCTTTGTGTTCCATAGGCGCGGCTAATTAAGTTAATCCCACACGATCTGATCCGCCGCGAGCACCGGCCCCGCGAGGCACGACCGCACGTGATGCGCGCCGCCGTCTTCGCCGCGCATCGGCACCACACAACTGTAGCAGCCGCCCAGACCGCACCCCATGACGCGCTCGACCGACACCTGACAAGGCCGGTGATGCTTGATCGCCGTCCGCGCCGCGGCGGCGAGCATCCCTTCCGGGCCGCATGCGTAAATCATCACCGCCGCGGTCGCCGGTCGTGACGACAGACGGCGATCGAGCGGCGCCACGACGCGTCCGGTCTCGCCGGCGCTGCCGTCTTCGGTCGTGATCACGAGGTCGACGTCGAGCGCGCGAAAAAAATCCAGATAGAACACATCCGCCGCGCGGCGGGCGCCGTAGAACAACGTGCTGCGCACGCCGCGCGCGCGAAGCGACTCGGCCAGCGTTGCGAACGGCGCGAGACCGACGCCGCCGGCGACCATCCACGCCTCGGTCGGCGGCTCGACGATCGTGAACGGACGGCCGAGCGGGCCGAGGCACGCGATGCGATCGCCGGCGCGCGCATCGTAGAGCAGCCGCGTCGAGACACCGATGCGCTTGCTGAGGATGGAGATGCCGCTCCGCGTTCCATCGTGGCTGCGCAGAATTTCGAACACCGAGAACGGACGGCGCAGCAACGGGTCATGACCGGCGCTCGCCTTCAGCATCACGAATTGTCCGGGCGCGCTCGCGGCGGCGATCGCCGGCGCGGCGAGGGCGAGCACGTGGTAATCGGACGAGAGCCGCAGGTTGGCGATCACCTCTGCCGCGACGTCGATCGGCATCGCGGCAGTATACTCCGCGAGCGGGGATGGGGCCCCGCGGTGGAAAAGCCGTGCGCTACCTCCGAATGCTCAGCAACTCGATGGCGGCCGCGTGCCTCGCGACCGCGTACGTGCTCGCGCTCGTGCTGCATCTCAATCCGATGCTGCCGCTGCATCCGCTCCGGCTCGAGCCGTTCGCGACGACGGTCGGCCTGTTCTACGCCGTGCATTTGACGGTCGCCTGTTACGTCCTGCTCGTCCTCCGGCAGATGTTCGCACGCGAAGTGTTCTCGCCCGCGTGGATCAGCGTCGACGTGCTCGCGTGGCTCGGCAGCATTTCGGCTGCCGCCGGCGCCGCGCTGATGTGGGCGAACGCGGACGCGTTCGGCCGCGTGATCGATCCCGTCACCGCCGACGCGCTGCGGTCGAGCGTGGCGGTGCTCGCCGGCGCATCCGCGCTGTTCGTGGTCCTCGCGGCGTTCCGGCGCCGGCGGCCGGAAGCGCGCGCCGTGTGGGGATTCCTGTTCGTGGTCATCGCCGGCGCCTCGATCGCGGCGCCGCTCGCGCTGCGCGGCCGTGGCGTGCCGCCGCTGCTGGACGCGCGTCCGCTCGACGCCGCGCTCGACGCCGCGCCGCCCGAGCGCTCGGCGCGCGTCACCGTCATCGCGCTCGATGCGGGGTCGCTCGATTTCATCACCGGCGCGACGGCGGAGGGACGTCTGCCGAACTTCGGCCGGATGCTCGACGCGGGCGCGGCGCGGCATCTCGCGACGATTCACCCGACGTCGCCCGAAGCGGTGTGGGCCGCCGTCGCCACCGGCAAGCTGCCGCAGAAGAACGGCGTGCGGTCGGCGGGAATCTACCAACTGCAGGGCGGCGGCGGATCGCTGCAGCTCCTGCCCGATTTCTGTTTCGCGCACGGCCTGGTCCGCTTCGGATTCCTGATCGAGCAGCCGCACACGTCGACGACGTTTCGCGCGCGCACGCTGTGGAGCATCCTCAGCACGGCCGGCATTCCCGTCGGCGTCGTCGGCTGGCCGCTGACGCAGCCGGCGCCGCCCGTCCGCGGGTTCGTCGTGAGCGACATGTACCTGCGTCTGGCCGCAACCGCGTCGGGCATCGACGAGCCGTCGACCATTGCGCCGCCCGAGCTCCAGGCCGACGCGCTGGCGGCCCTGGAAACCACCGCGGGCGCCGTCAACGACGCCGCCGTCGTGAGCGCGTCGCTGGCCGGCGATTCACGGTACGAAACGCCCGGCAGGACCGATCGCATCTACGATGCGATCGCGCAGGCGATGGCGCGCGCGCGGCAGGTGCAGGTGACGCTGACGCGGTACCAGAGCCTCGATCCGATCGGCCATTATTTTCTGCGCTACGCGATGCCGTCCGAGTTCGGCGACGTGACGGACGAGGAGCGCCGGCGGCTCGGCGCCGTGCTCGATCGCCACTACGCCATCATCGACGAGGCCATCGGCCGCGCGATGGCAGCGGTCGGCCCCGACGATCTGCTGCTGGTCGTCTCGGGCTACGGCATGGAGCCGCTCGGATTCGGCAAGCGCGTCATCGAACGGCTCATCGGCGATCCCGACGTCAGCGGCACGCACGAAGCGGCGCCCGACGGATTTCTCATGGCCTACGGCGGCTCGGTCGCCCGCGGCCGCCAGCAGGCACGCGCGTCGGTCGTCGACATCGTGCCGACGATCCTGTACTTCCTCGGGTTGCCGATCGGCCGCGACATGGACGGCTACGCACGCACCGACCTGTTTCAGCGCGCGTTCATCGAGGAGCGCCCGATTACGTTCATCCCGACCTATGAGAGGTGACATGACGAGATGGATGATGGTTGCGGCCGCTGCTCTCGCCTTCAGTGCCTGCGCGCGAGAGACGGCGCCGCCTCCGCCGTCGGAAACCTATCTCGATTACTCGGGCCGCGACGATCGTCTGACAGGCGGGGTGAAGCTGATTCCGATCAACACGCCGAAAGGCACGTTCAAGGTGTGGACCAAGCGCGTCGGCAACAACGTGTCGATGAAGGCGCTGTTGCTGCACGGCGGGCCGGGCGCGACCCACGAATACATGGAGGCGTTCGACAGCTATTTTCCGAAAGCGGGCATCGAGTACTACTACTACGACCAGCTGGGATCGGCGTACAGCGATCAGCCCGACGATCCGGATCTGGTCGACCTGCCGCGGTTCGTCGAGGAAGTGGAGCAGGTGCGGTCGGCGCTTGGCCTCGATCGACAGAACTTCTATCTCGTCGGCCAGTCGTGGGGCGGCCTGCTCGCCATCGAGTACGCGCTCAAGTATCAGCAGCACCTGAAAGGGCTTGTCATCTCCAACATGATGGCGAGCATTCCAGCCTACAACGAGTACGCGAAAAACGTGCTGATGCCCGCGATGGATCAGAAGGCGCTCGCCGAGATCCAAGCGCTCGAGGCGAGAGGCATGACCGACAACCCGAAGTACATGGAGCTGCTCGTTCCACATCACTACACGCAGCACATTCTGCGGATGCCGCCCGATCAGTGGCCCGATCCGGTGAACCGCGCGTTCAAGCACCTCAACCCGAAGGTCTACGTGCCGATGCAGGGACCGAGCGAGCTCGGCGCAAGCGGCAAGCTGGCGAACTGGGATCGAATGGCGGACCTCGGAAAGATCGGTGTGCCGGCGCTGACCATCGGGGCGAAGTACGACACGATGGATCCTGCGCACATGGAGAAGATGTCGAAGCAGATGCCGAAGGGACGATACCTCTATTGTCCCAACGGCAGCCACATGGCGATGTACGACGATCAGCAGGTGTACTTCGATGGCCTCATCAGGTTCATCAAGGATGTCGACCAGAGTCGCTGAGATTTACCGCCGGATTCTCGAGGCCGCCGAATCGATCGGGCCGTTCCGCGAGGAGCCGAAGAAGACGTCGATTCATCTCGTCACGAAATCGGCGTTCGCCGGCGTCGCGACACGAAAGGACGCGATCGTCCTGACGATCAAGTCGGCGAGCGACATCGCGAGCACGCGGATCGTCAAGCGCGAGCAGACGTCGGCGAACCGCTGGCATCTCGAGATCCGCCTCGACGATCCGAAGCAGGTCGATCGCGAGCTGACATCGTGGCTGGCCGACGCGATGCGGCTCAGCGCGTCGTCGCCGGCACGGCCCGCATCGTCGACTGTGCCTCGACCCACTCGCCGTTGATCCGGACGACCCACGTGCTGGTCCGGGCTTTGCCGTTCCATCCGTCCGGCCGGAACCCGATGTCGGCGCCCGAAATCACCGCGCCGGGATCGCGGCGGGTTTGCGCCGACGCCACGGCGCCGACGATCGCGAGCGAGGCCAGCCACAACAGAAACAAGCCGAGGCGTCCCATGCGAGTCATGCAATCTCCCTTTACTGGCGTGGGGGCCACCCGCACGCCTGATCTTCACGTAGGACGGCCGCAGTTCTCTGACGGTCTGTTATAATCTCGGCCGCTCTTTAACGCGTTCCAGTGAGAACGCAAAGAGGTGTTCATGCCGGTCGTCCTCGACGCGGTCCGTATCGGCCGCACGCTCACCCGAATCGCACACGAAATCCTCGAGCGACACGTCACGCCCGGCGGTCCTGGAGACATCGTCCGGTTGGCGTTCGTGGGCATCCGTACACGCGGCGTGCCGATCGCCAGGCGGCTCGCGTCGGCGATCCACGAGATCAACGGTCAAGAGATTCCGAC
Organism: Vicinamibacterales bacterium; assembly: GCA_036004865.1. Taxonomy (GTDB): domain Bacteria; phylum Acidobacteriota; class Vicinamibacteria; order Vicinamibacterales; family CAVVIG01; genus QHWF01. The sequence goes on from DASYQZ010000144.1 coordinate 14,138, forward strand.
CGGCGCGCTCGACATCACGCTCTATCGCGACGATCTGATGCGCCACGCGGTCGGACCGCAGCCGGTCATCCGCAGGACCGAAATCCCCTTCTCGATCGACGACAAGCGGATTCTGCTGGTGGACGACGTCCTGTACACCGGGCGAACGATCCGGGCGGCGCTCGACGCGCTGATCGATTTCGGCCGGCCGAAAGCGATTCAACTGATCGTGCTGGTGGACCGCGGCCACCGCGAGCTGCCGATCAAAGCCGACTACGTCGGGAAGAACCTGCCGACGTCGCTGTCGCAGAGCGTGCAGGTGCACCTGACGGAAATCGATGGCCGCGACGACGTGGAGATCCAGGACGCATGAAGAAAGATCTCCTCGGCATCGGCGATCTGACCCGCGACGAGATCTACCTGATTCTCGACACCGCCGAAGCGATGCGCGAGATCGGCCAGCGGCCGATCAAGAAAGTCCCGACGCTCCGCGGCAAGACGGTCGTCAACCTCTTCTACGAGCCGAGCACGCGGACGCGGACGTCGTTCGAGATCGCCGAAAAGCGGCTGAGCGCCGACACGCTGAACATCGCGGTCGCGGCCTCGAGCGTGTTGAAGGGCGAGACGCTGGCCGACACCGCGATGAACATCGAGGCGATGGCGCCCGATGTGATCGTCCTCCGCCACGCCTCGTCAGGCGCATGCCACCTGCTGTCGCGGATCTGCAAGTCGCGCGTCATCAATGCCGGCGACGGCATGCACGAGCACCCGACGCAGGCGCTGCTCGACGCCTTCACGATCCGCGAGCACAAAAAGCGAATCGACGGCTTGAACGTGACGATTGTCGGCGATCTGCTGCACAGCCGCGTGCTGCGGTCGAACGTGCTGCTGCTGACCCAGCTCGGCGCCGACGTCTGCGTCTGCGGACCGTCGACGCTCGTGCCGATCGGCATCGAGCGGCTCGGGGTCCGCGTGTCGACGCGCGTAGACGAGGCAGTGCGGGACGCGGACGTCATCATGATGCTGCGCATCCAGCAGGAGCGCATGCACGGCGCCTTCTTCCCGTCGGTGCGCGAGTATTTCAACACGTTCGGCATGACGCCGGCGCGCGTGGCGCGGGCGAAGCCGGACGTTATCATCATGCATCCCGGACCGATGAATCGCGGTATCGAGATTTCATCCGAGGTCGCCGATGGTCCGTACTCGGTGATCCTCGAGCAGGTCGCCAACGGTGTCTCCGTGCGGATGGCCGTCCTGTACCTGCTCGCCGGCGGTGTCGAAGGAGATTGAGTCGTGAAGCGGCTGCTCAAAGGCGGACGCCTCGTCGATCCGGCCAACGGCCGCGACGGCGTGTTCGATCTGCTCGTGGACGGCGATCGCATCGCGCGCGTCGGCCGCGACCTGCACGTCGACGGTGCTGTCGCGGTCGTCGAAATCCCGAGCGGGCTGGTGGTGTGCCCTGGACTGATCGACATGCACGTCCACCTGCGCGAGCCGGGGCAGGAGCACAAAGAGACGGTCGCCACCGGGACGGCGGCGGCGGTCGCGGGTGGCTTCACCGCGGTCGCGTGCATGCCGAACACGAGCCCCGTGAACGACAACGCCGGCGTCACCGAGTACATCCTCAAAAAAGCGGCCGAGGCGAATCTCGCGCGCGTGTATCCGATCGGCGCCGTGTCGCGCGGCCAGGCCGGCGAGCAGCTCGCGGAAATCGGCGAGCTGCGGCAGGCCGGCTGTGTGGCGATCACAGACGATGGGCGTCCGGTCGCGACGGCGATGCTGATGCGCCGCGCGCTCGAGTACGCCGGCATGTTCGGCATGCCGGTGATCGAGCACTGCGAGGAGCAGACGCTGAAGGGCGACGGCGTCGCGCACGAAGGGTTTCACGCCTCGGCGCTCGGGCTGCGCGGCATTCCGGGCCAGGCGGAATCGATCATGGCGCTGCGCGACATCGCGCTCGCCGAGCTGACGGGCGGCGCCGTCCACGTCGCGCACATGAGCGCGCGGCAGACGCTCGACGCCGTCCGGTGGGGCAAGAGCCGCGGCGCGCGCGTCACGTGCGAGGTGACGCCCCATCACTTCGTGCTCACCGACGAGATGCTCCGTGCGCCGATTGCGTACGACACGAACGTGAAGATGAACCCGCCGCTGCGCGACGCCGCGGATCGCGATGCGATGCTCGCCGGCATCGCCGACGGCAGCGTCGACGCCATCGCCACCGATCACGCGCCGCATCACTACGACGAGAAGCGCGTCGAGTTCGACCACGCGCCGTTCGGCATCACGGGCCTCGAGACGGCGGTGTCGCTCTGCTTCGATCGGCTCGTTCACGCGGGCGTCATTTCGGTCTCGCGCCTCGTCGAGTTGTTGTCGGTGAATCCCGCGCGGATTCTTCAGGTCACCGGCGGCTCGCTGGCCGAAGGCGCGCCGGCAGACATCTCGATCCTGGCGCCGGACCTCGCCGTCACCGTGTCGGCGGCGACGATGCGATCGAAGTCGAGAAACACTCCGTTCGACGGTTGGACGCTGCGCGGCGGCGTCGCGGCGACCATCGTGGGCGGTCGCGCCGTTTACGTGAACGAAGCGGTCGGTCTTCAGGTGTAGAGCGACGGCTTCAGCCGAGCGAGGATCCGTGGACAAACGCGTGGAGATTCGAGAGAAGGCGCTGAAGGACCTCCAGCAGTCGGAGGTCCTGATGCTCGACGGACACTTCGATTACGGCAACGGATTCCACGGACGCGTGTACCTGAACGCGCATCAGTTGTTCCGGCATCCGTCGACGATCTGGCGCTTCGCGCAGGATTTGATCGATCTGCTGCCCGGCGATCTCGTGCAGCGGACCGAAGTCGTGGCGGGACCGGTGACCGGCGGCGCGCTGCTCGCGCACACGATCGCGGGGCTCCTCGACAGCCGCCGCAGCCTGACGCACCCGCCGTGCAGTTTCGCGCCGTTCAACTCCGACGGGGCGCGCGGCTTCAACCTGCGCGACTTCTACCGCCGCGAGTTGGAAGGGAAACGCGTGCTGCTGGCGGACGACGTGCGGAACACGGGCGAGACGTTCGCGCGTTGCGCCGCGCTCGTGAAGGAGGCCGGTGGAGCGGTGCTCGCGACCGTGCAGATTTACGATCGGGGTGAAGCGATCGCCGATCTCGGCATCCCGAACATCGCGCTCGCGGAGTATCGGGCGCCGCAGAACTTCAACGCCGCGGATTGCCCGCTCTGCAAGGCCGGGGTGCCGATTACGCGCTTCTGAAAACTCTCAACTCTCAACTCTCACTCTCAACTCTCAACTCTCAACTCTCAACTCTCAACTCTCAACTCGGTTCAGTCCAGGGACATAGGTAACACTTCAGTCCAGCGACATGGGTAACACTATTCGCCACAGGGACGGGGCTCCTGCAACGCTGGAGGTGCCTCGATGCCGTGGCGCGAGACGTCGCCCATGGAGCAACGCCTGGAATTCGTTCGGGAGTTCGAGAGCGAGCTGTTCACGATGACCGAGCTCGCGGCGCAGTACGGAATCAGTCGGAAGACCGGCTACAAGTGGCTCGAGCGCTACGACACGGACGGCGCAGGCGGCTTGCAGGATCGATCGCGTCGACCGCGTCTCAGTCCGCAGGCGACTGACTCCGACCTGGTCGAGGCGCTGCTGGCGCAACGTCGCCGACACCCGCGTTGGGGCGCAAAGAAGCTGCTCGCGGTGGTGGCACGGCAGCAACCTGATGCCGACTGGCCAAGCCGGTCGACTGTCTGTACGCTGCTCAAGCAGCACGGCTTGGTCGCGCCGCGTCGCCGTCGCGCACACTCGCCGCACGCCCCCGCATCGCCGCTCGCCCCGATCGCGGCGGCCAATCACGTCTGGACCACCGATTTTAAAGGGGAATTTCGCACGGGCGATGGCGTGTACTGCTATCCCTTGACGTTGCGGGATGGCTTCAGTCGATTCGTGCTCCGCTGCGACGGGTTGCTCGGTCGCACATTCGCGGCGACGCAGCGCCGATTCGCGCGCGCGTTCGCGGAGTACGGCCTGCCCGACCGCATCCGCAGCGACAATGGTGGCCCGTTCGCGAGTCCGGGCTTGGCGGGGCTGTCGGCGCTCTCGGTCTGGTGGATCCGTCTGGGCATCATTCCCGAACGCATCAGGCCTGGCCATCCCGAACAGAACGGATCGCACGAGCAATTCCATCGGGTGTTGAAAGCGGAAACCACGCGGCCGCCGGCGCCGAATTGCAGCGCCCAACAGCAGCGGTTCCGCCGATTCATCCGGGAATACAACGAGGAGCGGCCCCATGAAGCGCTGCGCGATCAACCGCCAGCCACGTGCTATACGCCGTCGCGCCGATCCTTGCCGCGGCGCCTGCCCGCGCTTGAGTACCCGGCGCACATGGAAGTGCGACGTGTGAGCAGCGTCGGGACTGTGTCGTGGGACGGCGCGCCGCTGTTTGTCGCCACCGCGTTGGCGTCTACCGATGTCGCCTTCGAAGAAGTCGATGATGGTCTCTGGACGGTGCACTTTGCCACCGTCGCGCTCGCTCGGTACGACGAACGTCAGCGCACGCTTCACCCGATCGCTACCGCAGTGACGGCTGGGCGCTCCGCCGGCTACGCCGGCTCCGCGCCTGACACCAAAAACGGAAAAGCACAATGATCAGAAACTCCGATCAACTGTTACCCATGTCGCTGGACTAATTTGTTACCCATGTCCCCGGCCGATCAGTCTGAAGTCTGAAGTGAAGTCCGAAGCAGCCGAAGCCGGAAACGCTGAACACTCGCGCGTGGGCGAGGCGTTTCGCTTCGAGACTTCCAACTTCTCTTCAGACTTCAGACTTCAGACTTGTTTAGACCAGCCTCGCTAT
>DASYQZ010000145.1:0-37189 GCA_036004865.1 Vicinamibacterales bacterium
CCATTACGCTGTTTGACGTAACCCAGAACCCGTTCGTGTACGGCGAAGTGGTGCCGGCGGCGGCGTTCGTCGACCGCGTCGACGAGCTCGAGCGCCTGGTGCGCGACCTCGAGGCCGCCCAGAAGATCTTCCTCATCTCGCCGCGCCGGTACGGCAAGTCGTCGCTCATCCGGCGCGCGCTCGCGACGATGACGCGGCGCGGCGCGATCGCGGTCGAGGTCACCGTCAGCAGCTTCAGCTCGTACGTCGCGTTCCTCGAAGGGTACGCGCGGGCCCTCGTCTCCGCCGAAACGGCCTGGGATCGCGCGCGGTCGTGGCTGCGCGAAACCATATCCTCCACGCGGATCGACGTCGGGAACGATCCCCGAATCGTCAGGTTTCCAAACGTGCGGAGCGAGCGCGACGAGTCGCGGCTGGCGCAGGAAGTGTTCGCGCTGCCCGCGCGGCTCGCCGAGACGCGCCGGCGCAAAGTCATCGTCGCGCTCGACGAGTTTCAGGCCATCGCCGGCTACGACGGCGGATCGGTCGAGCACGCGCTGCGCGCCGCCGTCCAGCATCAGCGCGAAGTCGGCTACGTCTTCGCGGGGTCGGAGCCGAGCCTGATGGAGCGGATGCTGTCGCCGCGGCGCCCCTTCTACAAGGCCGGCCCGGTGATGCGACTGGACAAGATCCCCGCCGACGAGTTCGCCGCCTTCATCGACGCCCGCTTCGCGCGCTCCGGCATGAAGCCGGAAGCCGGTCTCGGCGCGGCGATCGTCGAGCTCGCCGAGAACCTGCCGTACGACGTTCAACGGCTCGCGCACGAGACGTGGGACGAAGTCCGCGGCCGCCTTCGCAGCGCTCCGGCGAGCCTCGCCGTAGCTCGCGCAATCCGCCAGCGAGCAGAGGCGGGCCGCAACCGCCGCCGCGCGACGCTCGACGATTTGCATCAGGCGCTGCGGCGGCTGCTGGCCGAGCATCAGATGATCTTCGAGACCGTCTGGCAGCACCTGACCCTCACCCAGCGCGCCGCGCTGCGCGCGGTCGTGCTCGAAAACGGCCGCGGCCTGCTCTCTGCCGACGTCCGGACGCGGCATCGCCTCGGTGGAGCGTCCACGGTGCAGCGCGCCCTCGCCGCGCTGGTGCGCGACGACGTAGTCGCGCGCGACGGCGATCGCTACGCCGTCGTCGATTCGCTGCTGCGGGAGTGGGTGGCGAGGCAGACGTTCTAAGGGCGTGCTCAGTGACGGCTGAACCTAACCACCACGGAGGACACGGAGGACACAGAGGTTCAATCCCTAGAAAACAGGATTTTTCCTCCGTGTCCTCCGTGTCCTCCGTGGTGGAGCGCGTCATTCTGCGAGGCACTTTGACTTCGGGCGCCTGGAGTATGATGGCCCCGCTTTTCCACTTCTTTCGATGACGCCATCGGCTCCCTCTCTGCGCGGGCTGCGTCAGCGCGCGCGCGCACACTTCACCGACGGCTCCCGCCGCCGCGGACTCCTCGTCGCCTTCGAGGGCCCCGACGGCTCCGGCAAGACGACGCAGCGAAAGCTGTTCAAGACGTGGTTGAAGGCCGAAGGCTACGACGTCGTCACGACGAAATGGAACTCGTCGGATCTGATCAAGCCGATCATCAGGAGCCGCAAGGCGGTCCGCGCGCTGAGCCCCGAGGAATTCTCACTCCTGCACGGCGCCGACTTCCGCCACCGCGTCGAGCAGGTGATTCTGCCGGCGCTCTGGGCGGGCAAGGTCGTCATCGCCGATCGGTTTCTGTTCACCGGACTCGCGCGCGACGTGGCGCGCGGCCTCGATCTCGATTGGGTGCTGAAGCTCTATCAGCCGCTGCTCTGGCCCGACCTCGTGTTTTATTTCGCGGTGTCGGCGGGGACGTCGGGCAAACGCATTCTGGCGACGCGGACGCCGCGCTTCTACGAAGCGGGACAGGACGTTACCGAGGTCGAGGATCCGGTCGAGAGCTATCAGCGATTCATCACGCGGGTCATTCGCGAGTACGAGTCGCTCGCGCTCATCTTCAACTTCCTCACCGTCGACGCCGAGCAGTCGATTGGCGATCAGCATCGCCAGATCCGCGACCTCTTCCGTCAAGGCGAGAAGCGTCCGTGGTCCGACTGGAACGCCGACGCGGTCGCGGAATGGCTCGCGATGGGCGGAGGCGAAGCGTGACGAGCCTGACGGGGCGCAAGCCGGCGCTGATCGCGGTCGACGGCGTCGCCGGACCGGCCATCACGGCGGCGGCGCGCGCGGCGCTGACGTCGATCGACCGCGCGGCGCGGAGCGGCGTCAGCCACTGGGACGCGTCGGGTCTGTTCGAAGAGCTCGCCGTCGCCGACGCCGACGCCGGCCAGCCCTCCGTGCGGACGCTGCTGCTCCTCTACGCGGCGGATCTCGCCTTTCGCCTGCGATGGGAAATCCGTCCCGCTCTCGCCGAAGGCCGCTGCGTTGTTGCAGCGCCGTACGTGGATACGGCGATCGCGTTCGGCCGCGCGGCCGGACTCGGCGCCGCCTGGCTGTCGAATCTGTTTCAGTTCGCGCCGCGCCCAGACGCGCGGCGATTCGCTGGCGCCTCAGCGCGCGGCAGCCGCAGCCATATGAGCGGCGGGTTCGTGGAGTTCGGCTGCGAGCACGTGGCGGGCGCGGCCAACGGCGTCACGCGCGCCGAGCTGATGGATCGGATGGGGACTTACTTGCGGGCGCGAAGTAGAGTTCGCAGCGCCCGTTAAACGCAACCACGAAAGCACGAAAAAGACCTGTTCGGGTTTCGTGTTTTCGTGCTTTCGTGGTTGCATTTCCTCACGTGAAGTCGCCAACGGCTGCCGCGATCACGGCTGCGGCCGCTCCTCGGCGACCATCCGCCTCACCGCGTCGCTCCGGTTCCGCGCGAACGTCTTGAGATCCTCGATCGCCGCCTCGAACTGCTCGTTCGAGAACGGCTTGATCGTGTCGCTCAGCGCGGCAGATCGGATTCGATCGTACTGCGTGGACACTTCCTGCTCCAGCCATCCATCTTCCAGCGCCGAGTCGGCGCACGTGAGCAGCGTGTTCAGATACTCGTCGCGCAGATCGTCGTACGTCAGTGCGCGCAGCACGAGGCGGTTGCGAAAGTTCTCCGGACCATCCTTGATGTTCCTGAAAATCCAGTAGTCCGGGCTGGCCCAGAACGTGTTGCTCTTGTCCCACGGCACAAACGTGAACAGGTTCCGGTTCTCGAATCGGTAGATGAAGAAATTGTTGGGCCCGTAGTCGCCGGTGAGGCCGTCTTCTTCCGCGAGAAAATTCTCGACGCCGAGGTACCGCATGAACGCGTTCAGGTCGAGGAACTCGTCCATCCGCTGTCGCCACGAAGCGGCGGGCGCTTCGTTGACGGTCCAGATGAACCGCTCGATGACGTCCGCGCGCGGACTGGTTTCGTGCGTCTGCGCCTTGAACGGCAACGGGACGTACTTGTCCGGGTCGCTGCCGAGATATTCGAACGCGTACGGAATGCGGGTGCTCTCGTCGAAGTCGTACTCGTACAGATAGCCGTCGTTCTCGTTGAAGTTCTTCTGCAGGAAGTCCTTGTCGATGTCTTCGACAATCGTGTAAAGGCCGGCGTACACGTTGTTCACGAAGAGCCGTGCGAACGCTTCGCGCGGCGACTTGATCTGCATCCGCCGGAAGAACTTCATGCTCAGAAGCTCGCGCATGTTCGACGCGTCCTGCGTGTTGTTCCGCAGGATGAGATTCTTCAGACCCAGAAATCGCTGGTCCGCCGAGTAATAGTTGATGTCGACCTTCAGGCCGGGCTTGCTGCCGCTCCGGCTGCCGTTGCCGCGCGAGCGGATGGCGATGCCGCGGGCCGTGACGTCACGCCATCGCAGATCCGCCGGGTACCGCGTGTTGTCCTGGAAGTGCTCCTTCAGCGATTCCCAATCGCGCGGACTGATCGTCAGCCGGATGTCGTGCAGCGTGCCGTCGTCGAAGAGCGCGCCGGCGGGATCGTCCTGCGCCCGCGCGAGCGCCGGTGCGAGCAGACTTCCGAGAAGAACGCAAAGACCGCAAAGCGCGCAAAGAAGACCACGGGACGTGTTCCAGGAATGCTTCAATGAACCCATGCTTTTCTACAGCACGAACTGGAGACGCACGATTCGGCTCCAGAATGCCGCGCCGCCTGGTACGGGATTACGTTCGACATCTTCCACCTGTTCCCGGATTCCGTTGATCTGGACCTTGATGAACCGGTTGACCGTCCAGTTGACGCCGAGCGTCAACGCCCGATCGGCCGTCGGCAGAATCGTCTCCGCACGCGGATTCCGCGATGGCAGGTCCGTGCCGCCGACGCTGTCGAACCACAGCCGCTCGTAGCGCGCCCCCACTTCGAGCGCGCCCCATCCGCCCTGCAGAAAATCTCCGGCCGCTTTCACCGGCCGCTCTTTCTTCTCGCCGGTGAGCAGCCAGGTGCCGGAGACGTACCAGGCTCGGGCGCGCGCATCCGGAAGATCGTCGTCGCCGATGCCTTGCTGCTGTCGATCGTCGGTGACCCCCATGTATTCCGCGCGAGCCGACGCGGGTCCCGCGGTCCAGTCCACGTCGGCTTCCCATCGCCGGCGCTCGCCTTTGACGTAGACCGGCTCGTAAAACATGTGCTGAGTCATGATCGTCCGGCCGCGCAAGCCATTCGGTCTGAAGGAATCATCCGACAACTGGCTGATGGCGAATGCGGCGCCGAGCTCGATTTCTCCGAGGCCTTGTGTCATCACGCGAAACGGCGTGCCGGTGACGCGCGCCGCGACCGTCTGGTCGCCGCCTTCAATCCTGCTCGAGCGCGCGTTGTCGCCGTCGTGCCTGAACACGCCGGACCAGTACTGCAGCCCGTGCTTCAGAAAGCTGCCGTGGACCATCACACCGATGTCGCGCGAGGGCGCGAGGTAGTTCGCGCCGAGCGAGCGATACACGAAGTCGTTGTGCGTCACGCCCGTGAGCTGATCGAGGCTGAAGGGAATCTTGAACTTCCCAATCTTCACCTGGGCGTTCTTGATGTACGTCAGGTCCACGTTGACGTCTTTCCACGGCGACTTCGGATTCCTGCCGGCGTCCAGCTCTTTCTCGGTGAGCTCGCGCTCGACTTCGTACTCGATGTGCTTGAACAGGCGCCCCTGCACGCCGATGCGATTGCGGTGCAGGTCGGTGCGCGCCAGCTCCGGCTCGCCGACATAGGTGTCGCGGACGTCCTCCTGAAACTTGGCCTGGAAGTCCATCCGGAATGCCGATCCGATCCGGAAGCTCGGATGCTGCTTCCACGTGACGCGCGTCCCCGTACTTTCGGGCTCGAGCTGATCGGCTGGCGCAGGCGGCGCGGCGTCCGTGTCGGTGGCGGACGGCCCTTCGTCGGGCGCCGGCACATTGGATTTCTTTTTGGCCTTCTTCTCTTTCTTCGGTTTCTTTTCTTTCTCGGCCTTCTTTTCTTTATCAGCCGTCTTTTCTTTATCAGCCTTCGGGGCCGGCGGCGTGGACTCCTGATCGTGTATCGTGGCGCGCGCCGCCGACGGCGATCCAAGCATCACCGCGGCAGCCAGAACGATCAGGATCTTCGCGATCTTCACCACAGCGCCTCACCGGTGACGTCGGTGGTCAATGGCGGCGCGCCGCGCTGAGCCGCGTCAACCGTCGCGAAAAGCTGGAGCGCGTCCTCGATTGCCGTCTGGTCGGTGACGACGATCGCGACCTCGCGGCGGAAGTCGAGGCTCAACGCCGCGAGCGCGAGGCTGCCGACCACCAGCGTCGAGTCGTCGACGAGCATGATCTTCCCGTGCGACCTGAGCGCGCCGTACCGTTTCGCGCCATAGAGATCGACGGCGATGCCGTCGGCACGCCGCTTCTTGAGCAGGTCGACCAGATCCGGATCGGACACCTTCGCGTCGATCAACCGGATGCTGCGCTTCGCCTGTTTGATGAGCGTCGTCAACTGGACACGCGCGCGCTCCGGTCCGACGACGAGCCGCGGCGAGAGATTGGCCGGCAGCGGCGATGCGTTGCAGTCGGCCGCCATCAGCGCCTTCAGCCCCGAGACGACCGCGGGATCGTGCGTGACGACGAGCGCGTCCCACGTTTTCTTGAAGCACTTCCGCGTGAAGTTCAGCGAGGCGACCACCGCCGGTCCGTCGTCTGCCACGAGGTACTTCGCGTGGTATTTCACGACCGGATCGCTGTACGCGTGCACCGCCGCGCCGGTGCGCTCGAGCGCGCTCCAGAGCTTCTCGCGCCGTTTCTGGCCGCCCTTGGCTCGCGACGTGACGAGCACGTCGACGGCGACGCCGCGTGCGGTCGCCGCGGCGAGCTCGGTGAAGATCGCGTCGTCGTTGCAGCGGAACAGCGACAGCGTGATCTCGCGGCGCGCGCCGCGAATCACGTCGACGAGCGCGTGACGACGGTCGGCGGCGTCGACGACCAGGCGATCGGCAGACGGCGGCTTGGGAGGCAGGATCATGGACGCTCACGCTTCGAATGTTGCCGGGCGGCCGACTCGACGCCGGCGCCTTCGGTTATGAGTTGGTGACTCCAATCCTCGGGTGGATTGAGCCGCGTGGGGTATTTGACCATGAGGTCGTCGGCGATGACTCGTTTTCTACGTGCAGGTGCCGCGGCCATCGGCGGTTCCGGCGAAGACGAAACGAACCGCTCGCCGGTTGCCCTTTTGGACATGCGACGCTGGTTAACTGGCCTGAATGTAAGAGGCGGTGCTGGTGCCAGGCACTATACACCAACGCGGCACGAGACGAAAAACGGGCTCAAAGTCCCATTGAGGGCTCCGCCCAGTCCTGAACGATAATTCCAGCGTCCATGGGCCCCGGGTACACACGGTTGTGGTTCGTCTTCGCGCTCCTCGCCGCCACGTGCGGCTGCAGCCAGGGTAACGGGAACGCCACTCCGATCGGACCAGGACCGGCGCCCGACCTCGACACACCCATGACTGCCGTCCTGGTGGGCGCCGGCGACATCGGGCAATGCGACAACGACGGCGGGCGGTTGGCCGAAGCGACGGCGAGACTGCTGGACAACTTTCCCGACGCGACCGTCTTCACCGCCGGCGACAACGCCTATTTCACCGGCAGCGCACAGGACTTCGCGAACTGCTACGACCGGACGTGGGGACGGCACAAGCGCCGCACGCGTCCCAGCCCCGGCAATCACGAGTACGAATCCGCCGGCGCCCTTCCGTACTTTCGATACTTCGGCGAGAACGCCGGCGACTGCTGCTTCGGCTTCTACAGCTACACGCTCGGCCGATGGCACATCGTGTCGTTGAACAGCAACGTGCCGTTGTCGGTCGGATCGGAGCAGTACGTATGGCTCCAGGACGATCTCGCGTTCAACAGGCCGGCCTGCACGCTGGTGTACTTTCACCACCCGCGCTTCACATCGGGGCCGAGCAACGGCGGGACCCTTCGCGACGCCTGGCAGTTGATGTACGGCCAGGGCGTCGACGTCGTCGTCAACGGACACGATCACGGATACGAGCGATTCGCGCCGCAAACGCCGGACGGCGTGCCGAGCCCCACCGGCATCCGTCAATTCGTGGTCGGCAGCGGCGGCGCGACGCTGTACTCGATGATGGCGGTGCGTCCGAACAGCTCGATGCGGTTGTCGACGTACGGCGTCCTGAAGCTCACGCTCCGGAACCGGGACTACGAGTGGGATTTCATCGAAGCGCCGAGCGGCCGCGTGCTCGACCACGACATCGGGGTCTGTCACTGATTTCTTCTATCGTCGTGGGGCCCCACCCTCACGACCTGTCGCCGCTCGCTTCTCGGCTCGCGGCGGTTCTCGAGACGCCTATCCATAGGCGCGACAACCGGCAGAGCTGATTTTCCGGCGCACGTTGGCGTCCGAATTGCTGTCGAGCGAGAGCGTGAAACGCGTGCGCTCGGTCCGGTTCGTTCTCCCCGGTGTTTTGTTGCTGGCCTTTGCTTTGCCGGCGCGGGCGCAGACCGAGAACAGATTCGCGATCGGCGGAGAGGTGGGCGTCAGGGTGCCTGGCGGTCCCGACGCGCACGGCAGCGAAACACACGGCCTCCTCTGGCGGTTCGGCCACGGCAAAGAGGGATTTGGTTTTCACTGGGGCCTCAACTGGTACACGACAGATATCGATCGGTCCGTCGCGGGCCGGAACGTCGAGCTCGGCGAACTGCGACTGAGACCGTTCATGGCCGGGTATGGCTATACGCACCACGTCGGCGCGGTCGCCATCACCGGAGCGCTCCTCGGCGGCGTTGCGTTCACGTCGTTCACCCTCACACCCGGAGCAAGCGACGTCTTTCGCGACGAGCTCGGCGCGCGATCGATCAGCGGAGATGCCGGCGCAACGTTGGTGGCGCGGCCTGAAGTCAGCATGTGGTACGACCTCAGCAAGAAGCTCGGTCTCCACGTCAGCGCGGGATACATGATCGCGCGACCGCACATCACCGTCAGCAGCACGCTCGGCGACGACAGACGCCGCGTCAGCGCCGACATGCTGCAACTGAAGGTTGGCCTCGCCTACGCAGTATGGACCGAGCAGGACTCGCCACTACAGCGGTGAAGAGCTAAGCGATCCGTTTCGTCGAGCGCGCGACAGCGAGCGCGAGCACAGCGATACCCCACCCGGCAAGCGCCAGCGCCTCCGGCCACAACGTCTCGAGACCCACGCCTTTCAGAAAGATCGCCCGCAGCATCACGAGGTAGTAGCGCAGCGGCATCAAGTACGTGAGCGGCTGAATCGCGGCCGGCATGTTCTCGATTGGGAAGATGAATCCCGACAGGTAGATCATCGGCATCAGAAAAAAGAAAATCGTCGTCATCATCGCCTGCTGCTGCGTGGACGAGATCGTCGAGACGAAGAGTCCCAGACCGAGCGTCGTCAGCAGATAGACGATCGTCATCGCGAACAACAGCGTCACGCTGCCGCGCAGCGGCACGTGAAACCACAGGACGGCGATGCCGAGCACGAGACAGACGTCGACAAGGCCGACGAGCGCGTACGGCAGCAGCTTGCCGAGAATCAGCTCCGAGCGGCCGAGCGGCGTCACGTTCAATTGCTCCAGCGTGCCGAGCTCCTTCTCGCGGACGATGCCCATCGACGACAGATTGGTGGTGATGACGAGGAGCAGCAGCGCGAGCACGCCCGGGATCATGAAGTCGCGGCTTTCGAGACGCGCGTTGAACCACACGCGAACTCTCGGCTCGATGCCGCCGGCCTGCGCGCGCGACGCGGGCAGACGCGCCGCAGTCTTCTCCTGCGCGTACGCCGCGAGCAGGTTCGTCGCGTAGCCGAGCGCGACGTTCGTGGAGTTGGCGTCGCTGCCGTCGGCAATCACCTGCAGCGTCTCGGTGCGCCCGCGGCCCATCGAGTCGCCGAACCCGGCGGGAATCGCCAGTGCCATCCAGGCGCGCCCGCGCTCCAGATAGGAATCGACTTCCTTCGGGCTGGTGACGATGCCGACGATGGTGAAGCTGGGCGAGGCGTCGAACCGCGCGACGAGATCGCGGCTGTCCGCCGACCGATCCGCGTCGGCCACGACGACCGGCACATCGCGAATGTCGGTCGTGGCCGCATAGCCGAGCATCAAGAGTTGAAGGATCGGCGCGACGATGACGATGCGCAGCAGGTCGGGATCCTGTCTCAGCTCGATCAGCTCTTTCCAGATCAGAAATCCAATGCGACGCAACAAAACCCACCTCTGACCTTCACGACAAACAACGCAGAACACGCAGAGCACGCCGACAAGATGTTCTCTGCGGGTTCCGCGGCTGCTGCGTTCGACGTCAAGCGCTCCTCCATTGCCGTCGAAGACGGACGGCAGAAAGCGTCAGCACCGCGGCCGCGAACAGCGTCAGCGCCGCGAGCTCGACCCAGAACGCCTCGATGCGCGCGCCCTTCAGCACGATCGCGCGCAGCGCCGTCAGGAAGTAGCGCGCTGGTATCGCGTACGTCACGATCTGCAGGACGCGCGGCATGCTCGAGATCGGAAAGATGAATCCCGACAGGATGAACGTGGGCAGGAACGAGATCAGGATCGCCAACTGGAAACCGACCTGCTGGGTCTCGACGGCGCTCGAAATCAACAGGCCGAGACCCAGCGCGCCGACCAGGAACAGCGACATCGTCACGAGCAGCACGATCCACGACCCGCGCATCGGCATGTCGAACATCAGCATCGCCGCCACGATGATGCCGAACGCCGACGCGAACGAGACGACAAAGTACGGGATCGTCTTGCCGACAACGAACGATGCCGTGCCGATGGGCGCCATCCGCACCTGCTCCATCGTGCCGCGCTCCTTCTCGCGAACGATCGACAAGGCCGTCGACACCACCGCGGTGATCATCGTGATGAACGCAATGAGACCGGGCACGAGGAACAGCGTGCTCCGGAGCTGCGGGTTGTACCAGATGCGGGGCTCGACGGTGAGGAGCGGCGAAAGCGCCGAAGGCGCGCCGGTGGGCAATGTCGGCAACGTCGCGTACCGGGCCGATTCGTTGCGGATGATCGCGAGCGCGTAGCCCATGACGGTGGTCGCCGTATTGGCGTTGTCGCCGTTCAGCAGCACCTGCACCGCCGCGGACCGGTGAGTCCGCATCGCGCGGCCCAGACCCGAAGGGATCACCAGAATCGCCCGGACGTCGTTCCGATCCATCAACCGGGCCGCGCCCGCATCGCTGATGCTGGCCACGAGATCGAAGTACCCGGAGTTGACGAATGCGGCGGTGAGCGATCGGCTCTCAACGGTGTGATCGCGGTCGTCGATTGCCAGACGCACATGACGGATGTCGAAGTTGAGCGCGTAGCCGTAGAGCAGGAGGAAGAACACCGGCACGACGAGCAGGATGGTCAGCGTGCGCGTATCGCGCACGATCTGCCGGAACTCCTTGCGCGCCACTGCCATTGTCTTTCGAATCATGGCTTCCCCGCCGCGCTGACGCGCGCCCGGTCAGGGGTTTCCGCGACCTCGAGAAACACGTCTTCGAGCGACGGCTCCACCGCCGCGATCGAGGCGACCGGCACACCGGCCCGCTCGAGCCGCGTTTTGATCGCCGGTGCGATACCGCCGGTGCCGTGCTTCAACACGGCGTGCACGGCGGTGCCGAACACGCTGGTCTTCTCGATCTCCGGCATCTCGTCGAGCAGCCGCATCGCGTCGATGGGGCTGGCGGCGTGGACTTCGACGATCGCACGATCGGCGAACATGCGCTTGAGCTCCGCGGTGGTGCCGATCGCGGCGAGCCGCCCCGCATGAATGATCGCGACGCGATGACAGTGCTCCGCCTCGTCCAGATAGTGCGTCGTGACGAGTACGGTGACGCCCGATTCCGACAAACCGTCGATCAGATTCCAGAACTCGCGGCGCGACACCGGATCGACGCCGCCCGTTGGTTCGTCGAGAAAGACGATCGGCGGCTCGTGGAGAATCGCGCAGCCGAGCGCGAGGCGCTGCCGCCATCCGCCCGCCAGATCGGCGGCGCGCGTGTGCTCGCGGCCGTTCAGGCCCGCCATGCCGATCACGAATCGCCGCCGCGCCGCCAGCCGATCGCGCGCGAGCCCGTAGATGCCGCCGAAGAAGGTGATGTTCTGATCGACCGTGAGCCGCTCGTACAGCGAGAACCGCTGCGACATGTACCCGATGCGCCGCTTGACGCCTTCGGGGTCGCGGCCGACGTCGATGCCGCCGACCGTCGCGGCGCCGCTCGTCGGCGCCAGCAGTCCGCAGAGCATGCGGATGGTGGTCGATTTGCCGGCGCCGTTGCTGCCAAGGAATCCGAAGATCTCCCCTTCGCGCACGTCGAACGTGAGGCGATCGACGGCGACGAAGCCGCCGAAGCGCTTCGTGAGATTGTCGACGGTGATGGCGCTCGTCTTTCTGTCACCGGCCCTTAGCGGGCCGGTCGCGGGGCCGCTCATCGACCCCGTGCGCGCGCGAGGCGCGCCTCCGCCAGCCGCGCGCTCGCGACGGCCTGCGTGCGATCGAGCTCGGCCTGCAGCAGCGCCACCTGCGCGTCGAGCACGTCGGTGCTCGTCGCGACGCCGGCGTTGAAGCGCTCGCCGATGACGCGGCGTGCCTCTGCGGCGCTGCGGACCGCGTCGGCCGCCGCGGCAATTGCCGCGCGCGCGGACGTGAGATCGGTGAGCCGCTGGCGAATCTCCAGCGCGAGCGCCGCGTCGAACTCGGCGAGCCGCTCGCGCGCGGCGCGGGCCGACGCCGCCGCTTCTGCGGTCTCGCCCTCGGTGCGACCGCCGTCGAAGAGCGGCCAGTTCACGTTGACGCTCGCGTCCCACGACGTCTTCCAGGCGTCCTCGCGCGGGAAGATCCGCGGATTCGGCCGCGCGTAATCGAAGCCGCCGGCGATCGCCACCGTCGGCTTCGTGCCGGCGGCGGCCGCCCGGCTGCGCTCCTCCGCGGCGCGCACGCGCTTGGTCAGCCCGGCCCGCTCCGGCCGCTTTTGCTTGGCGGCTTCCACGAGCGCGTCGATGCTTCCAGGGCTTCCAGGGCTTCCAGGGTTTCCCTGCGTCGACGGGTCGACCGGCGGCGGCGTCAGCGTGACGACCGGATCGATCGATGTGCCCGGCGCGAGACCGGCGAGCCGCGCCAGTTCCGCTTCAGCGACGTCGCGCGTGCCGCGCGCCTTAATCGCGAACATCTGCTGTCGCGAAGCCTGCGCTTCGACGCTCGACACGTCGCTCGGCGGCACGAGGCCCGCGGCGAGCTGATTGCGGACGTCCTGCAGGTGCGCGCCGATGCGCCTGACTGATTCGTCCACCACATGCAGCGACTCGTTCGCGGTCACGAGCGCCCAATACGCTCGCGTGATCTCCAGCGTCAAGTCGCTGCGCGCGGCCGCGATCTCGTCGTCGGAGGCGGTGGCTTCGATCCGCGCGGCGCGCTCGATCGCATCGAGCCGGCCGCCGGTGTAGATCGGCCACTGCAGATCGAGGCGCGTGCGGTAGTTGTTCGGAACGTCCGGATAGATGATCTGAAGCTGGTTGGTCGACAGGGCGAAGACGGCAAATGGCGTGACGTGATTGGTGCGCATGTAGCCGGCCTGGGCCGACACCTGCGGCAGCAGCGCCGCGTGCCGCTCGGTGACGATCGCGCCGGCCGCCTCACCGCGCGCGACGGCTTCCGCAATCCGATGGCTGGTGTCCAGACCGCGCCGAACCGCGTCGTCCAGCGTCAGCGGCAGCGCGCCGGAGGGCGCGTGCGTCTGGCCCTCGGCGCGATACGGCGCAGAGACGAGGACACCGATCAGAGCTGCGACGTGAACAGACTTCATGATGCCGGCCTGCGAGAGGTGTCAGACGTGTCAGACGTGTCAGAGGTGTCAGACACGTCTGACACGTCTGACACGTCTGACACCGGGGAGCGGCCCACGCGCGCGATGAAGACGTCTTCGAGCGACGTCGCAATCGGCCGGATGCTGGTCACCTGAAGACCGGCATCAGTCAGCCGTGACGTGAGCCGTGCGATCGTCTCGGCGTCGCTCGCGGGGAGCCGGACGTGCGCCCGGTCGCCGAACATCTGGACATCGATCGCTCCGGGGGTCACATCCTGCATCTGACGCAGAATGGCCGCCGCGCGGCGATGGTCCGACACGATGACTTCGTACAACTGACCGGAGAGCGTCGCGCGCAGCGCCTCGGGCCGATCGAGCGCGAGCAGGCGACCCTGGTGCAGCATCGCGACGCGTGAACATCGCTCGGCCTCGTCCAGGTAGGGCGTCGCCATCACGATCGTGATGCCCTGCGCGAGAAACTCCGACAGCAGCTTCCAGAACTCGCGGCGCGACACCGGATCGACGCCGGTCGTCGGCTCGTCGAGGAGAATCAGGTCCGGTTCGTGGATCAGCGTGCAGGCCAGCGCCAGCTTCTGCTTCATGCCGCCCGACAACCGATCGGCTGAACGCACTCGAAACGGCGTGAGCTGCGTCATCTCGAGCAGACGGTCGCGACGCGCCTGGTAATCGCGCAGCCCGTGAATCTCGGCAAAGAACGCGACGTTCTCGTCGACGCTGAGGTCGCCGTACAGACTGAATCGTTGCGAGAGGTAGCCGGCCGAATCGGTGAGCCGCCGGTGCTCACGCACTGGATCGAGACCGAGGATGCGAATCGCGCCGCTGTCGGCCTTCAGCAGGCCGCACATCAATCGAATCGCGGTCGTCTTACCGGCGCCGTCGGGTCCGATCAGCCCGAACATCTCGCCGCGCTCGACCGACAACGAGAGCTCACGGAGCGCCGTGGTCGTGCCGTAGCGCTTGGTGACCCGATCGAGGCTGATGGCTTGAGTCACCTCCGTTGCCTCATCGTGCGCTTTCAAACGGGATCTCCGCTTCGATCGGCATGCCGGCTTTCAGCACGCCGCTTCGGTTGTCGACGGTGACTTTGATGCGATACACGAGCTTCGATCGGTCCTCGGCGGTCTGGACGTTGCGCGGTGTGAACTCGGCCTTCGACGAGATATAGCTGACGGTGCCGGGAATGCCCGGACCGCCCGCGTCGGTGAACACCGTCGCGCGCTGACCGAGCCGCAGCCGCGGCACGCTCGGCTCGTCGACGTACACGTTGGCCCACGCCCGATCGAGATCGCTGATCACGACGAGCGGCGCACGAGGCTGAAGCAGCTCGCCCTCGTCTGCGAGCTGTTCGGACACGATGCCCGAAATGGGCGCCGCGACGGTGGCATCGGCGATCGACTTCTCTGTGACCGCGATTTGCGCCGCCGCCGCCGCCACGCGCGCGCGGGCGGCGTCGACGTCCTCGCGGCGCGCGCCGGCGCGCAGCCGCGAAACCGTTTCGCGGGCGGCCCGCACGCGATCGCGGCCGCCCTCCACCCGCTGCCGCGCCACGTCCCGCCGCGTGACCGCATCGTCTCGCTGCTTGCGCGAGCCGGAGCGCGACGCCAGCAGCGCTTCGAACCGTTCGACGTCGGCTTCCGCCGCCGCGAGCTCGGCTTCCGCGGCTCGCGCGTCGGCGCCGGCCGCGGCGGCCTGCGCCTCGGCCTGCCGGATGTCCTCCACGCGCGCGCCGGCGAGCAGCAGCCGCAGTTGCGCCTGCGCGTGATCCTGCTCGGCTTTCACGCGCGCGAGGGCGAGCCGCGCGTCCGCCGTGTCGAGCTGTGCGATCATGTCGCCCGCTTTCACGCGGTCGCCTTCACCGACTCGAAGCTCGAGCAGCGTTCCGCCGACCGGCGGCGCCACCTGCACGTCCGTCGCCTCGACCTGTCCTGACACGCGGACGCGATCGGCCGGCGGCTTCTGCGCGCAGCCCCCGACGAGAACGTCGGGAACGGCGAGGAGCGCGATCGCGGCGAGGAATATCCGCGGCGCCTTCGGGGTTGGAGCACGATGCATCATGATTTCCGCCTCGTCTTCCTCTGCGGGGCGGGATCGCGCGCAAAGGATCGGCGCACGGCCTCCTGCACCTGGCGGACGAACTCGGCCGGCGACAACGACCGGAAGTCGGCGAGGTGCAGGTCCGTGATCTCTTTGCGAATCGGCGCGCCCGCGAGATAGAAGACGATCGGCGCGAGCATGCTGAAGTACGCGAACATCGGGTCGATCCGCCGGAACGCTCCGGACTCGACGCCCTCGTGCACGATCGAGCCGAAGGCGCGCGGCACGGCGGCCAGCGCCGCGAGCGTCTCGCGATCGAGATGCACGCCGCCCTCGGCGACCTCGCGCAGCATGATGCGAGGGAACGCCGCATGCTCCTCGATGAACGCGGCCATGCCGGCGAGCGCGCGGTCGACCTTGTCGGCCGGCGATCCGGCCGAGGCGCCGATGGCGCGCAGCCGCTCGGCGGCGCGGGTGAACATGTGCCGGAGCAGCGTGCGATACAACTGCTGCTTGCTCGTGAAGTAGTAATAGAGCATGGCCTTGTTGACGCGCGCGCGGCGGGCGATGCGGTCGACGCGGGCGCCGGCGAAGCCGCGCTCGGCGAACTCGAGCGCGGCGACCGCGAGGATCCGGTCCGGCGAGACGCGGGCGGGGCGCGGCATTGAAACTAACTGGTTAGTTAACTCCGGAGACCCGGCGCGTGTCAAGCGCCGGCCCGGCGGAGAGGCGCCATGAACATCGTGATCGCCGGCGGCACCGGATTCCTCGGCGGCGCGCTCGTCGCGACGCTCGCGCGCGACGGCCATGACGTCGTGGTCCTCACGCGGCGGGCGCGCGGGGGCCCCGCGAACGCGGCGTGCGCGTACGTGGGATGGACGCCGAACGGCGAGACCGGTCCGTGGGCATCGGCCGTCGACGGCGCCGGCGCGGTCGTGAACCTCGCGGGTGAATCGATCGCGGGCAAACGCTGGTCGGCGGCGCACAAGCAGCGTGTGCTCGACAGCCGCGTGCAGGCGACCCGCAGTCTGTCGGCCGCGATTCGCGGCGCCGCGAATCCGCCGCCCGTCTTCGTCAGCGGATCCGCCGTCGGCTACTACGGTCCGCTTGGCGACCAGCCGGTCACCGAAGACGCGCCGGCCGGATCGGACTTTCTCGCGCGCGTGTGCGTCGAGTGGGAACGCGAGGCCGCGAGCGCCGCCAGCGCCCGCACACGCCTCGTCTCCGTGCGCACCGGGCTCGTCCTCGAAAAGGACGGCGGAGCGCTGCCGGAAATGCTGCCGCCGTTCAAGTTCGGCGTGGGCGGACCGGTCGGGTCGGGACGTCAGTACTGGCCATGGATTCATCGCGACGACTGGGTCGCGCTCGTGCGATGGGCGATCGCGACGCCTGCCGTGAGCGGGCCGGTGAACGCGACGGCGCCGAATCCGGTGACCAACGCCGAGTTCGCACGCGCGCTCGGGCGCGCGCTGCACCGCCCTGCCTTCATGCCGGCGCCCGGTTTCGCGCTGCGGCTGCTGCTCGGCGAAATGGCGGACGCGTTGCTGCTTTCAGGTCAGCGCGCGATCCCGGCGAAGGCGGCACGCTCCGGCTTCACGTTCAAGTACTCGAACGTAGACGAGGCGCTGCGCGCGATTTTCACGTAGGTCAATAGGCCGCGAGGCGCCGGAGCGCGTCCGCAATCTTGTCCGCGTTCGGCAGGTTGGCGCCCTCGAGCACGTGCGAGAAGGGCGGATGCGTGTCGGGATAGGTGACGCGCAGCACGGGCGCATCGAGCTTCTCGAAACGCTCTTCCATGATGACCGCGGAAATCTCCGCGCCGATGCCGAGCGTCTTCACGTCCTCGTGCACGATGAGCACGCGATTCGTTTTTTCGAGCGACGCGAAGATCGCCTCCTTGTCGTACGGCAGCAGCGTCCTGAGATCGATCACCTCGACCTCGAACCCTTCCTTCGACAGCCGGTCGGCGGCTTCGAGCGACGGGACGACCATCGCGCCGTAGGTGACCAGCGTCGCGTCACGCCCTTCACGGCGCGTCGCGGCCACGCCGATCGGCACGATGTCGTCGCCCTCGGGCACCGGTCCTTTCGCGCGGCGATAGAGGTACTTGTGCTCGATGTAAATCACCGGGTTGTCGTCGCGGATCGCGGCCTTCAACAGACCTTTCGCGTCGTAGGCCGTCGACGGCGCCACCACCTTGAGGCCCGGCCGGTGCACGAACCACGCCTCCGGGTTCTGCGAATGATACAGGCCGCCGCCGACGTTCCCGCCGCTCGGCGCCCGGACCACGATCGGCACCGTCGCCCGCCCGCCGTAGCGATACCGGAGCGTCGCCGCCTGATTCACGATCTGATCGAACGCGCAGGAAATGAAATCGGCGAACTGCATCTCGGCGACCGGCCGGTAGCCGCGCAGCGCGGCGCCGATGCTGATGCCGACGATCGCCGACTCGGAGATCGGCGTGTCGACCACGCGCATCTCGCCGAACTCGTCGTAGAGACCCTGCGTGACGCCGAACGCGCCGCCGTACGCGCCGACGTCCTCGCCGAGCACGAACACTTTCGGATCGCGGCGCATCTCTTCGAGGAGCGCTTCGCGGATCGCTTCGAGGTACGAGAGTTCTTTACTCATCGCCGATCGACTCTCCACCACGGAGGACACGGAGGACACCGAGGATCAACCCTGATCATCAAACGGGATTGGCCCTCCGTGTCCACCGTGTCCTCCGTGGTGGAGAGGTTATGCATAGAGATCAGTCGTCGCGTCCTCCGGCTTCGGATCCGGGGCGTTCATCGCAAACTCCACCGCATCGTCGATCGTCGCTGTGACTTTGCCCTCGATTTCCTTCAGCTTGTCGTCATCGAGCACGTGCCGCGCGCGGAGGTACGTGGTGAACGTCGGAATCGGATCGCGGCTCTTCCACATCGCCAGCTCTTCGTCGCTGCGATAGAACGCCTTGTCGTGCTCCGAGTGTCCGTGCCACCGATAGGTCTTGCACTCGATGAGCGTCGGGCCGCCGCCGCTCCGGGCGCGGGCGAGCGCGCCCTGCGTCGCCTGATACACGGCCAGCACGTCGTTGCCGTTGATCGCGACGCCGTCGAATCCGTAGCTGCGCGCGCGGTCCGCGACGTCGTCGATCGCCATGCTCTTCTCGACCGGCACCGAGTAGGCGTACTGGTTGTTCTCGCAGACGAAGATGACCGGCAGCTGCTGTACGCCGGCGAAGTTGAGCGCTTCGTGGAAGTCGCCGACGTTGCTCGCGCCCTCGCCGAAATACGCGATGACGACGTTGTCGGTCTGCTCCATCTTGAACGTCAGGGCGAGGCCCGCCGCCACGGGCAGATTCGCGCCGAGCATGCTGGTGTTGCCGAAGATGCCGAGCTCGGTGACGCCGCTGTGGAGCGCTGAATCGCGGCCCTTCGACAGGCCGGTCGCCTTCGCGAACATCTGCGACATCATCGCGCGCGGTTCGACGCCTTTCACCAGAAACGCCCCGAGGTCGCGATGGAGCGGCGCGATGAAGTCTTCCTTGCGGAGGCCGTAGCAGGTGCCGACGACGATCGCTTCCTGCCCGATGCCGGTGTAGACGCCGCTCCGGACCTTGCCCTGCTTGACGAGAATGCTGAGACGCTCGTCGAACGCGCGACTCAGCTTCAGCCAGTAGAACATTTCGAGAAGCTGCTCTGGCGAGAGCTTGAACTTCGTGCGTTTAATCGGCGGCATGCGCGATCGCGAATCTTAACCGATCCCGTCGAGCGCTGATTCAACACAAAGGACACAAAGGACGCAAAGGCAGGAACCCTTCGTGCTTCGTGCCCTTCGTCTCCTCTGTGTTGATCGGCTAAACGAAGGTGAGCGAACCTTTTCGGAAATCGCCGTTGAGCAGCTTGGTGGAATCGGCGCCGAGCCAGCCGTCGATGACGCGCGCGTACACGGACCGGAAGTCGGTCTCGTAGTGCACGTCGCCGGCGTTGTTCTCGAGCGTCGGGTTCTGCGGATCCATGTTGAGATTCGGCGCCGTGCCGTACAGCCCGCCGCTGACGCGGCCGCCCATGACCAGCATCGTCGACGCCGCGCCGTGATCGGTGCCCTGGCTGCCGTTCTCGCTGATGCGCCGCCCGAACTCCGAGAAGCTCAGGACGAGCGTGTCCTCGAGCAGCCCCTGGTTCTTCAGATCGTTGTAGAACGCAAGCAGGCTGTCGTTGAGCGTCGCCATCAGGTTGACGTACGCGCCGTTGGCCGCGATGGTGTTCTGCGCCGAGTGCGTGTCGAAGCCGCCGGTGGTGACGTAGAACACCTTCGTGCCGATGCCTCTCACCATCGCGCCGGCCACGGCGCGCAGCGCCTGACCGAGGCCGCTGTTCGGATACGTGAGCGAGGGCGTGTAGGTCGCCACGGTCGCCACGCGGCCGAGCGTCGCCAGCGCCGCCGCGGCGCTCTCGTATACCAGCGCGAGCTCCGGCTGGCCGACCGGCACGTGCGACGAAATGCGCGTCGCGATGCTGCGCTCCGCCGTCGCTTCGGCGCCGCCGTTCGGGCTTGCGAATGCGTACGTCGCGGGATTGGGAATCGAGGGCACTGCCGTGTGCGCTGCCTGCAGGATGTGCGGGAGCGCGCCGGTCGCGTTCCACCCGACCAGCGCGTCGACCGGCGACGGCAGCGAGTCGAGATACCGTCCGACCCACCCGAGGCCTTGCGAGTTGCTCGGATCGGCCGTGGACCAGATGTCGGTGCCGAGGAAGTGCGAGCGCGTCTGATTCTCGTAGCCGGTGCGCTGAACGAGCGCGAGCCGTCCCTGATCGAAGATCTGTTTCAGTCCCGTGAGCCGCGGATGCAGGCCGAGCGCGATATTGGACGAGTCGCTTCCGATCTGCAGCACCTGGCCGGCGGGCACGGCGAGCGTCGGACGCCGGCTGTAATAGAACGGATCGTTGTAGGGAATCAGCATGCTGAGGGCGTCGTTGCCGCCGCTCAGATTCAGCACGACCAGGTTGCGCGTGCGCGCGCCCTGCGCGCGTGCGAGATCCGACAGGAACTCCGGCGCGGCGAAGGTGACCGTGAACGCGGCGACGCCGCCCTTGACGAATTGCCGTCGGGTGACCTTCATTGCAGTTGGTACTCCGGCGATCCCGCGATCAGGTGCACGAGCCCCGCCGCCTTCGCCTGCAGCTGCGCATCGGTGCCGGTCCACGTCCCCGTCATCGTCAGGTAGTTCATCCACTCCGCCGAGACGCCTGTGTCGAGTTGCGACGTGGCGATCTGGTCCATGAAGTAGCTGAGGAACGATCGCGGATTCGCGCCGGACGACTTCGACGCGGTGCCGAGATTGAATCGCTGATTGCCGGCAAGCGTGGACGCGAAGTTCATTCGCGCGAGCATCGTCGCGCTCGAGATCCAGTTCGGGCCGCCGGGCCAGCCGCTGACGTCGGGCGGATCGAACAGCGTCTGCCCCATGTTCGCGAGCGGCGTCAGCGCGGTGTCGACCGAGAATCCGGTCCAGCCGATGTCCTTGAGCGATCGGACGACGTACTCCACCGGCCACGCGAAGCGGGCCCAGTACGAGCGCGAATCCCAGAATTCGGACGACAGGAACACTTCGCGCATCACCCGCCGCATGTCGCCCCTGCTGTTCAGGAACACGCCGGCGATGCGATTGACGAAGCTCTCGTCCGGCTCGCGGAATTCGCTGACGAAGAACCGGAACAGCTTCTTCGCGAGATAGCGGCCGGTGTTCGGATTCGCCACGACCGCGGCGATGAAGTCGAGGCCGTCCTGCATGCCGGCCGCGGCCGCGCGCGCCGGAATCGTCTTCCCGCCGTCGGGATAAATCGCGAAGCTGAAGGTCTTCGCGTCGGTATCGTGCTGCGCCGCGCTGTAGAAGAACTCGTAGTGCTGCGATCCGTCGGCGGCCGATCCGGGCCGCTGCAGATTCCAGCCGGTGAACACACGCGCGCCGGCATACACGTCCTGCTCCGTGTAGTTGCCGACGCCCATCGTGAACAGTTCCATGATCTCGCGCGCGAAGTTCTCCTGCGGCTTCGCTTTGAAATTCGTCCGGCCGTCGAGCCAGACGAGCATCGCGGCGTCCTTGGCGATGGCCGTGAGCAGATCGCGGAAGTTCCCCAGCGCCATGTCGCGGAACAAATGCAGCTGGCCGCGCACGCCGCCGGCATCCTCCGAGGGTTTGGCGGCCATGTAGCGCGTGCCTTCAGTCGCGCCGAGCGCGCCGGCAATTTTCGTGTAGCCGGTCGCGAAATGGTCGTGCCAGAACAACGCCATCTTTTCCTGGAGCGGCCTGTCGCTGTGCACCATCCGGAACAGCCACCGCTGACGCGCGTCGGTGATGTTCGAATTCGGCGAGAAGACGCCGCGTGTGGTGGTGCCGACGTAGCCCGGCTTGCCGATCTTGCTGTCGACGTCGTCTGTTTGCGACTGGAACTCGACCAGCGAATCGACGATTTCGTCGACCGACATCTGCCCGTAGAGATCGAGCTCGTCGGGGCGCGCGCCGAAGCCGGCTCTCCGCAGGAGGTGCTCGATTTGGCGATCGGGGGTTCGTGCCATGCCGGTCAGATCCTAGGTGACGCTCGAGGCCGCCGACAAATCTTTTTTTGAGCCCATTTTTGTCATCAGCTCCCAGATGAGCCGCGCGGCGACCAGCGGCGATCGAGCCAGGATTCGCCGGCGAACCTGGGCGTACGAACACAGCCCCCTCGCGAAATCGAGGATGGGCTGCGTTGCGGCGCGTTCACGATTCGCACCGCGAATAATGCGGCCGATTCTGCGGCGATCGCCGAACAGATACCGTTGAATCGCGACCGAATCCCGAAGCTCGGCGCCAATTTCGTAATCGCACGCCGCCGCATAGCGCCGCGCGAGCGACACCGGGCTCGCCGAGTCGATGATGGTTTTCGCCGCGAGATCGCCCGACACCATCGCGTAGTAGATCCCCTCGGCGGTGAAGCCGTTGACGAAGCCGCCGGCGTCTCCCGCCAGCAGCACGCGGCCCCGGCCCGGCTCGCGGAGCGGTCCGCCGACCGGGATGAGGAACGGCGTGAAGTTCCGGCGCACGGAATCGCCGACGACCACGCCGCGTTCGCGAAGGCGATCGACGAATCCGCGCTGTAACTCGTACGGCGCCTCGTCGACCGATTCGCGGTAGTAGGACAGCACATAGCCGATGCCGATGTTCACGTGATCGCGCTTCGGAAAGATGTACGCGTAGCCTTCGGGCACACTTCGCGATCTTGAAGAAGTCTGACGTCTGACGTCCGAGGTCTGAGGCTTACCGGAATATCCATAGGCGACCCACAGCGTGGAGGGATCGACGTCGCGTAACGTCTCGCGCGGCGTTTCCTCCATCATGTCGAGCGCCACGGCGGTCGACGGCCATCCGGCATTGATGCCGAGGCGGCGCGCGACGCCGCTGTGCACACCGTCGGCCGCGATCACCATCGGCGCCGCGAATTGCCGTCCGTCGCGCGACGTGAGCACCACGCGATCGGCGTCCTCGCGCGCCTGCGCGATGTCGGCGGTCTCGAGCACGGCGCCCGCGTCGACCGCGAGCGACACGAGCAACTCGTCGAATTCGATGCGGCGAATCATCAACGCCGCGGGTCCGTCCGACTCGATCAGCGCGCCGTCGCCGTCGGGACCTTCGAGGTACAGCCGGGAAAGCGCGTGCGTCGAAATCCGCGACAGCTCGCGCTCGAGATATGGGAACCGTTTGAGGACGCGAACGCTGATGCCGCCGCCGCATGGCTTGTTCCTCGGAAACGCCGAGCGATCGAGGAGCCGCACGCGTACGCCCGCGCGCGCGAGCGTGCGCGCGGCCGTCGCGCCTGCGGGACCGGCGCCGACAACCAGCGCGTCAGTAGCGGTCGCCTCAAGCGAAGCGGCGGCGATCACGCGTAGGAATTCGTAAAAAACGGCCTGTTTCGAGCGAGACGCGTCATTATAGACGAAGGGCTTTTGTACGGTTCGTTTGGTTGCGTCGATGGTCGGGCTGTGGCAGAGTGATGCCGTTTCATCTCGCCCTCGCCCTTTAAATGCGCCTGGATGTCGTGCCCGTCCGGTTTCTGCTGAAGGCCGGCAGCGTCGTCGCGCTCTGGCTGCTGTGTGCGTCCGTCACCTACGCCGCGCCCGGTCCACGGCGCAATGTCGTCGGACGCGCATGCGCGGCCAACTCGACGCCAGTCCACAAGCTCTCGCGACGCCCGAAGTCGTCGGGCGGTCCCGTCGCGCTGCCATCCAAGCGCGCGCTGTCCGGTCTGAGCGACATTACCGCCCGTCTGAAGCGGGCCGCCACGCGCGCGAACGTCGCCGACGAAGACCAGGCCATTCAGAGCGACACATCGGCGGCCCGCATCGAAAGCGACGACCGCCAGACGCCCGTTCTGCGGCCGATCGGCATCCTGGCGGGTTGCTTCGATCGGCTTCCACGGCCGGATCTGTTCTCTCCTCGATCACCTCGCGGACCCCCGATTCCGAGCTGAGCCGTACCGGTCATTCACGGTCGTTTGCTTTTCAGGGATCGTGTCGGTGTCGTCAGCTATGAGGTGACCCATGCGAGTCGTTCTCGCAGATCTCAAGTCCACTCGAGGGTTTGTCAGTAAAGACACCGTCGTGGGCGGGTACGGATCGCGTCTCGATCCGTTTTCCCGCGTCACGTCGGTGATTTCGTATCTCAAGAAACAGTTTCACGATGTGCCGAGCGTCCACATGGCGTACGCCGCGGCGATCCTCGCGCGCGGCGGCCACGACGTGAAGTGGACGCGCGGCGAGATGGTCGACGCTGACGTTGCGCTGGTGCTGTCCTCGCTCGTCGACCACAAGAACGAAGCCGCGTGGGCCGACCGGATGCGTGCGCGCGGTGCGAAGGTCGGCTTCGTCGGCATCACGGCGTCGAAGATGCCGGAGCTCTTCGCCGATCACGCCGACTTCATCCTGAACGGCGAGCCCGAGGCCGCCGTCATGCGGCTGGCGCAGGGCGAGATTCCGCAGGGGGTCACGCTCAGCGAACAGATCAACGATCTCGATGCGCTGCCCTTCCCGCGGTGGGACCTGGTGACCGAAGATCGCGGCAAGCGGCTCGGCATCAAGTGGTCGTCGCGTCCGGTGGGCGGCGGGTTTCCGCTCCTCGCGAGCCGCGGCTGTCCCGAGTTCTGCACGTATTGCCCGCACCGCATCCTCGCCGGCTATCGGGCGCGATCGATCGCGAACATCGCCGACGAGCTCGAGCGGCTGTGCGATCAAGTGCGCCGGCCGTACGTCATCTTCCGCGACCCGTTGTTCACCGAGCAGCGCGACCGCTGCCTGGCGCTGTGCGACGCGATTCACGCACGCGGTCTCGTGCTGACGTTCGAAGCCGAGACGCGTCTCGATCGGCTCGACGTCGAACTGATCGATCGGCTGTACGACGCCGGCTTCCGCGCCATGAGCTTCGGCGTCGAGTCACTGGATCCGGCGACGCTCAAAAAATCGGGACGCCGGCCGATCCCGCGCTCGCATCAGCGGCAGATCATCGAGCACTGCCGGCGGACGGGGATCGTGACGGCGGCGTTCTACGTCCTCGGCTTCCTGCAGGATGATTGGGGCTCGATTGCCGCGACGATCGACTATGCGATCGACCTCGGATCGACGTTCGCGCAGTTCAAGATCCTCACGCCGTACCCCGGGACGCCGATGTTCAAGCAGCTCGAGCCGCGGCTGACCGAGCGCGACTGGGAGAAGTACGACGGCTACACGCCGACGTTCGACCATCCGAACCTGAAGGCGGACGAGCTGCGCTTCCTGCTCGGCGCCGCGTACAAGCGTTTCTACATGCGGCCATCGTATCTCGCGAACTTCCTGGAGATTCAGAACACGGCGGTGCGCGACTGGGTGAGCCGCCTCGATCGCCGTGTCAACGCCCGGCACTGCCGCGAAGAGATCGCGGACTTCTCCAGACCGGTGGCATGCTGACACGACATTCAACGCAGAACACGCGGAACACGCAGAGCTTTTTGGTTCTTCAAGTTCTGCGGGTTCTGCGGGTTCTGCGTTGATCGTCGTGATGTACACTCGCAGCTCTCGATGCTGACCGCGATCTCGCGCTACGGAGCGCGAGTCCTGCCGAATACCGAACAACTCGTCGCGGCATGCAAGGCCCGCGGCGACTTCGACGGGTTCATCCGCGGTCCTCACATCGCCGAGTTCGAAGCGGCGTTCGCGCGGCGCGCGGGCCTGGATCCGCCGCACGCCATCGCCGCGTCGTACGGGCGCATGGCGTTCTCGTACATCCTCGACGCGCTCGATCTTCCGCGCGGATCGGAAATCGTCGTGCCGGCGCTGACGTTCTGGGTCGTGCCGGAGCTGGCGCGCGCCGCCGGGCTGACGGTGGTGTTCGCCGACGTCGACCCGGCGACGTTCACGCTGGATCCTCAGGCGTTCGAGCGCGCCATCACGCCGAACACGCGCGCCGTCGTGCCGACGCACCTCTACGGTCTGCCGTGCGACATGGACGCGATCATGGCGATCGCGTCGCGGCACGGCATCACGGTCATCGAGGACTGCGCGCACGCGCTCGGCGCGACGTACGGCGGCAAACCGGTCGGCACGTTCGGCGACGCCGGGTTCTTCAGCTTTCAGACGCTGAAGCCGCTGAACTGCTACGGCGGCGGCCTCGCACTTGTGCGCGACCAGGGCGTCGCGGCGCGTGTGCGGGCGCGCGCCGAGGCCGAGCCGTGGCCCGACGCCAAGCGGATCGAGAATCGGCTGCTCGTCGGCAAGCTGCAAAGAATCTTCATCAGGCCGTGGGTGTTCACCATCAGCGCGTTTCCCATCCTGTGGGTGTCGTCGCTGATTGGCGCCAACCCCGACGTGTATCTCTGGGAAAAGATCCGGCCGCTCACGCCGCTGCCCGATTCGTACACCGAACGGTTCCCGAACGTGCAGGCCGTCCTTGGCCTGGCCGCGCTCGAGTATCTCGACGCCTGGACCGAGCGCACGCGGCGTCACGCGCGCGTGATGGATCAGGCGCTCGGCGACGTACCGGGGATCACGATTCCGCAGACGCCGCCCGGGCGGACGCACGTTTACTATCAGTACTGCGTGTACGGGCCGCAGCGCGATGAGCTGGTGGTCCGCTGCGTGCGACGGGGCGTCGACATCGAAACGCTTCACGTCGACGTCTGCAGCGACATGGACATGTTCTCCGGCCACCGCGCCGTTCCTGCCGGGACGCCCGGCGCCCGCCGCGCCGCCGGCGCGATGCAGATTCCGGTCTACTCGACGCTGACGGACGAGCAGGCCGAGCGCGTCGCACGAGTGGTACGAAGCGTGCTCACACGAGCGTAGATGTTCGTCTATCTCCTCATCTTCGTGTTCGCCATCATCGAGGGCGAGATCTTCTACAGCAAGGTGTCCGCGGACGCGATCGCCGGCCGTCTGTTCTGGCCGTTCGTGCTCATCGCGGGCGCGCTCGGCGGGGCGACGGGCGATCAGCTGTGGTTCTACGTGCTGCGGGGACGCATCCACTGGCTCGATCGATTTCCGCGGCTGAGAAAGTACCGCGACCGCGTCATGACGCACGTGCACGACAACGAGACGGGCCTCGTGCTCATCAGCCGCTTTCTCCCCGGGCTGCGGACCGCGATTCCGATCGCCTGCGCGTACGCCGGCACGAAGCCGGCCAAGTTCAGCGGGCTGAACCTCATCAGCGCCTTCGCGTGGGCCGGCGCGATCATGCTGTTCGTGAAAGGCGGATCGACGACGCTGAGCGCATTCGGGCTGAACCAGTGGTGGGGTCCGTTCATTCCCGCGATCATGGTCATCGTGTTCTTCCGATGGCTCGGCAGCCGATCGCGTCCGGCGCGTCCAACGTCCGGTACGTGATTTGTAACGCACCGGCCGGTGCGCCGCTCGACACTTGTTTCGATCGTGACCACGATCTGTTTGATCGCCGCCTCCGCCGAGGGGGCGAGGCGGCCGCGCACAACGTCCACGCTCAGGATGAGCGCCACTGCGTACTGCGAAGCCGGCGAGACCCGGTCCGGCGCACGCGCGCGGCGTGGGTTCGTCGCTGCCGATCCGCGCCTGCTGCCGATCGGCTCGCGAATCCGTATTCTCGCGCCGAAACGCTATGCGGGCGTGTACCGGGTGATGGACGTCGGACGGGGAGTCAAGGGACGCGAGCTCGACATCTTCATGCCGAGCTGCCAGCACGCGCGAACGTTCGGGCGCCGGCAAGTGTCGGTGCGCGTGTTGAAGCGCGGAGCCGAGAATTAAGGAGGCCGGGCGTTGCGTTCTCTCGATGGCTCGGCAGCCGCTCGCGGGCTTGACGCTCGGGACGCTACGGCTTGATTGGATGAACGGTGATGCGAAGTTCCGCCGGATGATCGCTAGCCGCGAACACAGGCGATTTCCCACGCTCCCGGTTGTAAGAGTCCCCGGGCACCGGCTTCGGCCACTCGACGATGAGCGACCATCGCTCGCCCGCCGGGACTGCGATGATGAAGCGGCCATGTTCATCGGTCAGTGCTGGCGCGGCAACGATTCTGTCGGGACTGCTTCCGCTCATCAGGTACACCTTGGCCCCTTCCGCCATCTGACCGTTCTCGGTTTCCACGACGCCGCGCACTGTGGCAAAGCGAATACCTCGCGGTAAGGTGAACAGCGGCAACTGCTGGCGCTCGCCCTCGCCGACGTTTATCACGGTCGCGTCGGCTGGCGTGCTCACACCAGGAAAGTACGACGGCGTCCCGAACCTCGTGCGCTCGAAATCGATTCGCGTGTTGACGCCGACGATATAGCGGCCGGGCGGAACCCTGGTCAGCTCGAACGCCCCATCCTCATCCGTCGTCGCCGCGACCGGCGGTGGGCTGAACGACGGAGTGACCGGTGTGGTCACCAGATCAACGGTGACGCCTGCGACAGGCGCGGCGTCGGCATCGACGATGCGTCCGCGAATGCGTCCATCCGACGCGATCACGACCATCGTCGTCGCGCACGCCCGAAGGTCGCGGACGGTCACCTCGGGCGGCGCCGCCGCGTATTCTCGGTCGTCCAATTCCGGGCGCACTTTACACGTGCCGACGGCAAGCCCCGCGATCTCGAAGCGCCCACGACTATCGGTCGTCGTCCGGTACGTCAGGCCGCCGCAGTCGACTACGACAGCGACATCGGCAACCGGCGCCAACCGGCGCGACCCCGGCGAATCGGGATCGTCAATCGTGCGATCGCGATGGCGAACTTCGCCGCGGATCACGCCACCCGATGCCGGATCGCTCGTGACGGCACGCGCATACGCGAGGTCTTCTTCTGCCCGCCGAATCGGCCGGGTACGCGAGCAGATGCTCGTGGTCAGGATGTCGATCCCCTTCGGCTGGTACCCGTAGATGAGGTAGGTGCGACCGACTTCGAACGCGTATCCACAATCGCCGCCGCCGGAGCCCGTCACGACATCGACCACGCCGGTGGTGACGCCACGAAACGCGTCAATCACTTCGAAGCGCACGCGCCTGTTGCCAATCCAGCTCACCGATCGATTGCCGTCGTATGGATCGATCGATTGTACGCGTCCGACGAACACGGCCGCATGATTCCAGAAAGCCTCGCAGGGTGGGCCCGGTACCATGCATGAGCAGCCGTCCGCGCGAGAGACGGCGCTGATCATGATCACGACCGCCGAGACGAGGATGGATCCCAGCTTCATATCGTGATTAGACACCGGATCGAATCAGCCGGTCGGCGTTATTGAGCGGATATCGCCGCGCGACGGCCGCGCAGGACGAACTTCTGAATCTTCCCCGTCGCCGTCTTCGGCAGCTCAGTCACGAACGTGACGCTGTGCGGGCACTTGAAGTGCGCGAGACGCTCGCGGGTGAACGTTCGCAGCTCTTCCGCCTCCGCCGCTCGGCCGGGCTTCAGCACGACGAACGCATGCGGCGCTTCGCCCCACTTGATGTCCGGCAATCCGACGACCGCGGCCTCCTGCACCGATGGATGGCGCAGCAGCACGCCCTCGACCTCGACCGACGAGATGTTCTCGCCGCCGCTGATGATGACGTCCTTCAGGCGATCGCGGATGTCGACGTACCCGTCGGGATGCACGACGGCGGCGTCGCCGCTGTGGAAGTAGCCGCCGCGGAAGGCGTTCTCGGTCGCTTCGGGATCGTTGTAGTACCCCTTCATCACGACGTTCCCGCGCACGACGATTTCGCCGACCGTCGTGCCGTCGCGAGGCACGTCGCGCATCTCTTCGTCCACGACGCGGAGATCGCCCGACGTGATCAGCTCGACACCCTGCCGCGCCTTGATCACCGCGCGATCCGCCGCTGCCAGCGTCTCGTGCTCGGGCCGCGCTTCGCACACGGTGATGAACGGCGCCGTTTCGGTCAGCCCGTACACGTGCGTGATCGGCCAGCCGAGCTCGCCTTCGATCCGCTCGATGGTCGCGGCGGCCGGCGGCGCGCCGGCGGTCACGACACGCAGTCCCCTGCGCGCGCGAGCCCGCACCTCGTCGGGCGCGTTCGCGATGCCGATGAGCACCGTCGGCGCGGCACATAGCAGCGAGATCGACTCGGTGCCGGCCAGCTCGAACACCTTCACGGGATCGACCTTGCGCAGGCAGACGTGCGTGCCGCCGGCCGCGGTGACCGCCCACGTGAACGTCCACCCGTTGGCGTGAAACATCGGCAGCGTCCACAGATACCGATCGCTCACGCCAATCGGGACGTGCAGCAGCGTGCCGACGACGTTCATGTACGCGTTGCGGTGCGTGATCATCACGCCCTTGGGGCGCGACGTCGTGCCGCTCGTGTAGTTGATCGTCAGCAGATCGCCTTCGGCGACGTCGCTCCGTGTGAACGATGACGGCGCCTCGGCAAGCAGTGCCTCGTAGTCGAGCCAACCCGCCTCCGCTCGCGCTTCCGGTTCGTCGCGAGCTCCGGCGCGGCTCGCCGCAGCGCAATCCGTCTCCGCGCTCTGCGCCACGGCGGACAAGCCGGCGCGAAGGCGGCCCTCGCGCGTCCCCTCGAGCACGACGAAATGGCGAACGCCCGGGACCTGATCGCGGACGCGATCGACCGCATCGAGGTAGTCCTCGTGCGCACAGACGATCGTCGATCCGGAATGCCCGATGATGTACGCGAAGTCGTCGTGCGTCAGACGGAAGTTGATCGGCACGAGCACCGCGCCTATCTGCGGCACGGCGTAGAACGACTCGAGCTGCGCGTGCGTGTTCGGCGCGATGTACGCCACGCGGTCGCCGGCTCGAACGCCCAGCTTCTGCAGCGCCGCCGACCAGCGGTCGCATCGCTGGAAGAACTGCTCGTACGACAGCCGCAGATCGCCGTCGACGAGGGCCTCGCGATCGCCATACAGCGCGCGCGTGCGCCGCGCGAACTCGAGGGGCGTTAAAGGAACTTCCATGAGATTGCTGATTGTTGAATGTTGATTGCTGATTGATTGTTGATTGTTGATTGTTGATTGTTGATTCCGAATTCTAATCCTCAATCAGCAATTGAATCAGCAATCAACAATCAGCAATCAACAATCTCATCGACCGCCTTTGCGGCCGAGCGAGATCAGGTTGGCGAGCAGCTGATAGGCGCCGTCGGTCCCGGCCGGAAGCTGCCGCCACAGCCCGAGGCCGACGTAGAGCCAGCGCCCCCTGCCGTACACGCCTTCGACCAGCGATCCGAGCTTCGGACCTTTGTTGTACGTGAAGTTGTCCTCGAGCTGCAGCAGGTCGTGGTAGCGCGAATCCTTTTCGCCGAGGAAATACAGGCCGCGCTCCTGCACCCAGTTCTTCCATGCGGCTTCGTTGATCTCGTTCGGCGTCGTGAACACCGGATTGTGGGCGTCGAGCAGCCGCGGCGGCGCGAACTCGTCGGTGACGCGGTCCGAGCTCACCTTCGCCGGATAGGGGCCGTACTGCGCGTCGTTGAACTCGAACTTGTTGTACTGCACGATGACCGTGCCGCCGTTGAACACGTAGTCGAGCAGCCGCCGGTTGTTCGCGCGGAGATCGGTGCGGTTTTCATACGCGCGGATGCCGGTGACGATGACGTCGAAGCGCGAGAGATTGCCCCAGGCCAGCTCGTCGGCGTCGATCATCTCGACCTTCGCGCCGAGCTGCTGAATCGCGGGCGGCACCTGATCGCCGGTCCCCATGATGTACCCAACCGTCAGGTTCGGCTGCACTCGCACGTCGATGACCTTCAGCGTCGTCTCGGCCTCGTCGTAGATGTGATAGCGGCGGATGTGCGGATACTCGATGACTTCGAATCCGCGGCCGAACGTCTGACCGTTCGCGGTCGCAATCGCGCGAACCTGGAACTCGCCGTTGGCCGTTCTCGCCGACGGCGTCACCTGGAAGCGCACGGTGAACGCTTCGTCGGCCCGATCGAACTTGACCGACTGCGAACCCGGCTGCACGCTCCATCCGCTCGGCGCCTCCAGGCGGATCGTCGCGTCGGCCGGGCCGGGCGAGTCGTTGACGACCGTGACGCGAATCTCGCGGTCGGCGGCCGGCGGGCCAGGCGCGTCATTGGTGGGACGGTCTGAAGAAGACCTGCCAGACCCATCCGACCCACCAGCCCCACCAGCCCTACCTGCCCTACCAGCCGGTGTTTGTCCCCGTCCTCTGCCCGTTTGCGCCGACGTCGGTACGGAACGGTCTTCAGACCGTCCCGTGCTGCGGATCGATGCGGCCGGAACGATCGCGATCTGCGGCGTCACTCGAACGGAAATCGCCGGCACGACGAGCAGGTCGGTGCGCTTTTCGCCGCTGAACATGCCGCCTTCGTACCGATACTGCACCGGCTGGCCGACGATCACTTCGTCGCCGCCTGGAAACGCGAGCGTCGCCTGCACGTAGAACGGCGTCGGACGAAAGGGCAGACCGAAAGGCGCGTCGGCGTCGAACGTGTATCGCCCCGCTTCGCCGCTGCGATGCCAGTACGGCTCGCTGATCTTCGTGTTGGCCGGAATCCTGACCGTCGGCTCGCAGTGCGCGACCTGATCTTTCTTCACGCTCGACATCGGCTGCGGCGGCGGCGCCGGCGCGCCACGGCCTCGTCCGCGGCCGCCGCCAGGGAATCCGAAGCCGCCTCCGGTGAACGCCGTCATCGTGCACGTCGGCACCTCTGTCGACGGGGCCGGCCCCGAGCCTTTCGATGAGTCCACCTCGAACCCGTCGAACTTCACCTGCTTGATCGCGACCTCCGCGTTGCCGCGATTGGCCACGATCACGTTCACCTTCACCGTCTGGCCGGGGACAACGACGCCATCGTCGGCGAGCGCTTCGACCTTCAGGCCGGTCGCGAGCGTCACCGCCTGCTGGAACTCGCGCTCTTTCTGACGAAGACGGAAGTCGATTTCGTATTTGCCGGCCTCGTCGATCGCCATCGTGCGGAGCTCGCGGCGCAGCACGCGGACGGCGAACAGGCCGTCGAGCAAGGGCTTCACAGTCGCGTCACCGCTCATCGGGCTCACCGTGTCGAAGTTCCTGGCTGCGTTCTGGACCGCGTTCGAGACGACCTGGAGGCCATTGGTGAGGTCCCTGGGCGCGCGCGCGCCGGCATATTTCGCGAGGCTCATCAGGCTGCTGTCGACGCCGTCGAAGAGCGACGTCTCGTCCCTCTGCATCTGCGACGGCAGCGTCGTCTCGACGAGCTGATACGTGGACTGCGAAGCGGCCACTGGCAGTGAAAGGAGCTGCCCCATGCCCTGGCACTTGTGCATGCTTCGCGCCTCGGTGCCGATTTCCGAGTACGTCCTGCCGAGCAGCGCGTCATAGATGCCGGAGTTTACGCCCGTCACCTTGCCCGTCGGGGGCGGCTCGCCGGGGAATCCGAAGCCGCCGCTTTGATACAGCTTCTTCGGCTGCCACGGACGCAGTCCTTCTTTGATCTGCTCGGGGTACTTCGTCGGGTCACCGGCGAGCTTGTACGCGTCGCGCGTGATGACCGCGGATGCCATGTGATGCTGCCCGCCTGCATTCCCGGTCGGCGGCAGCGTGATGATGACGTCGGGACGGATCATGCGGATCAACCGCACGTAGTCGGCCGTGATCTCGGCGCGTCCCCACTTCTCGAACGTCTCTTCGATGCTGAAGGAGTAGCCGAAGTCGACCGCGCGCGTGAAGTACTGCTCCGCGCCGTCGAAGCGGTGCAGCGCGGCGAGCTCGCCGGTGCGCAGCACGCCGAGCGCCTCGAAAATCTCCGGGCCGATTTCGTTCTGTCCGCCGTTGCCGCGCGTCGCCGTCGCGAGCGCGGTGCGGTAGCCCTGACCGCGATTCAGCATCACCAGCAGCCCGTTGTTCTCGTCGTCCGGGTGCGCCGTGGTGTGCATGAAGATCCCGACGTTCGATAGGTGCCGCAGCGCAAGCCCGAGCGCGACGTGCCCCTGCTCCTCGTCGAGCGGCACCACGCGCATCTGGGCGATAGGGATCGCTGAAAACGCCGCAATGACAACAAGAGACAAAAGAACAAGGCGTTTCATGACTGTGATGTTACAGGAGCGCCTGCGGCCATGCCGAACCGATGCAGCAGTGCCTGCGACAGGTCGCGCCGACATGGCGGGGTCCCCAACGCGGCAGCCGCGTTGGGGTGCCCGTGGGGCCCCGGCGCCGGTGAAAAAAGTTGACAAGATCCCTCGCCTGGCGGCTCGATCTTGCTTCACGTTCAGAATCTGACGCGGAAACCGAGCTGGAATTTCCGCTGCTCGTACCCTGACGGGTTCACGAACTGATACGGATCCGTCGGGATCGCCACCGTTGGATTGCCCGCCGCGTCGACGGCCAGCGTCGTCGTGATGCCCGAGAGCTGCTCGGTGTTGAACACGTTCTTCAGCTCCGCGATGATTTCGCCGCGCACCGACCCGCGGATCGGAATCCAGCGGGTGTAGCGGGCGTCCACGTTCTTTCGCACCGGCAGATACAGCGGATTGCGCGCGACGAACAGCGGACGATCGCTGTTCGGGTTGACGCCGTCGCCGTTCAGATCGCGGTTCGCCAGGATGTTGACCGGCAGTCCGCTGTTGAACTGCAGCAACACGCCAAACTGATTCCCGCTGAGCAACTGCCGGACAACGACGTTCGACGAGTGGTTCTCCGACACATAGACGATGTTGCCGGTGAAGTTGTGGCGCATGTCGAGCGGATTGGGACCGATGTCGCGATCCAGATTGCTCGGATCGGAGCGGCCGGTTTCGGACTGCACCGTCAATTGCGTCAGCAGCGGCGTGTTGTCGAGTCCCTTGCCGAGGGAGTACTGCACGTTGAACGTCAGGCCGCGCTTGAAGCGTTTCGACGCCTGCAGCGTCATCGACTTGAACGTCGAGTCGCCGATCGACTGCACTTCCTGGATCAGATTGAACCGCGGATCGAGCCGCGTCGCCGCGGTCGCCGTCGTGCTGAAAATCGGCCGGCCGTCGGCGAGGGATCCAATCGGGTTGATCGGATTGATGTTCGTCACGACCGGCAGGTGCGATCCCTTCGCGTAGATGACGCCGACCGATCCCGTGAAGTCACGCGCGAACGCACGCTCGAGCTGCACGTTGGCCTGCCACGTGCGCGCGACCTCGAAGTCCTGATCGATCGCCCACGGCGACTGTTGACTCACGGTGCCGGTGCTGACGCCGTTTGGAAACGCGGGCGCGCCCGCCGACGTGCCGCTGAAGGTGAACGTCGGCGCGCGCGGCGATCCCGACAACTGCAGGGCCTGCTCGTACGGTCCCAGGATCGGCTGGTCGTACATGATGCCGGTGCTCGCGCGAAGCACGGTGTTCGCGTCGAACGACCAGGCGACACCGATGCGCGGGCCGAAGTTGTTCTTGTCGACGTTGAATTCGTGCGTCTGCGCCAGCGGCGCGTCGGCAATGCCTTCCGGGTACTTGTAGAGGTCGTATCGGACGCCGTAGAGAATCTTCACCGTCGGCGCGATCTGCCAGTCGTCCTGCACGAACGTGCTGAACACGTTGGTCGACATGTTGAACGAGCGCTCACCGGTCAGCTGCGACATCGTCGTGTACCCGTTCGGCGCCGTACCGTTCTTCGCCGCCAGGTACGCCGCGGTCGTCGGGAACGTGTAGACGAACTGCGGCGCGGCCGTGCGCTCGTCGTAGATGTGCTGCCAGTCGACGCCGACCTTGTAGCTGTGCGCGGCGCGGATGTAGGTGAAGTTGTCGATCACCTGCGTGATGTTCTGCTTGAAGTCGAAGCCCGCGTTGCCCTGCCCCGTGGCCGCCCACGGGCCGCCGAACGAAACGGCCGGCGAGGCAATCGTGATCGCCGGACCGGTGCCGGAATCGGCGTTCGCGATCGAGCTCTGATGGCGATGCGCGAATTGGGTGCGGAGCTCGTTCAGTTTCGTCGCGCCGAGCGTGGTGACGAGCTGACCGGCGACCGAGTCCATCGCGTCGAGAAAATCGGTGGCGCGCTCGAGCGTCGCGGTGCCGCCGCCGCTGTTGTACGGCGCGTCGTTGTGGAACTGGATCCAGCGCGCGGTGAGCCGGTTCGCCCCGTTCATCTGGTAGTCGGCCTTGCCGATCGCGAATTTCGCCGTCTGCACGTTCGGCGCGGCATCGGGCTGCGGCGTGAGGCCGACCTGCGCGACGATCGCCGGCGACACGGTGATCAAGCTGCCCGACGACAGATCGCGGCGCGTCTGCTCCCATCCCCCGTAGAAAAACAGCTTGTTCCTCAGGATCGGGCCGCCGACGTCCGCCGTGCCGGTATCGACTCTCGTTTCGGGCCGCGCCGCGCCGGCCGCCACCGGCGGACAGTTCGCCGCGGGCGTCGTGCTCCCGCAGCCGAAGAAGAACGGAAACGCGCTGAACGGCTTGCGCCGGTACAGATAGGTGGCTTCGCCCTTGAACGTGTTCGTTCCCGACGGCGTCACCGCGTTGTAGACCATCCCCATCGTCTGGCCGAACTCGGGCGCGAAGCCGGTGGTGAC
Organism: Vicinamibacterales bacterium; assembly: GCA_036004865.1. Taxonomy (GTDB): domain Bacteria; phylum Acidobacteriota; class Vicinamibacteria; order Vicinamibacterales; family CAVVIG01; genus QHWF01. The sequence continues at coordinate 36,283 of DASYQZ010000145.1, forward strand.
GACTTTCACTTCCTGAATCATCACCTCCGACATCGGCAGCAGGCGCAGTCCGGCGCGGTCCTTTTCGGTGTTCGTGTTGCCGTCGATCTGATAGTTGATGCGCATCGCCGCACCGTTGGCGGCGAGCCGCGGCACGCCGAACTCGACGTTCTCGATGCCGGTGACGCCCGGCTGCACGAGCGCGAAGTTGTACGGATTGCGCGCGACGAGCGGCAGGTTGTGGACTTCCTGATCGGTCATCGTGTGACCGATGTCGATGCGGGCGATGTCGAGCGCCGGCGTGTCGCTCGACACGACCGTGATCGTCTCGCTGACCGTGCCGACCGACAGCGTGGCGTTCACGATCTGCGTCTGGCCGACCGAGAGCTTGATGTCGGTCTGCTCGAACTTCTTGAATCCCTGAAGCTCCGCGACCACGCGGTACGTGCCGAGCGGCAGCAGCGGCGCGCGGTAGAGACCATGCTCGTTGGTGATGATCGTGCGTTCGGCGCCGGTGTCGGCGCCGGTAATCGTGACGGTGACGCCGGGCAGCACGCCGCCAGACGTGTCGGTGATGGTTCCCTCGATCGATCCGTTCGCGGCTTGCGACTGCGCCATCGTCGGCGCGGCCGGCGCCAGCGCCAGCAGGGCAACGAGAAAGCTTTTCAACATGACCGCGAGTATAACTCCCGAAAACGCGCCTGCGGCCCGAGCGAGCCGTGCGCTACCGATGGAATCCAAACGCGGCGTCCGCGCGATCCATTTCACCGAAGTGCTGTCGTAGCAGGATGCGACTCGCAAGGTATGCGCCCGTCACGCTGTGGCTGCTGTCGCCGAACGCGAAGAGGTGATGCGGGAAATTCCGATGCGCGCCGATATACGGCAGTCCTTCCGCGGTGCGCGCGTAATCGGCGGACCAGCCGTACGC
>DASYQZ010000146.1:0-6170 GCA_036004865.1 Vicinamibacterales bacterium
TGCGCCGTCGTCATCAGCCACGACCGCTGGTTCCTCGACCGTATCGCGACGCACATGCTCGCGTTCGAGGGCGACAGCCAGGTGGTCTGGTTCGAAGGGAACTACCAGGACTACGAAGCGGATCGCAAGCGGAGACTCGGCGCTGCCGCCGAACAACCGCACCGAATCAAGTACCGGAAACTGACACGCTAGCGCCCGCGGCCATGCCGCGCGGCATCAGCGACAGGTCGCGCCGACATGGCGGGGTCCCCAACGCGGCAGCCGCGTTGGGGTGCCCGTGGGGCCCCGGCGCCAGTGCAGAAAAGTAAGACATGTGTAGAAACATCAAAACGTTGTTCAACTTCGATCCACCCGCGACTGACGAAGAAATCCGCGCCGCGTCGCTGCAGTTCGTCCGCAAGCTGAGCGGCTTCAACGCGCCGTCGAAGACGAACGAAGCGGCGTTCAACCAGGCGATCGACGAGGTCGCCGACGTCGCGCGGCGGCTCATCGATTCGCTGACGACGACCGCGGCGCCCAAGAATCGCGAAGACGTGGCCGCCCAGGCGCGCGCGCGAGCGGCCGAACGATTCGGCGCGGCGAGATAATGGAGCTGCGTCACATATGCCCGCCCGCAAGCAGACGGTCGGCATCCTGATCTTCGACGACGTCGAAGTGCTCGACTTCGCGGGACCGTTCGAGGTGTTCTCTCGAACGCGGCTGGTGCCTGGCCTCGACTCGCGGCGCAGCGACGAGAGCGCGCCGTTCGACGTTTTCACCGTCGCTCGCACGAGCGACCCAATCGTCGCGATTGGCGGGCTGAAGGTGACGCCCGGCTACGCGTGGAATGCCGCGCCGCCGATCGACATCCTGGTCGTCCCCGGCGGCTTCGGAACGCGTGCGCTCCTGAAAGACTACGCGACACTCCAGTGGATCCGGTCGGTGGCCGAACGCGCCTCGCTCGTGACCTCGGTCTGCACCGGCGCGCTGCTGCTCGCGCAAACGGGACTCCTGACGCACAAGCGCGCGACCACGCACTGGGCGGCGCTCGATCTGCTCGCCTCGCTCGATCCGTCGATCCAGGTGGAGCCGGACGCGCGCGTCGTCAGCGACGGCATCGTGTCGTCGGCCGGCGTCGCGGCCGGCATCGACATGGCGTTCACCGTCGTCGAGCGGCTGTGCGGACGCGAGGTCGCGGACGAAACGGCGCGGTATATCGAATACCCTCGAGCTCGACCGGCGTCGGTCTGAGCGCTATAACGTTTCGGAACGTTCGATGACGCACTTGCCTGCCCGGCTGGCGCACGTACGGCTGCTCCGCGAGCTGGAACGACGGCGGCTGCTGCCGCGCCTCTTCACCGCGCTTCACGGCTACAACCGAGCCACGGCGCTTTCCGATCTTGCCGCCGGCGTGACCGTCGGCCTCGTGGCGCTGCCGCTCGCGATGGCGTTCGCGATCGCGTCGGGACTCCCGCCGCAAGCAGGCTTGTACACCGCGATCGTGACCGGCTTCCTCATATCGGCGCTCGGCGGATCGCGCGTGCAAATCGGCGGACCCACCGGCGCGTTCGTGGTCGTCGTCGCGGGCATCGTCGCGGCGCACGGTGTCGACGGCCTGTTCATGTGCACGCTGATCGCGGGTGGTCTGCTCATCTTCATGGGCGCAACCGGGATGGGCACCGCGGTCCGCTTCATTCCACGGCCGGTCGTCGTCGGTTTCACGAACGGCATCGCCGTCCTCATCGCGAGCACGCAGATCCGCGATTTTTTCGGGCTGCGAGTGGACTCGGTGCCGGGCGAGTTCTGGGCGCGGATCGTGACGCTCGCGGCGTACGCGCCGACCGTGTCATGGACGGCGACCGCAATCGCTGCGACGTCGCTCGTGTTGATTCTCGCCACCAATCGACTGCTGCCGCGCGTCCCGGGATCCATCCTGGCGCTCGCCGTTATGACGACCGTCGTGCAGGCGTTCAAGCTGCCGGTCGACACGGTCGCGACACGATTCGGCGGCATTCCGAGCGGTCTGCCGCACTTCAGCGTGCCGGCGTTCCGGCCGCCGCTCATCCCTGGATTGATCGTTCCCGCGATCACCGTCGCGCTGCTCGGCGCGATCGAGTCGCTCATGTCCGCGATGGTCGCCGACAAGATGAGCGGCGACCATCACAACTCGAACGTGGAGTTGCTGGCGCAGGGCGTGGCGAACGTCGTGTCGCCGCTCGTCGGCGGCTTGCCCGCCACGGGCGCCATCGCGCGGACGGCGACCAACATCCGATCCGGTGCGCGGACGCCGGTTGCCGGGATCGTGCACGCGATCACGCTGCTGGTCATCCTCCTCGCCGCCGCACCGCTCGCGGGCATGATTCCGCTCGCCGTGCTCGCCGCGATTCTGCTGGTCGTCGCGTGGAACATGGGCGACTGGGCCGAGGTGCCGGAGCTGCTGCGGCTGACGAAGACCGACGTCGCGGTGTGGCTGGTGACGTTCGGCCTGACCGTGTTCGCGGATCTCACGATCGCCGTCGAAGTCGGGATGATCCTCGCCGCGCTGCTGTTCATCCGCCGCGTGGCGGACACGACGACGGTGACGGCCGTCACCGACGAGTACGTGCGCGACGGCCACGTCCACAGCCTGCAGCATCACACGCTGCCGCCATACGTCAGGGTCTTTCGCATCCACGGCCCGTTCCTGTTCGGCGCCACCGACAAGCTGCGCCTCGTCTCGCACGACCTCACGTCCTTGCCCGAGATCGTGGTCCTGCGCCTGAGGAACATGACCGCGCTCGACGCGACCGGTCTGCGCGCGATCGAGGAACTTGCCGATCTGCTGCATCGGTCGGGACGTGATTTGATCTTGTGCGGCGCGCGGTATCAACCGTCGCAGCTCATCGCGCGCGCCGACTTTCACCGCCGCGTCGGCGACGCGAACATTTGTCCGAATATCAGGGAAGCACTCGAGCGTGCCCGACAGCTGCACGAACAGCGGGCAGAGCGGCGTCCAGCCTAGCCCCGCGCCGTTGCCGATCGGACGAGCGTGGCGATCCCGATCGCCGCGCCGACGGCGATCGTCATCGACGGTCCGACGTAGCTCAGATGTCGAAGCCACGCCAGGTGCAGGCGCAGGACGCCGGCGAAGCCAATGGCCGCCGCGAGCAGGAATCCGAACGCGATGACCGCCTGACCGTGCCGCGCCGTGCTTTCGCGCGGTGATGAACCGACGAGCGGCAGCAATCCCTTCCAGCGGTCGTAGTCCCAGAGCAGCAGGTAGACGTTGCCGAGCAGCATCAGCCCGGTGACGATGCGTGTGCCGCCGAATCCGGATCCGATCGAGACGGTGATGACGAAGATATTGAGGATGATCGGAAAGTACAGCACGGCGCCGAGCGTCGCGGTCCACGGGAACAGCAGCAGGATCGCGGCGAGCAGTTGCGCGGCGCCGACCAGCCGGTAGTAGCCGTGGGCCGAGAAGAATCCCTCGAAGAAGAAGCCGACCGGGTCGGTCATCGGCAGCGTCGTGAAGCGATGGCCGACGACCTTGACCCATCCGGACGGGAGGAACGCGAGCGCGAGCAGCACGCGAACGATGATCGTGAACGTCCGCAGCAGCGGCTGGTCGACGGCGAGCTGATGCCAGCGATCCGGAAATGTGGTCATAGGGCTCTTGGACGCGGCGCTCGCCGCGGAAGTTCGTCGTAGAATGTCCGGCACGCCATGCGGCAAGTCCGGGCGGCTCTCGTTCTCGGTGTCGTGCTGTTCGCTACGGCGTGCGGCGGCGGGCGGGCCGCGGCGCCTTCGTCGCCCACCCCTACGGCGGTCGCCAACGGATCGCCGGCGGCGGCGAACTACCTGAATGAGATCGTCGGCCTGATGCAGGCCAACTCGATCAATCGCAATCAGATCAACTGGACCGATTTCCGCGCGCAGGTCTTCGCGCGGGTGCAAGGGGCGCAGACCATTGCCGACACGTACCCGGCGATTTCGCTCGCGCTCGGTCTGCTCAACGATCAGCACAGCTTCTACACGACGGCAGAGGGCATGGGAATCGGGAATCCCTCCAGCCGGCGGTGCGCGGCGGCGAGCGTGTCCAGGCCGGCGCTGCCGGGCGACATCGGATACGTCCGCGTCACCGCGTTCAGCGGCACCGACGCGGCGGCGGTCCGCACGTTCGCCGATTCCGTGCAGGACCAGATTCGTCTCGCGGATCGTTCGAACCTCGCCGGGTGGATTGTCGATCTGCGCGGCAACGGCGGCGGCAACATGTGGCCGATGCTCGCGGGCGTCGGTCCTGTTCTGGGCGACGGCATCGCCGGCTATTTCATCCCGCCGTCAGGGTTTCCGTCGCCGTGGGCCTATGCGAACGGCGCGTCGACCAATAACGGATTCGCGCAGGCGATGGTGTCGAGCGTGTACGTCCTCGCGCGGACGTCACCCCGCGTCGCAGTGCTCACCGACAATCTCGTCGCAAGCTCCGGCGAAGCCGTGGCGATCTCATTTCGCGCGCGGCCGAATGCGCGCAGCTTCGGCACCGCCACCTGCGGCCTGTCGACCGCGAATCAAAGCTATCGCTTGAGCGACGGCGCGATGCTGTATCTGACGACGGCGGTGATGGCGGATCGCACGCGCCTGTCGTACGGCGATTCCATTACGCCCGACGAGGTCGTGCAGGGCGACGCTGCGGTCGTCGAGCGCGCCATCGAATGGCTGCATGCGGAGTGAGTCATGTGACCTGAAGGAGGAAGGCTCATGAAGGGAACGACGAGAGTCGTCATCGGTGTCGTGTTCATTCTGGTCGCGTTCGCCGCGTGGCAGGCCGTGACGTTTTCACAGGCCGGCGCGCCGCCGAACATCGCCTTCGACATCACCAAGTCCGACATCGATTTGGTGTTGAAGAACGCGCCGCCGTCCCCGCCCGATCGCCAGCTTCGCGTCGTCGACATGGGCAAGTACAACCTCGGCGTTGGCATCATCCATCGAGGTCCGACGAACGACAAGCCAGGCGATCCGATCTCGATGATTTATCACGACTACACGGCGGAGACCTACATCATCACGTCGGGATCCGGCATCCTGACGACCGGCGGCACCATCGTCAACAGGAAAGCGAGCGCCGGGGTCAACGTGATGAACGGCCCGAGCGGCAATGGAACGGCGGGCGCGAACGCCTACAGCCGCAAGGTGCAGGCGGGCGACATCATCATCATCCCGACCGGCGTGGGCCACGGCTGGAGCCAAATCACCGATCACGTGACGTATCTGAGCGTCCGGCCGGATCCCGATCGCGTCTTGCCGGCCGGCTACGTGTACCCGCTGCTGCTGAAGAATCTGCCGACGCCGGCGAAGTAAAAATGCAACCACGAAACCACGAAACCACGAAAAAGAATAGATCTTCTTCGTGCTTTCGTGGTTGCGTTTAGCTGATGTAACCAGCTAGCAGACCTTCGTCCGGAAGTACTCAATTGTTTTGACGAGACCTTCTTCGAGCTCGACTTTCGGCTCCCACTTCAGGCGCGTCCGCGCGCGGGTGATGTCGGGGCGGCGCTGCTTCGGATCGTCGGTCGGCAGCGGCTTGTAGACGGCTTTGCTCTTCGACCCCGTCATCCGGATGATGGTGTCGGCAATTTCCGCGATCGTCATCTCGCGCGGGTTGCCGATGTTGATGGGATCGTTCTCCGACGAGAGCATCAGCCGGATGATGCCGTCGACGAGATCCGTGATGTAGGTGAAGCTGCGCGTCTGCGTGCCGTCGCCGAAGACCGTGACGTCCTCGTTGCGGAGCGCCTGCGACATGAACGCCGGCACGGCGCGGCCGTCGTTGACGCGCATCCGCGGGCCGTACGTGTTGAAGATGCGGACGATCTTCGTATCGACCCCGTGATACCGGTGATACGCCATCGTCATCGCTTCGGCGAAGCGTTTCGCTTCGTCGTAGACACCGCGCGGGCCGACGGGGTTCACGTGGCCCCAGTAGGTTTCCTTCTGTGGATGCTCGAGCGGATCACCGTAGACCTCCGACGTGGACGCGAGCACGAACCGTGCGCCCTTCGCCTTCGCGAGGCCGAGCGCCTTGTGCGTGCCGAGCGCGCCGACCTTCAGTGTCGGAATCGGGAGCTCGAGGTAGTCGATCGGGCTCGCCGGGCTCGCCCAGTGCAGCACGAAGTCCACCGGACCGTCGACATACATGTAGTTGGTGACGTCGT
>DASYQZ010000147.1:0-15275 GCA_036004865.1 Vicinamibacterales bacterium
CTGGGCGCTGCTCCAGGTGCTCGACGTGCTGCGTCAGCGTGCGCCCGTGAGATTCACGCTCGTCGCCGTCAACGTCGACTCGGGCTACAAGGAATACAAGCACGGGCTCATCGCGCAGACGTGCGAGGCGCGCGGCTGGGAATATCGCATCGAGCACACCGGGATCGGCGAGGCGATCGACGACATCCTCGAGGATGGCGCGACGCCGTGTTCGCTGTGCGCCCGTCTGCGCCGCGGCGTGCTGTACCGGATCGCCAGGGAAACAGGCGCGACGAAGATCGCGCTCGGCCACCACGCGGACGACTTCATCGAGACGCTGCTGCTGAACCTGTTCTTCGCCGGCGCGCTCAAGGCGATGCCCGCCAAGCTCGTCTCCGACGACGGCCAGCACGTCGTCATTCGACCGCTCGTGTACGTCGGCGAAGACGAAGCGCGCGCGTACACGAAAGAATCCGACCTTCCAATCATCGGCTGCTGCTGTCCGGCCTGCGGCGACCTCAGCCTGCAGCGTCAGCGCACCAAGCGGCTGCTCATGGAGCTCGAGCGCGAGCATCCGGGCGTCAAGCAGTCGATGCTGAAGGCGCTGTCGAACGTTGCGCCGCGGCATCTTCTGGACACGCAGCTGAACCCTCCCGGCGAACTGCGAGCGCTGGAAACCCTGGGAGCAAAATCACCAACCCTCGCATGAGGGCCGTCGTCCAACGAGTATCTGCCGCCAGTGTGGCCGTCGGCGACCGCACCGTAGGTGAAATCGGCCATGGGCTGCTGGTGTTCGTCGGCGTGGAGCAGGGCGACGGTCCGGCGGACGTGCAATACATCGCCGGAAAAATCCGCGACCTCCGTGTCTTCGAAGACGACGCGCATCATCTGAATCGCTCGATTCAGGACGTTGGCGGCGCGGTGCTGGTCGTGTCGCAGTTCACGCTCGCCGCAGATTGCCGCAAGGGACGCCGGCCGTCGTTCGACGACGCGGCGCCGCCTCAAATCGCCAGGCCGCTCTACGAGGACGTCATCCGCGATCTGCGGGCGCAGGGCCTGGACGTCGCGACCGGCGAGTTTCAGGCGATGATGCAGGTGTCGCTGGTCAACGACGGACCGGTGACGTTGCTGTTGGACAGCAGAAAACGATTTTGATGATGAAACGACTCGTCCTCACGCTCGCCGTCCTTGCCATCGCCGATTCGGTCTCCGCGCAGCAGCGTCCGCTCATCACCGAAGATCCCGAGACCATCGGCGCGGGGCGGATCCTCGTCGAGGGAGGGCTCGACTGGGCGCACAACGCGCAGTACCCGGCGTCGGGCCTGGAAGGCGATCTCGTGCGAATTCCGACGGTGGGGCTGAGCTTCGGCATCAGCTCGATTGCCGAGCTGCAGATCGACGGCGGCCTGCACGACCGCCTGACGATCAACGAACGCAACGCGGCGGCGCCGCTCGCTTCGCTCGTCACGGCGACCGGCGACACGACGACCAGCATCGAGGACGTCATCGTCGGCACCAAAATCCGGCTCGTGCCGGAGGGCACGCGCCGGCCGGCCTTCGGTCTGCGATTCGCGACGAAGCTGCCGAACGCCTCCAACGAAAGCGGACTCGGCCTCGACACAATGGATTTCTACGCGTCGCTGCTCGGCGCCAAGACCGTTGAATCGGTCCGCGTCGTCGCCAACATCGGCGTCGGGATCCTCTCCGATCCGATCGTCGGGAACCACCAGAACGATGTGTTCGCGTACGGGTTGTCGTTCGCACGTGCGTTGACCCAGCAGGCGGAGCTGGTGGGCGAGTTGAACGGGCGCCTGTCGACGAGATCCGGAGACGCGTTTCCCGGGACGGAGAGCCGCGGCCTGCTGAAGCTCGGTGGCCGCTTTACTCAGGGGTCGGTGCGGATCGACGCGGGTGTGTTCTTCGGGTTGACGTCGATCGATCCCACCATCGGGTTCACCGGCGGCGTCACCTACGTCTTCAACGCGTTCAGCGTGCCCTAGGCGACCTGCAAGGTCGCCGTATAACGCTACGTTCCGACCGCGGCCGCTTTAGGGCCGCGGTAGAACCGTCGAACCGCGGCGATTTCGTCGCGGCGGCGATCGTCCGACCAGCGCAGTTCGGTGCCCACGATCGCGGCGGCGCGCTCGATCGCGACGTCGCCGGGATCGCCGAGCGCACCGAGCGGCGTCCGCCGAAGTACCGCGTCGGCGAGCGTCAGCGCCATCTCCTTCCGCACCGCATGCACGAGCTCCGCGCCGATGACCGGCGAGTCTTTCGCGAGGCGCGTGCGCCAGTCGGGTCGATTCTCGGCGAGCGCGAGCACGTCGCGGTACCGCGATCCGTACGCGGCGATGAGATGCGGGATCGTGTCGGTCGGCAGTCCCTCGTCGTGCTCGCGACGCGCGTCGGCGATCGCGAGGCCGACATCGCGGATGCTGCCGCCGGGCAGCGGCGCCGAGGCGGTGCGTGAGGGCACCGGTTTCCGCTGCAGCTTCGACATCACACGCGTCGTCACACGATCGGCAACGGCGCGTGCGGTCGTGTACTTCGCCCCCGAGACGGTGACGAGACCTTCCATGCCGGCCTCGGCATGATCGCGAATCTGATCGTGGCCCTGCAGCGACACGCGATCGCCGTGTGCAATCGCCGGCACGACGCCCTGATGGACGAGCGTGACGTCGGCGAGCGTGAGATCGAGCGCGGGAAACGCCTGATTGAGCTCCGCGATGAACGCCGCGATCTCGGCTTCGTTCACAGCGTGGTCGTTCGGATCGCACGGGCGATCCGACTCCCATGTGCCGAACAGCGCGCGATCGCGCCAGGGCACGAGAAAGAGGTTCCGGCCCGATCTGGCGCGTCCGCCGAGCGCTTCTTCGCCGGCATCGCGCCGCGTCACCAGATTCATCGCCTTGAGCATCGGGATGCGGGTCGCCTGTCCGAGGGGCTCGAGCAGACGATCGATGGCGGCGCCCGTGGCATTGACCGTGACGCGCGCGCTGATGTCGAGCTCGCGCAGGCCGAGCACGTCGCGGGCGCGAACGCCGACCACGCGACGATTTTCGGTGAGCAGCGCGGAAGCCTCGACGTGATTGGCGAGCGTGGCGCCCAGCTCGGCGGCCGCAATCGCGTACGAAAAGGTGAGCCGATCCGGCTCGGCCATCACGTAGTCGTGGAAGACGGCCGAGCCCTTCAGTCCGTGGCGCTTGAGCCCCGGAAATCGCTGCACCGACGTGCCGCGGCCGAACACGCGTCCACCGGGCAGCTTGAGCGAGGAAATCACCCCGCGGTTTCGCCCGAAGGCGATCACACGATCGACGAGAAAGCCGGCGCGCATGACGGTCTTGCCGCGGACGACCGATCGATACAGCGGCAGCGCGAACGGCATCGGCCGGAGGGCGTGCGGCGCGATCCGCGCGATCGCTCGCCGTTCGCGGATCGATTCACGCGCGCGCCGGACGTCGAGCGTCTGCAGATAGCGCAGCCCCCCGTGGATCGTGCGGAGGTGATTGAAAGATGCCCCGCTGCCGAAGTCGTCGCGCTCGACGAGCGCCACCTTCAGCCCGCGCTGCGCCGAATCGTACGCGATCGTGAGTCCGTAGATGCCGCCGCCCACGATGAGGACGTCGAACGTCGAGTCGGTGAGGCGGTCGAGGTCACGAGTCATCGGCTGAATCCTATAGCTTTCAGCTCTCGGCTTTCAGCTCTCAGCACGGACCTGCGACAGAGAGCGCGTCTTGGCTGACAGCTGATAGCTGAGAGCTGAGAGCTACAGATATAGTGTGAGCCGTGGCGACGATTGAGGACGTTCGCGCGTACTGGAATACGCATATTCATGATCTGGAGGTCTCGAAGCAGCCGCCGGGGTCGCGCGGTTTTTTTGATGACCTCGATCGGTACCACTACGAAAAGCTGCATCACCTGGTTCGGCTCGTCGACTTTGACGGCTACCGGGGCCGGACGGTTCTTGACGTCGGGTGCGGCGCGGGGGTCGACCTCGCACGCTTCGCGAAAGGCGGCGCCGAGGTGACCGGCGTCGACGTCTCGACGTCCGCGATCGACCTCGCCCGGACGAACTTCGCGCAGCAGGGGCTCCGCGGGCGCTTCGACGTGGCGAACGGCGAGCAATTGCCCTTCGCCGACAACTCGTTCGATCTCGTGTTCGCCCATGGCGTCGTCCAGTACACCGCGCACCCCCAGCGCCTCGTGGACGAATGCCGGCGCGTGCTCAAGCCCGGCGGCGAGGCGATTTTCCAGGTGTACAACCGCGTCTCGTGGCTGAACGCGTTGTCGAAGCTGATGAAGGTCGGCCTCGAGCACGAGGACGCGCCGGTCATCCTCAAGTTCAGCGCCGCCGAGTTCCGCCGCCTGCTCGCGGGATTCCGCGACGTCCGCATCGTGCCCGAACGGTTTCCGGTGAAGTCGCGCCTGCACGGCGGGTGGAAGGGCGCGATTTACAACGGCGCGTTCGTCGGGATGTTCAATGCGCTGCCGCGCGCGCTCGTCCGCCAGTTCGGATGGCATCTCCTCGCGTTCTGTAAGAAGTGAAATACGCTCGCCACCACGGAGGACACGGAGGACACGAAGGTCAAAACGTACAGATTCTTCCTCCGTGTCCTCCGTGTCCTTTGTGGTGGAGAGGTTTTTAATGCGCTTCACCAAAGCCCACGCCTACGCGAACGACTTCATCTACGTGCTGAACCACGACGCCGGCGGCGCCGCCCTGGACGTCCTCGCGCGCGAGCTCTGCGATCGTCATACGGGCGTCGGCGCGGACGGCCTCATCGTCTACGACCCGACACCGGAGGGCGCGTCGATGCGCCTCTTCAACGCGGACGGCAGCCGGTCGGAGGTCTCGGGCAACGGGGTCCGCGGGCTCGGCGCGCTGCTGCTGCGAGACGACGACCGCGCGGACATGGAGCTTTCGATTCAGACGGAGGCGGGGCCGAAACGGTTGACCAGGGTCACACGATCGGGATCGCGCCAGACGTTTCGGGCGGCGATGGGCGTTCCCCGCGATCTCCGGCAGGTGCCGATTGCGGTCGCGGGCGAGTCGTTTCCGATTGTGGTGATGGACTTCGGCAATCCGCAGGCCGTCGTGCTCGGCCGGCTGCCCGGCATCGAGCGATTCCACACGCTGGGCGCGGCGCTCGAGCGTCACGAGATGTTTCCGGCGCGGACGAATGTGGAGTTCGCCCAGGTCGAGGGACGCGACGCGGTGCGGATTCTGATCTGGGAGCGCGGCGTGGGGCCGACACAGTCGTCGGGAACCGGGTCGTGCGCCGCGCTGATTGCCGCGTCCGCGTTCGGCGGCGCCGCGCGCGACGCCGAGGTCACCGCGCCCGGCGGCACGCAACGCGTCGAATGGCGCGACGACCACGTCTACCTGACCGGCTGGGCCGAAGTCCTGTTCGACGGAGTCTGGCTGAAGAAGTTGTCACGAGTCTGACTTGTCGGACTTGTAAGGGTGGGCAGATTTTGCCTACCGGCACGACAAACCCTGAGCAAATTTTGCGCGGATTTCAGCGGCGACGGCTCTTGACCGCTGGCGTCGCCGTCTCGAGATCGTGCGCCGTCTCCTTCAGACGCTCGGTAATTCCGGCCAGCGTCTCTTTCGCGGCGGGAAAATCTCCGCGATCGAAGGCTGCGCGCGCTTTTTGCACAGTGTCCTCGCCGTCGGTGACGGCGCGCCGCGCCGCTGTGAGCGTCTTCGCCGGCGCGCGCGCGGTCTCCGCCGCGCGGAGTTTCGTGTGAGCGTCATTGAGGGCGGTCATCGCGTCGAGCAGCGCGCGCTCGGCTTCACTGCGGGCGGTCGTTTTCCGATCCGCGGCTTCCTTGGCGGCGTTCTGCGCGCGCTCGCGCGCGTCGAGCGCGTGGTTGAGGGCGAGCCGGTAGTCGCGCTGCGCGACGGCGTCGTTGGCGCGCTTGAGCGCATCCTGTGCCGCGGTGAACTCGCCGGTCGCGTACACATCGGCGCCGGCCGCGCGCGCGGCATCGATCGCGCCCTGGGCTTGCTGGATTTCTTTGTCGGGAGGTTCCGCGCACGCCGCGCCGACGAGCGCCGCGGCGACGGCGACCGAGAGCAGCAAACGGCGCACGTACATCGGTTTAAGTATACGACACCAGTTCACAGTCGACAGTCGACAGTTTGAGAGGAGCGATATGCAGCGATTCACCGAACTTCGAGTGTGGCGGCGGAGTCATCAGTTGGCGTTAGACATCTATCGCGAAACGAAGTCGTTTCCACGGGACGAGAGATTCGGTGTGGTTGCTCAGATTCGACGAGCGGCCGTGTCGGCACCCTGCAACATCGCGGAAAGCGCCAAGCGCCGAAGGAACCCCGACGACGCGCGATTGCTCAACATCGCGGAGGGATCGCTGGCCGAAACGGAAGCGCTTCCGAGGCTGTCGAAAGATCTCGGATTTGGAAAACTTGCGCGCATCGACCAGCTCGTCGCCGAGAGCGAAGAGATCGCGCGAATGGTGAACGCCCTGCGCGCGAGTGTGGAGAGCGAAGGCTGAACGCGGACTGTCGACTGTGGACTGTCAACTGTCGACTAACAATGTAGTACGATGAAGGACCTGTTTCCCGATGACCGTCCGCGTGAGAAGCTGTGGCAGCACGGGGCGTCGGCGCTGGGCGACAACGAGCTGGTCGCGCTGGTCATCGCGCACGGTGGACGGCATGGCAGTGCGCTCGCGCTGGCCAACGCGCTGCTCGCGGCCAACGATGGGCTGCACGGGCTGAGCCGCTGCACCTGCGACGATCTCGCGCATCTGGCCGGCATCGGACCGTCGCGCGCGGCGCAGATCGTCGCGGCGCTCGAACTGGGCCGCCGCACGCTGACGCACGCGCCGGCGGAACGCATCCAGTTGGGCAGTCCGAACGCCGCGGCGTTGTATCTGCTGCCGCGATTCGGCGGGCGCGCGCTCGAGCAGTTCGGACTGATCCTGCTCGACACGAAGCACCGCGTCATTCGCACCACCGTGCTGGCGAGCGGCACACAGAACGCGTCCCACGTCGAGCCGCGCGACGTGTTCCGGGAGGCGGCGCGCGGGGGCGCGGCCGCCATTGTCGTCTTCCACACCCATCCCTCCGGCGATCCGACGCCGAGTCCCGATGACGTGGAATTGACGCACCGGCTCGTGTCGGCGGGCGTGATCATGGGCATCGACGTGGTGGATCACATCGTGCTCGGCGATGTGCGGTACTGCAGCTTCAAGGAATCCCAGCGACTGTGAGCCGTGTTCTCTATTTCGACTGTTTCTCCGGCATCTCCGGCGACATGGCGCTTGGCGCCCTGCTCGACGCCGGCCTGCCGCTCGACGAGCTGAAACGCGCGCTCGGCAGCCTCGCGCTCGGCGACGCGCACGTGCACGCGGACCGCGTGTTGCGCGCCGGCGTGTCGGCGACGAAGTTCAGCGTCCACGAGCACGAACACGATCACGGACACGATCATCATCATCACGAGCATCCACCACAGCACCCGGCACCCGGCACGCCGCACAGCACCAACCACGAGGCAGCCGGCACCGGGCACCATCACGAGCACCGGAGCCTGCCTGAAATCTTCAGGTTGATCGACGAGTCGAGCCTGTCGCCATCCGGACGCGAGCGCGCGAAGGCGATGTTTCAGCGTCTCGGCGAAGCGGAAGCGGCGATTCACCAGATGCCGGTCGACGAGGTGCATCTGCACGAGGTCGGCGCGCTCGACTCGATCATCGACATCGCCGGCATCGCGTTCGCGATGGAATGGGTCGGCGCCGACCGCATCGTCTGCTCGCCGCTCAACGTCGGCGGGGGCATGGTGAAATCGGCGCACGGCGTGTTTCCCGTGCCGGCGCCGGCGACGGTGAGCCTGCTCGGCAACGCGCCAATCTACAGCGGCGCCGTTCAGAAAGAGCTCGTGACGCCGACCGGCGCACTGATTGCGACGACCTACGCGACCGCATTCGGAGCGCTGCCCCCGATGTCGATCGAGTCGGTCGGGTACGGCGCCGGGGACCGCGACGATCCGACGACGCCGAACGTGCTGCGTGTGCTCATCGGCCGGGACGCGGCTTCGCCCCAGACCGAGCGCGTCACCGTGGTCGAATGCGAGATCGACGACATGAACCCGCAGATCTTCGGCGTCGCCATGGATCGGCTCTACGCGGCGGGTGCGCTCGAAGTGTTCTACGTCGCGGTGCAGATGAAGAAGAATCGGCCCGGCACGCTGCTGACCGTCATCGTGCCGCCCGACAAACGGCCACAGATCGCCGACGTCATCTTTCGCGAGACGACGACGATCGGGCTGCGGTATTACGAGGTCGAGCGCGAGTGTCTGCAGCGCGAAATCGTGTCGGTCGAGACGCCGCTCGGCGCCATCCGGTTCAAGCTCGCGCGGCGCGACGGCCGCATCGTCAACGCGACGCCCGAGTTCGACGACTGCGCGAAGCTGGCCGCGGCGAACAATCTGCCGGTGAAGGAAGTCCAGGCCATGGCGATTCAGGCGTACGGTGTGAGCCACTCGTGAAGCGATTCTTTCTGACGACCGCGATCGATTACGTCAACAGCCGGCCACATCTCGGGACGGCGTACGAAAAGGTCTGCGCCGACGTCATCGCGCGGTACAAGCGGCTCGGCGGGTTCGACACGCGGTTCCTGATGGGGAACGACGAGCACTCGCAGAACGTGTACAAGCAGGCGATCGAGCAGGGCCTCGATCCCCTCGTGTACTGCGATCGGATGGAAGAGATCTTCCGGACCGCCTGGCGCCACCTGGACGTCTCGTTCGACGACTTCATCCGGACCACGGAGCCGCGGCACAAGGCGGGCGTCAACGAGATCGCGCAGCGCATCTACGACGGGGGCGATATCTACGAAGGAGTGTACGAGGGCTGGTACTGCGTCAGTTGCGAGGAGTTCAAGCAGGAAAAAGATCTCGTCGACGGCAACTGCCCGCTGCATCCGACGCTGAAGCCCGAGTGGATCCGCGAGAAGAACTTCTTCTTCCGGCTCTCGAAGTATCAGCAGCCGCTCCTCGATCACTTCCGCGCGCATCCCGAATTCATGGTGCCCGACATCCGCCGAAACGAAATCCTGCGGCTCATCGAAGGCGGGCTCGTCGACATCTCGGTCAGCCGGGCCGGGCAGTCGTGGGGCATTCCACTGCCGTGGGATCCGTCGAGCGTTGTGTATGTCTGGTTCGACGCGTTGATCAACTACGCCTCGGCGGTCGGGCTCGGTGGCGACTCGGAGATGTTCGCGCGCTGGTGGCCCGCCGATCTGCATGTCGTCGGCAAGGACATCACGCGGTTCCACGCCGTCATCTGGCCCGCGATGCTGATGAGCGCGAAGCTGCCGGTGCCGCGGCAGGTGTTCGGCCACGGCTTCATGACGATCAACGGGCAGCGGATGAGCAAGACGCTCGGGACCATCATCGATCCGATCGAGGCGGCGAATCGTCTCGGCGTCGACCCGCTGCGGCTGTATCTGGTCAAGGAAGTGTCGTTCGGCGGCGACGGCGATTTCTCATGGGAGCGGTTCGACGAGCGCTACAACGTCGACCTCGCGAACAATCTCGGAAACCTGGTCAGCCGCGTCTCGGCGATGGTGGCGCGGTATCGCAGTGGCGCCGTGCGCCCGACCGGTGCGCGGTCGGATCAACTCGTCCGCGTCGCCGAGCAGGTCGTCGCCGATTATCGCCGAGCGATGGACACCTTCATGCTGCACGAAGGCGCCGCGGCGGCGTATCGGCTCATCGATGCGACCAACGAGTTCATCGCCGCGACCGCGCCGTGGACACTGGCGAAAGATCCAGCGTCCGCCGATCGCCTCACGCAGGTGTTGTTCGATGCGGCCGAGGCGATTCGTCTCGCCGCGGTGCTGCTCGAGCCGATCATGCCTTCGTCGAGCCGCGAGATTCTGCGGCGCGTGGGCGTATCCGCCGAAGGACTGAATCTGGATCGCGATGGCCGCTGGCGCGCCGATGGCGAACGCGTGCTCGCGCAAGAAGGACCCCTCTGGCCGCGCAAGGAAACTGGGGCGGACACACGGGTCCGCCCCTACGACCATGTAGTGGCCGACCCGCGTGTCGGCCCCAAGGAGCCCAAGGACGTGACCGAGAATCAGCCGCCAACAGCCAGCACAACGCCCACGGCAGCACGCGCTCCATCAGCGCCCGCGCAGCCCGATCGAATCTCGATCGATGACTTCATGAAAGTCGAGATGCGCGTCGCGAAGGTCCTGTCCGCGGAGCGCGTGCCGAAGTCGAACAAGCTGCTCAAGCTGCAGGTCGACGCGGGCACCGAACATCGGACGCTGGTCGCTGGTATCGCTGAAGCGTACGAACCCGACGCGCTGGTAGGGAAGACCGTCGTCATTGTGTTCAATCTGAAGCCGGCGAAGCTGATGGGCATCGAGTCGAACGGAATGGTCCTCGCCGCAAGCCCCGACGGCGGTCAACCCAGAGTGGTCACGTTCGAGGATCCGCCTCCACCAGGAAGCCGGGTGCGTTAGTGAAACACATCGCCATTGTCAGCCTGCTGCTGCTCGCGCTGAACCAGGACACCACCAGCGGCACCCCGTTCTCGGGACGCTGGGTCGTCCGCGCCGACAACGGCGATGGAACCTTCCGGGAGACGGTCTTCGCGCTCGACCAGCGCGGGCCGACACTCACGGGACGTGTGATCAACCCGACGAACGAACAGCCGATCGTCGACGGCGCCGTGACGGGCGACAACGCCACGTTCGCTGTCATCACCGGCCGGCCGCCGAACGAACGTCGCGTCGAGTACCGCGCGACGCGTCGCGAAGTCTCGTTGGCGATCATGGTCACGCGGCCGGGGCAGACTCCGCAGTCACTCGTCGCGACACGTGGACCGGCGACGGCCGGCGATCCGCCCGCGCGCATCGAGCCGCCTGCGCTGCATCGCGTCCCCGACAACGGTCTCGCCAGAACGCCGCCGATGGGCTGGAACAGTTGGAATCACTTTCGCGGGCGCGTCGACGATGCGACCGTGCGTGCGATCGCGGATGCGATGGTCTCGAGCGGGATGAAAGCCGCGGGCTACACGTACGTGAACATCGACGATACGTGGGAAGCGGCACGCGACGCCTCCGGCCGTATCCAGACGAACCGAAAATTTCCAGAGATGAAAGCGCTCGCCGAGTACGTGCACGGCAAGGGCTTGAAGCTTGGAATCTACTCGTCGCCCGGTCCGCGCACGTGCGCGGGATACGAAGGCAGCTACGGTCACGAAGAGCAGGACGCGCGCACGTATGCGGACTGGGGCATCGACTACTTGAAGTACGACTGGTGCGGCGCGGCGCGCATCTACAAAGACGAGGAGATGCAGGCCGTCTATCAGAAGATGGGCGACGCGCTCCGCGCCTCAGGCCGCGACATCGTCTACAGCCTGTGCCAGTACGGGCGGAACAACGTCTGGACCTGGGGGCCGCAGGTCGGCGGCAACCTGTGGCGGACGACCGGCGACATCGGCGACTCGTGGGACTCGATGACGCGCATCGGCTTCGGTCAGGATGCGCTCGCGCCGCACGCGGGTCCGGGACACTGGAACGATCCCGACATGCTCGAGATCGGCAACGGCGGCATGACCAGCACGGAATACCGCACGCACATGACTCTCTGGGCCCTGCTCGCAGCGCCGCTGCTGGCCGGCAACGATCTGCGCAGCATGTCGCCGGAGACCGTCGCGATCCTCACGAATCGGGACGTCATTGCGGTGGATCAGGATGCGCTCGGCACGCAGGGTCGCCGGATTCGCGCCGACGGCGCGATTGAGGTCTGGGCGAAGCCGCTCGCATCGGGCGCACACGCGGTCGGCTTGTTCAATCGTGGTCAGTCGGCCGCGCGCATCAGCGTGCGCTGGTCCGAGCTCGGCGTGCAGGGCGCACGGACGGTCCGCGATCTGTGGGCCGGTCGCGATCTCCCACGTGTCGACGCCGAGTACGCCGCCGACGTTGAACCCCACGGCGCCGCGCTGATCCGAATCGAGCGCTGATGCGGCGACTCAGCCTCGTTGCTCTCGTCCTCGTCGTCACGATCGCCGGCGTCTCGGCTCAGCCGCAGCGTGCGCGGCATTCGCCCCGGGACGAGAGCGCGGAAGCGGCGACTGCGAAACGATTCGCCGCCATCCGCAGCGAGCCGCTGCCGCTCCGCGCGTTTCTGCGGGAAATGCCGAAGGGCGGCGACCTCCACAATCATCTGTCCGGTTCGATCTACGCCGAGAGCTACCTCCTTTGGGCTGCTGACGACAAGCTGTGTTTCGTCATCGCGACGATGACGATCGCCGCCGGGACGTGTGACGCGACTGCTGGCAATCCGCCGGTGCGCGCGCTGTTCGAGAATACGGCGCTCTATAACGACGCCATCGATGCTCTGTCGATGCGGCACTGGAATCCGCTGCTCAACGGTCACGACCACTTCTTCGCCGCGTTCGCGAAGTTCGGACCCGCGTCCGGCAAGACGGGCGAGATGCTGGCGGATGTGACGTCGCGTGCCGCGGCCGATCACGTCAGTTATCTCGAGCTGATGCTGACGCCGGCCGGCGCGACAGTGTTTCGGCTGGCCGGCGGCATCTCGTTCGACTCGGATCTCGCGCAGCTTCGCGAGAAGTTTCTCGCGACAGGACTGCGTGATGCGGTCCTGGGCGAGACCAAGACCAGGCTCGACACTGCGGAGGCGCGCCAGCGCGAGCTGCTTCGCTGCGGCACCCCGCGGGCCGACGCCGGCTGCACGGTGACCGTGCGCTACATCGCACAGGTCGCGCGCGCCGGCGTGCCCCAGGCGGTCTTCGGCCAGATGCTGGCCGGCTTCGAACTCGCGACCCGCGATCCGCGGGTGGTGTCGCTCAATCTCGTGCAGCCCGAAGACGACCCGACCGCGCTCCGCGACTTCAGGCTGCAGATGTCGATGCTCGATTTTCTGCATCGCCACTACCCGAACGTTCCGATCACGCTGCACGCCGGCGAGCTGACCGAAGGGCTCGTGCCGCCGCCGGCGCTGAGTGATCACATCCGGCAATCGGTCGTGACGGGGCACGCGTCGCGGATCGGTCACGGCGTGTCGGTGATGAGCGAGGACAACCCGTTCGCGCTGCTCCGCGACATGGCGGCGAAGCGCATCCTCGTCGAGATCACGCTCAGCAGCAACGATCAGATCCTCGGCGTGAAAGGGCAGCGTCATCCGCTGCGGACCTATCTGCGGCACGGCGTGCCGGTCGCAATCGCCACCGACGACATGGGCGTCTCGCGCTCGAGCCACACGCAGGAATTCGTCAAGGCGGTCGAGGAGCACGGGCTCGACTACCGGACGCTCAAAGGCATGGTCCGGAACTCAATCGAGTATTCGTTCGCGGATCCCGCCACGAAGGCCCGCCTGAAAGCCAATCTCGAAGCCGCCCTGGCGGCGTTCGAGCGGAGGCAAGCCGCCGGAATGCCGGAGTCGTAGGGCGCCGGCGGACGAGGACCAGGCTGCGTCGGTCCTCTGCAACCTGTAGATTCCCGCGCACTTTGCGCAGTCGCCCCACAATCGCCATCCAGGCATCGTCCCCGCCGTAGTCCAGAGCACGCAACGAGTTACCGTCGAAATGCTCGCAGGCCCGTCCCTGGCTGGACGCTTGCCTTGTGATCCACACGACATGGCCCACGAAAAACACAAGCTGATCGCCGCGCGCATCGAAACGCCGTCGCCAGGTGAGCGCGAACAGACCGCAGCGGGCCGGCTGCCCGAGGAGCTGCTGTCGGAACAGGTCCGGCGCCTGGCCGTGTTCGCGGCGGTGGGTGCGGGACTCTGGACGTATGCGTTGGCGACGAGCACGATCGTCAATCCGCTGACGCTCGGCTCGCCGATCCCGGCGATCAAAGTCGTGGTCGAGATCCTGGCGATCGCGACGTCCGCCGCCCTGTTCTTCTACCTCCCGTATAAGGGTCACTCGCCTCAGACGAAGACTGACGCCGGTCTCGTCTATTTCATGCTGAACGCGATGGCCGTCGCCATCCTGAATACCTGGGCGCGAACGCCGGTGAACGATTCGATGCACCTGTCGTGGAACACCGTCGTCATCCTCGTCTCGTCGATGATCATGCCGGCCACGCCGCGGAAAATGCTGGCCGCATCGCTCGTGGCGGCGTCGATGGATCCGCTCGGCGTGTGGGTGGCGCACCTGCGTGGCCTGCCGGTCTCGTCCGCGATCGACACGCTCGTGTTGTTCATGCCGAACTACGCTTGCGCGGTCGTGGCCGTCCTTCCGTCGCACCTGCTCTATCGACTGGGACGACGTCTTCGTCAGGCACAGGAGATGGGCAGCTATCACCTCGTCGAGTTGCTGGGGCGCGGCGGCATGGGCGAGGTGTGGCGCGGAGAGCATCGGCTGTTGAAGCGCGGCGCGGCCATCAAGCTGGTACGCCCGGAGCTGCTGGGGGCGGGCACTGACGCAGAAGCCCGGAGCATGCTTCTGCGGTTCGAGCGGGAAGCCCAGGCGACAGCCGCGTTGAGCTCCCCGCACACGATTCGCGTGTTCGATTTCGGCGTCACCGCGGAGCGGACCTTCTACTACGTGATGGAGCTGCTCTCCGGACGCGATCTCGACTCGCTGGTGCGCGAATTCGGACCGGTTCCGGCCGACCGCACGCTGTTCCTCCTCCGTCAGATCTGTCACTCGCTCGCCGACGCCCACGCACGCGGACTCGTCCACCGCGACATCACGCCGGCGAACATTTACGCCTGCCGGATGGGCCTCGAGTACGACTTCGTCAAGGTGCTCGACTTCGGTCTCGTGAAGTTCAACGACCAGACCTCGATCGAGCGGACGCTGATGACAGGCGCTCACACCACCACGGGGACGCCGGCGTTCATGGCGCCGGAAATCATTCTCAACGGGGAGGTCGACCAGCGGGCGGACGTCTACGCGCTGGGCTGCGTCGCGTACTACCTGCTGACCGGACAGCTCGTGTTCGACGCCGACACGCCGATGAAGATGTTCGTCCAGCATCTTCAGACCACGCCGGTCCCCCCCTCGCAGCGCACCGAGATGCCGATTCCCCGCGAGCTCGACGAAATCGTCCTCGCGTGCCTCGAGAAGGATCCGAGCCGGCGGCCGCAGAACGCCGACGAGCTCCTGCGGATGCTGCGCCGATGCCGCTCCGCTGAGACCTGGGACAACGACGCCGCGCGAGTCTGGTGGGAAAAGCACCTGCTGGACCTGACCGGTCCACTCACGATGGACGCCGGGTCGCCTGAGACCGTCGATCGCACGCTCGTCGTTCACTAATCAACCTGCCCCAGCCGCGTTCA
>DASYQZ010000148.1:0-7760 GCA_036004865.1 Vicinamibacterales bacterium
CGACACGGCGGCGGTCAGCTCGCAGTCGAAGCCGCGCTTCGTGCCGTCGCGATCGATCGAGGTCAGCAGGATTTCGCCGGCTCCTCGCGATTCCGCTTCGCGCGCCCACTCGACCGCGTCGCGATTCGCCGCGGTCTGACCGCTTCGCGCGTACACGGCGAACCCGTCACCATCCCGCTTCGCGTCGACGGCGACGAGGATCGCCTGACTGCCGTAGCGCCGTGCGAGCGTGGTGATCAGCGCCGGCGTGGCGAGCGCGGCTGTGTTCAAACTGACTTTGTCGGCCCCGGCGTCGACCGCCGCCGCGGCATCCGCTTCCGTGCGAATGCCGCCGCCGACGGCAAGCGGGATGAACAGCTCGCGCGCGACCGCGCGAATCGTGTCGGCCAGGGCGCGCCGCGCTTCGATCGTCGCCGTGATGTCCAGGATGACGAGCTCGTCGATCCCTTCGACGTTGTAGCGCCGCGCGAGCTCCGCCGGATCGCCCGCGGATCGCAGCCCTTCGAAGTTGATGCCCTTGACCACGTGGCCATCGCGTACGTCGAGGCAGGCGATGATGCGCTTCGATAACACTTGCCACCTTTCAACACCGCCAAGGTCAACACGAAGTGAAAATGCAACCACGAAACCACGAAAGCGAAAAAGATTAATCAGGTTCTTTTCGCGTTTTCGTGTTTTCGTGGTTGCACTTCCGGGCTGTACCTATCCCGCGAGCTGCACGAAGTTGCGGAGGATCCGCAGCCCGACGTCTCCGGACTTCTCCGGATGAAACTGGACGCCGGCAATCTGACCGTGCTGCACGATCGCCGCGAACGCTTCGCCGTGCTCCGTCGTCGCCACGGTGTCGCTCGTCACTGGCACCACGTAGCTGTGCGTGAAATACACCTGCGAGCCGTCGGAGACGCCGTCGACGATCGGCGCGTCGTGGGAGATCGCGAGGTGGTTCCACCCGACATGAGGGATTTTCACCGTCCCCGTCAATCGATGGCACCGCCCGCCGAGGATGCCGAGGCCGGAGCAGTCCGGCTCTTCGTCGCTGCCTTCGAACAGCCATTGCATGCCGAGGCAGATGCCAAAGAGCGGCCGCCCGTCGCCGACGCGATGGAGAATCGCCTCGGTCCACGCGCCCTCGAGCGCGCGCGTCGCGCCGAAGTGGCCGACGCCGGGCACGATGACGCCAGTTGCCGGCGCGAGCTCGTCGGGATCCGCCGGCACGAAGACGTCGGCGCCGATCGCGCCGAGCGCCTTCTTGACTGACGTCAGATTGCCGGCTCCGTAGTCGATCAACGCAATCACAGCAAGCCTTTCGTCGACGGCAGCATGCGCGCGAGGCGCTTGTCTTTCGCGCACGCGACGCGCAGCGCGCGGGCGAACGCCTTGAACACCGCTTCGATCTGGTGATGGCTGGAGCGGCCGTACAGCACCTTGACGTGAACGTTCGCGCGCGCCCCGATCGCGAAGCCTTCGAAGAAGTCGTGAACGAGCTCGGTCTGCAGATCGCCGACGCGCGCCGCCTTCACGCGGAGCTCGACGGCGGTGTGCGGCCGGCCGCCGAGATCGATCGCCGCGACGGCGAGCGTTTCGTCCATCGGCATCACGAAGTAGCCGGCGCGGTTGATGCCGCGGCGGTTCCCGAGCGCGCTCGACACCGCCTCGCCGAGCGCGATGCCGAGGTCCTCGACGGTGTGATGCTGGTCGACGTCGAGATCGCCCTTCGCGTCGATGCGCAGGTCGAACGCGCCGTGGCGCGCGACCAGCTCGAGCATGTGGTCGAGGAAACGAATGCCGGTGTGGACGTCGTACCGGCCCTTGCCGTCCAGCGCGATCGACAGTGCGATCGCGGTCTCGGTCGTGCGGCGATCGATCACCGCGCGGCGCACAGAACCTCTTCCATCACCGCGATGGCGCGGCGCGTGTGCTCGACGATCCCGGTGGCGATGCGGATGCAGCCGGCGCAGCCCGGCTCGGTGGAGCGATCGCGGATGTAGATGCCGCGCGCGAACGCGCCCTGCACCAGCCCCTCCGTGCGATCGCCCGCGCAGACGAGCACGAAGTTGGCGTCGCTCTTCACGTACGTCAGGCCGAGCCGATCGCAGGCCGCGTAGAGCATCGCTTTCGATTCGGCCACCTGGCGCAGGTAGTCGTTCAGATGATCGAGGTCGCCGAGCGCCGCCTGAATCGCCGCCGCGGCGGCGACGTTGACGCTGTAGACGGGCACGGCGCGGCGAATCGGATCCATCGTCTCGGGCGCGCCGACCAGACCGCCGATTCGCAGACCCGCCAGCCCGAACGCCTTCGAGAACGTACGGCCGACGATGACGTTCGGATACGACGCGAGCTCGGGGATGAAGGAGACGCCGGCGAATTCCGCGTAGGCTTCGTCGACGAACACGACCGCGCCGCCCGGCACGCGCGCCGCGAGCGTCCGAATGGCCGCGAGCGGCATCGACACGCCGGTTGGATTGTTCGGGTTCGTGAGAAAGACGACGCGCGTGCGCTCGGTGATGGCCGCGAGCACACTGTCGAGCGCGAAGCTGAAGTCGGGACGCGGCATCACCTGAACGAGGACGCCGCCCGCCACCGCGGTGTCGAAACGAAAAATCTCGAACGCGGGTTCAGGGACCACAGCCTCGAGCACCGGACCGCCGACCGACGGACGGAGATACGCGACCGCCAGTGCCATGATTCCCTCGTCCAGCCCGTTGGTGAGCGTGATCCGATCGGCGGGGGCGCCGAGGTATCTGGCGATTGCCTCGGTCGCGCCGGCGTACGGCGGATAAAACCCGATCTGATCCGCACGCAGGCTCGCCAGCGCTTCCAGCACGCGCGGCGAACAGCCGCCCGTGTTCTCGTTCTGATGCAGGCGCAGACCCTCGTACAGTTCCGGTGGTTTTTGGTAATGGCTCATGGCTAATGGCTATGGTCGATGGCGTTTCAGCCTGACCTCGATCGACGCCGCGTGGGCCGTCAGACCTTCCGCACGTGCGAGCGGCAGGATCGTCGGCGCCAGGCGGGCGAGGCCGTCGCGCGTCAGCCGCTGGACCGACATCACGCGCATGAAATCGGCCGCGCTGAGGCCGCCGCGCCATCGGGCCGCGCCCGCGGTCGGGAGCACGTGGTTCGATCCGGTCGCGTAGTCGCCGGCCGCCTGCGCCGAATACGGGCCGACGAACACCGCGCCCGCGACAATCGGCCGCCTGATCAGCGATTCACGATCGACGACGAGATGCTCCGGCGCGATACGATTCGCGAGATCAATGGCGTCGGCTTCCGAACGCGTGATGACAATCGCGCCGTTCGATGCAAGCGACCGTGCGACGATCGCGCGGCCTGCCTGCCTCGCGGCGACGGCCCGCGCGACTTTGGCCGCGAGCAGGCGGTTGCACGTGATGAAGATCGATCGTGCGTCGGGATCGTGCTCCGCCTGCGCGACGAGATCCGCCGCGATCCACTCCGGACGGCCGCGGCCCGAGACGATGACGATTTCGGTGGGGCCGGCGTAGAAATCGATCGCGCACGTGCCGGCGACCAGCGCCTTCGCGGCCGCCACGTAGCGATTGCCCGGACCGACGATCTTGTCGACGCGCGGAACGGTCGCAGTCCCGTACGCCAGTGCCGCAATCGCATGCGCGCCGCCGACGCGGAAGAGCCTCGTGACGCCCGCTTCGAGGGCGGCGGCCATCACCGAGGCGTCGGGCCGCGGGCACATCACGATGACTTCGGCGACGCCGGCGACGCGCGCGGGCACGGCGGTCATCAGCAGCGACGAGGGCAGCGGGAAACGGCCGCCGGGCACATAGCAGCCGACGCGCGCCAGCGGCTCGACGCGCTGCTCGACCGACACGCCGGGCACGACGTCCAGATCCCAGTGGCGCGGAATCTGCCGGAACGCGACGCGGGCGACGTTGGCCGCGGCCCGCGCGATCGCGCGGCGCACCGAGGGATCGAGCTTTGCAGCGGCCGTACGCATCTCGTCGGGTGAGACTTCGAGCGGGGGCTGCACGCCGTCGAACCGCTTCGCGAAGCCAATCAGCGCCCGGTCGCCCGACGTCCGCACGCGATCCACGATCGTGCGGACGCGTCCCTCAAAGACACGGTCCTCGCGCGCGCCGCGCGAGAGCAGGCGCGCGATCGATCGACGGTCACGGGATTCGATGATCCGGATTCGTGTCTCCGCGGATTTACGCGTCATCTTTTTTGCACTGGCGGCGGGGCCCTCCACCTCCGCTCGCATCCAATTCGCGCGAGCTACGGTGGACCCGCCGTAGCCTTGGCGGAGGCGGGCACCCCTGCCGCCGCGACCTGTCGCTGATGCCGAGCGGCAGACCGCTCGGCATGGCCGCAGGCGCTTTTGCACTGGCCGCGGGCGCTGCTGTCCACAGCCGTTACAAAACGATCTTGTTCAACGGATACTCCACGATCCCCTGAGCCCGGGCAGTCTTTAGTCGTGGAATCAGATCCCGCACCGTTCGTTCTTCGATGATCGTGTTCACGGCGACCCAGTCGGCGTCGCTCAGCGCCGAGATCGTCGGGCGCTGCAGCGCGGGCAGCAGCGCGAGGACGCCGTCGAGATCGGCGCGGCGGACGTTGAGCATCAGCCCCACGCGGCCCTGCGCCTCGATCGCCGCTCTCAGCAGCACGGCGATGTTCTCGATCTTCGTCCGCTTCCACTCGTCGGCGAGCGCGGTCTTGTTGGCGATGAGCTGCGTGTTCGACTCCATCACGGTGTCGAGGATGCGCAGCCGGTTCGCGCGGAGCGTCGATCCCGTTTCGGTCGCCTCGACGATCGCGTCGGCGAGGATGGGCGGCTTCACTTCGGTGGCGCCCCACGAGAACTCGACGTGCACCTTCGCGCCGTGGCGCGCGAAGTACGCGCGCGTCACGCGCACCAGCTCGGTCGCGACCGTCTTGCCGTCGAAGTCCTTCGCCGACTGGAACGGGGAATCCTCGGGCGCGGCCAGCACCCATCGCACTTTGCCGAAGCTTTGCTTGGCGTAGATCAGATCCGCGATGCTGGTCAGCACGCCCGTCGTGCCGTCGCCGAGCTCGTGCTCCGCGATCCAGTCCTGGCCGGTGAGCCCGGCATCGAGCACGCCGTCCGACACGTAGCGCGCCATTTCCTGCGCGCGGATCAGCATGCACTCGATCTCGGGATCGTCGATCGTCGGAAAGTACGATCGCGTGCTGACGTACACGTTGAACCCCGCGCGCGCGAAGAGCTGCACCGTCGCGTCCTGTAACGAGCCTTTCGGGATGCCGAGCTTCAGCTTCATCAGAGTCGAAACTCTCCACCACAGAGGACACGGAGGACACGGAGGAAAAAACGGGTTTGGGCCTCTGTGTCCACCGTGTCCTCCGTGGTTGCTAGTTTTCGGCGAGCGCCCGGAAAAAGCATGTGCGTTGACCCGTGTGACACACGTTGCCATCGCCCAGCCGCTTCACCTTCACCAGCACGGTGTCGTCGTCGCAATCGACGAGGATGTCGACCACCTCGAGCCTGTTGCCCGAGGTCTCGCCCTTCGTCCAGAGCTTGCCGCGCGTGCGGCTGAAGAACGTCGCGTAGCCGGTGCGGCGCGTCTCGGCGAGCGCCTGCTCGTTCATGAAGCCGACCATCAGCACTTCGGCGCTCTCGGCGTCCTGGATCACCGCCGGAATCAACCCGTCCAACTTCGAGTAGTCCATAAAAACAAAAAACCCCGCCATGGGGCGGGGTGCGTGTTCCTTGGTCTTTGGTCCCTGGTCGTTGGTCTTGCTTGACCTAGATCACACGCGCCCCGACGGCCCGCGGCCGTGGTGAAAGTGGTGATGGTGCGCGTGGTGGAGCGTCGACATCGGAGCGGAGAGCGTAATTGATCCGCAAAAGCGTGTCAACGCTGGTCAATCAGACCTGTCAATCAGGCCGATTACTTCGCCACCTTCTTCATCCAGTTCACCGACACGACGATCGGCGCGCTGGCGCTTTCGATGGCGGTATTGAGCAGGAACCGTCCGTCACGAGACACCGCGTACTGCGGCTTGAAGCCGAGGACGTTGATGCCGGTGGCCAGGTGCGTCTGGAACAGCGGCACCGGCAGCTTCGCCTCCGGCGTGGCACCGCCGAATGCGATCGACACGGCCATCATCTTGCCGTCGGGTGCCACGTAGAAGATTTCTTTGCCGTCACCCGACCAGCGGACCTGCGCACCGCCGGCGGTCGATGCTTGCGTTCGCGCCCGGCCGTCGGGGAACGACTGGACGAACACTTCGGGGCGGCCGCTTTCGTTCGAGACGAACGCCACCCACCGTCCGTCCGGCGAGAACTGTCCTTCGGTCTCGTCGTACTGCGACTGCGCAACGATGACCTCGGGCGCCTCGCGCCGCTCGCCCGCGGTCGCCACGGCAACCAGGTCTGCCCGGCTTTTCGTGCTGTCGCGTCGCATCAGGATGTACTGGCGATCGCGCGTCCACGACAGGGCCAGACGGGCCTCGCCGTTCGCGAACAGCGGTTCCGGCTTCCCGCCGCTCAACGCCTGCCGCGCCGGACCACCGCCGAATCGCCGCGAATTGAAGACGACGTGCTGGCCGTCGGGATCCCAGAGCGGATGCGCGCTGGCCGGCGGGCCGTCGGTGATACGACGCGCCAGGCTGCGCGCGAGCTCGATCAGCCAGACGTCGTTGTTGCCGGTGCGCTGAAGAAATACGAGAACCGACTGCTCGTCGGCGCTCAGCTCCGGCGACGCGATGAAATCGGTCTCCGGATCGCCAATCGTGCGCAGCACGGCGCCCTGCCGATTGACCCACACAAGTTGCCGGCGCTGCGCCGTGCCGACGCGGTACGCAAGCATACCGGTGTCGGAGGTCGCAAACACGTTGTTCGCGCTGTCACCGCCGAATCCTTGCGCGACGACAACCGGTTCACCCTGCACAACGCCAGACGCGGCGTTGAAGGTGTACGCCTGCAGGGCGCCCTGCCTGATCGTCACCAGCTTGTCGGGCGCGGCGAAGCGGCCGGCGCTGTCGCCCGGCAGCACGCGCACCGGCGACGTCCCGTCGAGCGAGCCAACGTAGACACCGTTGGTGTCCGCGGTGCCGAGCGTCGACGAGAAGAGGAATCGTTTGCCGTCGGGCAGGAACTGCGGCAGACGATGCGCGGGGCCGTTGGCGTCATTCAGCTGCGTCACGCTCTCCGCGGGACCGCCGCGTGCCGACACTCGCATGATTGGCGCGATCGCGCCTGGGGCGAACAGGATCACGCCGTCCGTGTTCCACGTGCCGCCGCGGGCGTTTGACGCATCAGCGACCACCAGCGGCATTCCGCCGCCGACGTCGATCCGCTTCAGCTTGTTGTCCGCGAAGAACCCGATCGCGCGACCGTCCGGCGACCAGAACGGAAAGCTGGCGCCTTCGGTGCCAGGCAGCGCGCGGTTCTCGGCAGCATCGAGCGAGCGGACCCAGAGCACGGGCACGCGATCCCGGTTCGCGACGAAGGCGATCTGCGTGCCGTCCGGTGACAACGCCGTCGACGGATCGTCGGTTGGTGGCGTGGAGATCTCGAAGCGGAGCGTGGGAAGGTCCGCCGCGGCTCCCCGTCCGCGAAAGGCGCGCAGCGCTAGCGCGACGGTGGCCATGGCCAGCACGAGCGCACACGCCATCGCCACTTTCGCGACGCGATTCAGTCGCGGCTGCGGCGCAGCAGGGACGGCCGCCGCGATCGGATGATCGACGAGCCACCGCAGCTCGCCGGTCACGTCCCGGATGCTCTGCCAGCGCCGCTCGCGATC
>DASYQZ010000149.1:0-4372 GCA_036004865.1 Vicinamibacterales bacterium
TGTCGGCGTCTGCGGCCGAGTAGACGCACGGCAGCGACAGCGCGAGGACGATCAGCCCTGTCATTTTTTACTTTGCGGCGGGGCCCCACCCCCGCCGCCTGCCACCGCTCGCCTTCGGCTCGCGGCGTTGATTCGTTGCGTCTATCCGCTTAGTCAACGACGATGTCCTTTACTTTGATCCGGGCGCGATCGTGCACGCCGAGCCCGAGCGTCGCGGCGTACTCGACGTGGCCCGGCTCGCGGATGATGATGTTGACGTTAGGATCGGCGTCGCGCGCGCGGCTGTCGTCGATTTTCAGCGAGCTCGGCGATCGATCCCAAATCGAGATGACGCCCTCCGCGCGGCGCTTCTCCTCGATGATGTCGAGGAGGAGGCGATCGATGGCCACCGGATCGGTCCCGAACAGAATCTGGCGCGGATAGAAGACGTAGCGGGGCGTTCTCGCGAACGGACCGCCGTGCCACACGCCGCGCAGACCGTCCATGATCTGCAGAACTGTCCTGGAGCGCAGCGGCTCGGTGGCTGCCAGCGCGCCGACGAAGGAGTACGTGTACGACTTGCCGCGCTGATGCGTACGGGCCACGTTGGAGAAGCTGCCGTACGCGATGTTCTTCAGGCATCCAGTGACGCCGGTCGCTCCGTGATCCTTCATGTTCGGGATGTTGATGATCTTCGTCAGCTGCTGTGAGACGAGCCGCATCATGTTCGACCGCGTGTCGTCTTCGCCGAAGAAATCGGCCTCGAGGTACGTCGCCGGATCGTAGCCGCTGTTGTCGACGTTGCGGTTCGCGCGCTCGGCCGCGACGATCTTCACGCCGTCCGGCAGATGCGGGGCGTAGTTGCATTCGTCGAGCTGATTCTGGAAGCGCTCGTACAAATAGATCTGCGACAGCGGCACGCCAACGGCTGAGAGCTGGCGAACGACCTCGGCAACGATCTCGTACGCGGAGATGCAGTGCGGATACCCGCCGCAATTGACTTTGATGCCCACCACGTCCGCGGGCGTGACGAACATGCGCCACGCATCAGATGTCGTCGCGGCGCCGGTCAGCGTGCGCATGCCGCGCGCCATCATCTCGCGGACTGTCTTGTCGTCCGCGGCGCCCGTGGACGTATCGACGCACCGATCCGATTTGACCGCCACCACCTGTCCGGGAAATCGACCAGGCATTCCCGGGTGTGCCGATGCCTGATACCTGGAAACGACCCGATACGCCGGTATGGTCTCCGAGCGGGTTTGAAGGCGATGGGCCAGCGGGGCCCCACTTCGCTGCTGCGCAGCGACGTCGGGGCTCGCCGAAGTCTTGTCCGCCTTCGCGCGCAGCGCTTCGGCGGGACCTCGACGAAGCTCAGAGAGCGGAGTCGGGGCGGCGGCGGCAGCCGTCAGCAGCCGTACGAATTCTCTGCGATGCATGTCAACGACCTCCGACGCACGGGTGATCCTACACGAGACCGTTCACGACAGGCGGACGGGGCGACCCTCGCGCGCTGATTCGTATGCCGCGAGCGCCGCGACGAACGATGTGCGCGCGTCCCGAATCGTCGCGGCGGGCCGCCGGTTGTTCTCCACGCAATCGATGAGATGTGCGAGCGGCGTCGGCGATGAGGGAGCAAAGGGCTCTGCGGACTTGCGCTCGAACACCCACTCGGCGGCGCCGGCCGCGAGCACGGCCGTCCCGGGATCGCGGAACCACTGTTCGATGATCTCGCCCCGGCTGCCGACGACCTCCAGACGCACGACAGCGTTTTGCTTCGGCGAGGGACCGGTTTTGCGTGGAGCGTTGATGGTCCACGACGCCTCCAGCGTCGCGATGATGCCGTTGGCGGCCGTGAACGTCGCCATGCCCCAGTCTTCGACTGCGATGTCCTTGTGCACGAGGTTCGCGATCTTCGCTTCGACCTGCACGAGCTCGCTCGCGCACAACCATCGGAAGAGATCCACCCAGTAGATGCCTTCGTCGATGAATGCGCCGCCCGGTACGCGGCGCGGATCGGCGAACCAGCCCGGCGTGCCGGAGTTGTGCCAGTCCTCGGCGATCGACCAGCGGCTCGTCTGGTGCAACAGCATGACGTCGCCGATGGTTCCCTTGTCGATCCGCGCCTTCAGATCGGCGAAGCGCAGACGCATGATTCCTTGAAACGGCACGCACGCCATGTCGGCCCCCTCGACCGCGTCAACCATTTGATCGGCCTCGGCGAGGGTCATCGCCATCGGTTTGCCGAGCACGATGTGCTTGCCGGCGCGTGCGCAGCGGATCGTCAAGTCGTGGATTTCAGAGACCGGCGCGGCGATCTGGACGATGTCGATCCAGTCGCGTTCGAGCAATTCATCGTAGGTGTCATATCCCTTGATGCCGAATGTGCCGGTAAACGCATCCAATTGCGCCTTGTCGTGCCACGCAACCGACACGAGCTCGGCTTTCGGATATTCCCGAAGCGCGCGTGCCAGGTTGTAGGCCGAATACCAATGCCCCAGCCCCGCGATTGCAACTCGCCACGTACGACTCACGATATGAACTCCTCTTCGTGAGGGGCCGACACGTGGGTCGGCCCCTACTCGAAACCGCGTCACCGCATGGCGGTTCTCAAAATTTGTTCGTGGGCCGACCCATGTGTCGGCCTCAAAACTGCGTCACCGCATGGCGGTTCTCAAAATTTGTTCGTAGGGGCCGACCCATGTGTCGGCCCTGCGCGCGATTGTGAAACCACGTCTCGCGCAAACGGCCACTGCCGCAGGCGCGCCGACCACACGAGAAAGCAGAGGACGCCGAGGGCGAGGACGCCGAGGCCGAAGACGAGCACGTAGACGCCGGTGGTGCTGAAGATGAAAAGCCAGCCGGCGAACGCAAAGACGAGGGGGACAGGGTACAGCCAGATCCGGAACGGCCGCGCCATCGACGGCGCGCGGCGCCGGAGCAGCACGACGCCGGCAATCTGACCCATGAACTGCACGACGATGCGCGTCGCGATGAGCGCGTCGATGACGGCGCCGAGCGAAAAGAAGCTGCTCAGAATCGACACGGCGCCCAGCACGAGCAGCGACACGTGCGGAAAATCCTTGGTCGGATGAAGACGCCCGAACGCTGTGAAGAAATAGCCGTCGCGCGCGGCCGCGTACGGGATCCGCGAGTAGCCGAGCAGCAGCGCGAAGACCGACCCGAACGCGGTCCAGAGAATCATCAGCGTGAAGACGCCGGCGACCCTCGACCCGTAGATCTTCTCCATGAAGATCGACACCACGAAGTCGGCGTTCGGCCGGGCATCCGCCGGCACGAACTCGCGCCACGGCACGACGCCGATGATCGACAGATTGATCGCGAGATAGATGACGGCAACCGCAACGGTGCTGATGATGATCGATCGCGGGATCACACGTCCCGGATCCTTCACCTCGTCGCCGATGTAGCAGACGTCGTAGTAACCGAGGTAATCGTAGACGCCGATCCGTGACGCTGCGCCGAGGCCGAAGAGGAAACCGATCGAGAACGTGAACGCGCCTGGCGGGAAATCGAACGCCACCCGTTCGTCGAAATGCAGCGCGCCGCTCACGCAGACGACGATCGTGGCGAGGATCGTCCCGGCCCACAGCGCCACGGTGATCGTCGCAATCGACGTAATGCGCCGGTACAGCAGCACGATGTTCACGATGCCGACGACCGCGGCCACGACGAGCATTCGCCCGGGCGTCAGGCCGGTCCAGATGTAGCCGAGGTATTTCGCGAAGCCGATGTAGCCCGACGCGATCTCGAGCGGACCGCTCAGGATGAATTGCCAGACGAAGAGGAACGCCATCAGGCGCCCGAATGTCTCGCGGCCGTACGCCTCGCGCAGATAGCCGAACGATCCGCCGGACGCCGGCATCGCGGCGCCCAGCTCGCTCCACACCATGCCGTCGCACAGCACGATGATCAGCGCGACGATCCAGCCGAGCATCGCCTGCGGCCCGCCGAGCGCCGTCATCAGCAGCGGGATCGTGATGAACGGACCGATCCCGATCATGTTGATCATGTTGAGCGCCGTGGCCTGGACGAGGCCGAACCGGCGCGCCAGCGGCGGCGGAGCAGCAGGAGTCCCCACGGCTCAATAGCCGAGGGCCAGTCCGTCCTTGCGTGAATCGGAGGCGCCGACGAGCGCACCGGTCGCGGGATCGATCATGATGGCCTGGCCGCCGCCCATCAGCGCACGGTGCGCCACGCCGGCCGGCGGCAGGACGCGTTGGTGCCCACGCTGAACGAGCTCGGCGATCACCGGCGCCGTCAGCTCGTCGTCCATCATCACGCCGCGGCCGCTGATGTAGCGCACGCGCGGCGCGTCGATCGCCTGCTGCAGGTTCATGCCGCGATCGATCAGGTTGACGAGCACCTGCACGTG
>DASYQZ010000150.1:0-25623 GCA_036004865.1 Vicinamibacterales bacterium
CGAGGTCGTGCTCCTTGGCAGCATCGCGTCGCGGAAGTACGTCGACGTGCTGCTCGAGATCTTCGGCGACCGCCTTCGGTTCCCGGTCGAGTTCGTCGGGCGCGGCGACATGAGCCGCGGCGGACTGCTGCTGCGCATGGCCGCCGCCGGCATGGAGCTCGAGTACGGACCGGTTGCGGGCGCCGTCCTTCACGGCGCGCGGCCTCCCAAGCTTCCACCGCTCAATAAATGGCGCGCGGGCGGCTTCTGATTCCAACCGATCAGGACAACGTCGTCCTGACGATCGAGCGGAGGGAAGTCCGGCTGACCAACCTCCGGAAAGTGTTCTGGCCCCGGCTCGGGCTGACCAAAGGCGACCTCCTGCAGTATTACGCGGACGTCGCCGACGTGCTGCTGCCGCATGTTCGCGATCGCGCCATGGTGATGAAGCGCTATCCGCACGGCGCCGCGGGCGACTTCTTCTTCATGAAGCGCGCGCCGACGCCGCGGCCGGCGTGGATCGAAACGTGCCGGATCGATCACGGCCATGGAAACGTGATCGACTTCCCGGTGATTCAGGATCTCGCTGCGCTGATGTGGGTCATCAACCTTGGCTGTATCGATCTCAATCAGTGGTACGCGAAGCGCGACGACGTGGATCGGCCCGACTACGTGCACTTCGATCTCGATCCCGGCCCCGGCGCGACGTTCGCCCGCGTGCTCGAGACGGGCGTCATCGTCCACGAGGCGCTCGAGACGCTGAAGATGCCGTCGTACGTGAAGACGACCGGTTCGCGAGGACTGCACGTGTACGTGCCGATCGTGCGCGGGCCGGAGCAGAAGCAGGTGTGGACGTTCGCAAAGGCGCTCGCGCAGGAGCTCGCCCGGCGCCATCCGGCGCTCATCACCGGGGAGTATCGCGTCGCGAAGCGCCCGCGCGGCCGCGTGCTCGTGGACTACAACCAGAACCGCTGGGGCAGCACGCTCGCGTCGATCTATTCCGCGCGTCCGCGCCCCGAGGCGAGCGTCTCGACGCCGGTCACATGGAAGGAAGTCGAGCGCGGCATCCGCATCGAAGACTTCACCGTGCTGAATGTACCGTCCCGCGTCGCCAGGCTCGGCGATCTCTGGAAGCCGATGGTCCAGGCGCGCGGGCGCTTCGATCTCGGCTCGTTCGTACCTTAGAACTTAGAACTTAGAACTTAGAGAACCAGAACGCAGAACCGGAAAACCCGAGTTCTGAGTTCTGAGTTCGAAGTTCTGAGTTCGAAGTTCTGAGTTCTTTACTCGCCGAGCAGCTCGCCGATCGGCTTGAGATCGTCCACGTGATCGCAGATGGCCTTCAACACCATCAGCATCGGGACGGCGAGCAGCATGCCCCAGACGTTCCAGATCCAGCCCCAGAACAGCAGACCGATGAAGACGGCGATCGCGTTCATGCGCGCGGCGCGACTGTTCAGCCACGGGGTCAGGAGGAATCCTTCGAGTGTCGTAATCACGAGCGCGACCGCGCCGATGAGCAGCGGCATGTGCAGGTTGCCGAACTGCAGGAACGCGACCGTCACGGTCGCCACCGTCACGAGCACCGGTCCGAAGTACGGAATCGAGTTGAAGACGCCGGCCAGAATGCCCCACACGGCCGCCTGCTGCATGCCCATCGCGCGGAACGCGAGCCATGTGACGACCCCCACCACGGTGCTGGTGAAGACCTGGACGAGAAGGAACCGTTCGATCTGCCGGTCGATTTCCGACAGGATCTGCAGCGTGATTCTCTTCTGCGTGAGCGATGGACCGGCGATCTTCACGAGCTTGCGCCGGTAGAGATCGCCGGACGCGAGCAGGAAGTACACGAGAAACAGAATCAGCACGCATTGACCGGCCGCCGTCGCGAGGCTCATCGAGCCCCACATCAGGTAGTCGCCCATGTTGAACGGCGGTGGCTGCACCTGGACTCGCTGCACACCGGAGGGCGGAGGCGGCGGCGCCGCCGCGTCTGCGGCTCGCTCCAGTTCGGTCGCCGCTTTCTGCATCTGCTGGATCGCTGTCGGGGCCGTCGATGGCCGATCGGCCTCGAGCAGTTGTCGCAGACGTCGTGCCCCGCGCGGCAGTTGATCGACGATGGCGGTCGCCTCCGATCGGAGGCTGTACAACATGTACCCTCCGGCGCCGGCGAGGATCGCGAGCACCAGCGCCGCGCCGATTGGCCGCGGCACACGCCGCCTGGCCATCCACGCGACGAGCGGATCGAGCGCATAGCTGATGAGCAGGCCGATCACAATCGGAATGATGACGCTCTGCGCGTACTGGAGCACGAGCACGACGGCCAGCACCGCGAGAATCGTCAACGCCGCGCTGCGGATGTCGACCGCGCTTTTCATCGGCGGCGGCTCGGGCTGTGCGTGGACCAGCTTCATGTGGCGAGCTCCTCGGCCATCAACGCTTTGTTGATGGCGACCGCGGCCTTGACCCCTTCCGCCGCCGCGACGACGACGAATTGCGCGTCGCGCGAGGCGTCGCCGGCGACGAAGACGCGCGGCACGTTCGTGTCGCACAGCGTCCCGGTTCTCACCGTGCCGCGATGGGTCAACGTGCAGCCCAATCGAATCGCGAGGTCCGATTGCGGATGCTGGCCCGTGCTGAAGAAGACAACGTCGCGCTCCAGCCGATCGCGGCCGTCGAAGACGATGGCCGTCAACTGTCCGTCGTGATGCTCGAGGCGCGTCATCGATTCGGTGCGGACGCCGATGCCGTGGCGGTCGAGACGCTCGCGAATGCGGCGATTTAGAGGCGCGCCGTTCGTGCACAGCATCGTGTCGCGACTCCACGTGCGCAGCGCGAACGCCAACCCCGTCGCCTCCTTGCCGCGGCCGAACGCCGCCACCCGGCGGTCGCGCCATTCCCACCCGTCGCAATACGGACAATGAAACACGGATCGGCCGTAGCATTCGTCGAAGCCGGCGATGGCCGGAAGATCGTCGACGACGCCGGTGGCGATCAGGAGATATCGCGCCTGCTCGACGCAGCCGTCGGCGAGGGTCACCCGATAGGAATCGTCGGCACCCTCGGCACCGGTCACGCCAACGCGCCGTACTTCGATGCCATACCCCGGCAGCTCACGACGTCCGAGATCGTTGAACTCGGCCGGCGCGATGCCGTCGCGCGTGAGGTATCCGTGCAGTGCGCGCGATCGGCGATTGCGGGGCTGCCCGACATCGCAGAGGAGGACGCGCCGGCGGCAGCGTCCGAGCATCAAGGCGGCGCTCAAACCGGCGGGTCCACCGCCCACAACGAGCACGTCGTACATACCTGGACTCAGCCTCTGCAAGACGATCTCCACGACCTGAGCATAACCGTCGGAGGAACTTTATGTGCGATAGAGCGACATGTGTCGCAGAGTGGAGCACGAACTGACAAATTCGGCTATTTGCCAAGGATTTCGCGGGTTTTCGGTATGAAACTCTGTGAAGCCTGTTCTCTTCCGGCACATGTCGCTCGTGTCGTATAAGAGGTCATTGCACGGGTTTTTCGAAACAAGTCGCAGCCGCTCAATAATTTGCAAGGATCGTTGTCAAATGCTTGAGCTTTGGCCGTCGCTTTGCTGTACTGTGCCGCGATGGTCCGCACAACGACACGTCTCTCTACCTTTGCATTGCTGCTGGCGGCGACCCAGCTCGCGGTCGCCGACTCCAAGACGCTGAACCAAAAGATTGATCGCGCGCTGCGCGAGTCGCTGCGAACGGGATCGGCGACTCAGTCGGTCATCATCACGGTCAAGCCGGGTCATCGCGAAACGCTCCGTCAGGCGCTTCAGCGGCACGGCGACCTGATTCGCTCCGAATACCCGATGATTGACGCCGTGGCCGTCAAGGTCCACAGCGATGACGTCGAGCAGCTCGCAAAGCAGCCGTGGATTGAGTCGGTGGCGGCGGACGCACCCGTGTACGCAAAGACGGAGCTCCCCGCGGACAACAGCGCGTTCGAAGAGTTACAGACCCCCACGACCTCGATCGATTC
Source organism: Vicinamibacterales bacterium (assembly GCA_036004865.1). Classification (GTDB taxonomy): domain Bacteria; phylum Acidobacteriota; class Vicinamibacteria; order Vicinamibacterales; family CAVVIG01; genus QHWF01. Next base: position 3,994 of record DASYQZ010000150.1, read on the forward strand.
GTCGCCGTCGACCGTGTTTTTCCCGGCGGTCGGGCTTTTCCCCGGGTTCGGGTTCTCCTGGATGCCGCCGCCGCCAAACACGTTGCGCCAGACGCTCGGCTTGCCCAGTGTCGCCGTGACTGGTACACCGACCGGCGCCACGGGCGTCGGAGTCGTGATCATCGATTCCGGCATCGCGCCGAGTGAAGACTTTGCCGGCCGCATCACGGCCTTCTACGACTTCACGCGCGGCGGAGTCGCGACGGCGCCGTACGACGACTACGGCCACGGCACGCACATCGCCGGCCTCATCGGCAGCAGCGGCAAGTTGACGAACTATCAGTACCAAGGCATCGCGCCCGACGTGCGCTTGATCGGCCTGAAGGTGCTCGATGGCATGGGCGTAGGCAAGACGAGCGACGTCATCAACGCGCTCGCGTACGTGACGGCGAACAAAGCGAAGCTGAACGCCCACATCGTCAACCTGTCGCTCGGCCATCCGATTTACTCGCCGGCGAAGTTCGATCCGCTCGTCCTGGCGGTCGAGAAAGCCAGCGCCGCGGGCCTCATCGTGGTGACGTCGGCCGGCAATTTTGGTGTGAGCCGGACGACCGGTGATCCCGGCTACACCGGCGTGACGTCGCCGTGCAACGCGCCGTCGTCGATTTGCGTGGGCGCCGCCATGACGCGCGGCACCGTCACGCGACGGGACGACAGCATCGCGGCCTTCAGCTCGCGCGGTCCTGCGTGGTTCGACGGATCGGCGAAGCCCGACGTGGTGGCGCCCGGCTACCAACTGTTCTCGAACACGAGTCCCACGTCGCGTCTCTACCAGGTGTTGCCGGGCAACCGCGGCCGCGCGCGGAATGGATATCCGGTTCTGCAGTTGAGCGGCACGAGCATGGCGGCGGGCGTCACGAGCGGCGTCGTGGCGCTGATGCTGCAGGCACACAATCAAAACCTGATTGCGCACCAACACAGGCCGCTCACGTCGAATCTCGCGAAGGCGCTCCTTGAATACAGCGCGATTCCGGTCGCCGGCGCTGATTATCTGACGCAGGGGACCGGCGAAATCAACGCGCAGGGTGGCATCCAGCTCGCTTCGACGATCGATACCAACAAGCCGGCGGGATCGTGGTGGCTCGGCGTCGGCAATTCGGGCTCCTCGATCATCGGCACCGAGATCTATCCATGGTCGCGCCATCTGATCTGGGGCGACGCGGTGCTGGGCGGCAATCTGATCTACGTCAGCAACATCGTGTGGGGCACGAATATCGTCTGGGGCACGAACGACGAGAACATCGTCTGGGGCACGAACATCGTCTGGGGCACGAACATCGTCTGGGGGACGAACATCGTCTGGGGCACGAATGCCGTCGTCGAGGCCGAGAACATCGTGTGGGGCACGACGGCTGTCTGGGCCTCCAACCTCGTCTGGTCCGATCGGGTCCTCGGCCAGGAGGATGAGTGGGGCAACATCGTCTGGGGCACGAATATCGTCTGGGGCACGAATATCGTCTGGGGCACCAACATCGTCTGGGGCACCAACATCGTGTGGGGCACGCTGAACGCGCAGAACATCGTCTGGGGCACGCTGGACGACAACGAGAACATCGTCTGGGGCACGTGGGACGACCAGGAGAACATCGTCTGGGGCACGTCGCGCAATGGCGTCAACACGGTCCTCGGCATGAACGAGGACGAGAACATCGTGTGGGGCACGTCGAGAGCTGAGAACATCGTCTGGGGGACCGCGATGGCCGTCGCGACGCCGAAGGTTCAATGAAGGCCGTGGAGAAACTCCCGTTCCCGCTGCCGGACGACGTTCAGCTGCCGCCGCCGGCGCTCGCTGGACGCGACGACCGCTTGCACGAGTGGCGCGCGGGCCTGCCCACGCTGACCGGTGCGCGGATCACGTTGCGCGAGCTGCGGGAGACAGACGCCGCGTCGCTGTTCGCGGCGATGTCCTCCGCGGACGTCACGCGCTTCCTGTCGCCGCCGCCGACGAGCCTCGAAGGATTCGAGCGGTTCATCGCCTGGGCGCATCGCCAGCGGGCCGTGGGTCAGTACGTGGTGTTCGGGTTGGTACCACGCGGGTCCGATACGGCGGTCGGCGTCCTCCAGATTCGATCGCTCGAAACAGACTTCGGCACCGCCGAGTGGGGCTTCGCGCTCGCGACGGAGTTTTGGGGAACGGGTCTGTTCATGGACGCCGCGCAGCTGGCGATCGATTTCGCGTTCGACGTCATCGGGACGCATCGGCTCGAGGCGCGCGCCGCGCTCAAGAACGGCCGCGGGAACGGCGCGCTGCGCAAGCTCGGGGCGGTGCAGGAAGGCGTGCTCCGCCGATCGTTCCTGCGCAATGGCGAGCACCTCGATCAGATGCTGTGGACGATCCTCGACGACGAGTGGCGCGAGGCGAAAGGCGGCTGGCGCCCAGGAGTGATCCACTAACATGACTCGCGGATGGACGTCCGCGAGTTCGACTTCGACCTGCCCTCAGATCTAATCGCGCAGGAGCCGGCGGCTGAACGAAGCGCCGCCCGGCTGCTGCATCTCCATCGCGACACCGGCGCCATCGAACACACGTGCGTGAGCGCGCTGCCCGATCTCCTGCGCGCAGGCGATCTCGTCGTCGTCAACAACACGAAAGTGTTTCCCGCGCGGCTGCTCGGTCATCGTGTGCCGAGCGGCGGCGCCGTCGAGTGCCTCCTCGTCCGCCGCCTGAAGTCCGACTCCTCGAAGTCCGACTTCCCCGAGTCAGGCGACAGTCGGGCCGTAGCACGACTCCAGACAAATGGTGACGAGTGGGAAGCGCTGATGCATCCCGGGCAGAAACTGAAACCGGGGGCGCGAGTCGTGTTCGAAGGATCGCACACGCTCTACGGCGAAGTGCTGGAGCGGCATTTCTTCGGACGACGGCTGATTCGTCTGTGGACAGACGACGGGACCGCGGTGGACGAGGCCATTGACGCCATCGGTCACGTGCCGCTGCCTCCGTACATCAAGCGCGGCGATCGGCCGGCGGATCGGGATCGCTATCAGACGGTCTTCGCGCACCAACGCGGGTCGGTTGCGGCGCCGACGGCGGGCCTGCACTTCACCCCGACCCTTTTGACCGCTCTGTCCGTGCGCGGCGTCGACGTCGCCGAAATCACGTTGCACGTCGGCTACGGCACGTTCCAGCCGGTGCGCGTCGAACGCGTCGAGGATCATCGGCTCGAGGCCGAGCGCTACGAGATCACCGAACAGACGGCCTCGACGATCAATCTCGCGCTGACCGACGGCCGCCCCGTGATTGCGGTGGGCACGACGACGACGCGGACGCTCGAGGCGGTCTCCCGCGCAAACCGAGGACGCGTCGTGCCCGGCGCCGGCGTCACGGACGTGTTCATCTATCCGGGATACGAGTTCAGCGTCGTCAGCGGTCTGCTCACGAATTTCCATCTGCCGCGATCGTCGTTGTTGATGCTCGTGTCCGCATTTGCCGGCCAGGAACGGGTCAGGGCCGCGTATGATGCGGCGATTGCCGAGCGGTACCGCTTCTACAGCTACGGCGACGCGATGCTCATCCTATGAAGTTCCCGTACGAAGAATTCGATCTGTCCGACGTGAAGACGTACCCGCTGAAATCGCGCAAGAGCAAAGCGCGCGCAGAGGAGTTCGGACGCCCATGCGCGCCGGGCGCATCGGTGGGCGCGTTCGTCGACTCGCTGCCGGCCATCCTCGCCGCCGCCGATTTCAAAGCGATCGTGCGCGCCATCGGGGAGGCGAAGCGCCGCGATGACGGCATCGTGTGGGGCCTGGGCGCGCACGTGATCAAGACCGGACTCGGGCCAGTGCTGATCGACTTGATGGAACGTGGCTTCGTGTCGGCGATCGCGACCAACGGCGCCGCCGTCATCCACGACTTCGAGATCGCGCTCGTCGGCGCGACGTCCGAGGACGTCGACGAAGCGCTCGGTCCCGGACGGTTCGGCATGGCAGACGAGACGGGACGTCTGCTGAACGGCGCGATTGCGGAAGGCGTCGCCGCCGGACTCGGCATCGGGCAGGCGGTGACGAAATTCCTTGGCGCGAAAGAGCCGCAGTTCGCGCGGAGCAGCGTGCTTGCCGCCGCCGCGCGCTTGCAGATTCCGGTCACCGTGCACGTCGCGATCGGCACCGACATCATACACATGCATCCGGCCGCGTCAGGCGCGGCGCTCGGCGAGGGGAGCCTGCGCGACTTCCGGTACTTCGTGTCGAACGTGGCGCGGCTCGAGCGCGGCGTTTATTTGAATTGCGGATCGGCGGTCGTACTGCCCGAAGTGTTTCTCAAGGCGGTCGCGCTCGCGCGCAACGGCGGGATCGCGCTCGCCGAGTTGACGACGGTGAATCTCGATTTCGTCCAGTCGTACCGGCCGCAGACCAACGTCGTGCGGCGGCCGACGGCGGGCACGTCCGGTCGCGGATACTCACTTGTCGGGCATCACGAGATCATGATTCCGCTGCTCGCCGCCGCGCTCGTCGCCACGTGCTAACATTCGTGGGTTCGCCGCCGGGGTAGCTCAGTTGGTGAGAGCACGCGTCTCATAAGCGCGGGGTCGCCGGTTCGAGTCCGGCCCCCGGCACCAGCGTTAGGTCTTGCAGGTCGGGTCGGTCGAGTAGGTCAGGTAGGTCGGGCCGACCCACAGACCCACTACACCCACGAGACCTACCAGGCCCACCAGACCTACCAGGCCCACCAGACCATGTCAGTGATCGATCGCGTCCGGCAGTTCATCCGCGATCACGAACTGATTCGTGCCGAGACTCGCGTCGTCGGCGCGCTGTCGGGCGGATCGGATTCGGTCGCGCTGGCGTCGATTCTCCGCGAGCTGCACGCGCAGGGCGAGCTTTGCCTGGCGGGGCTGGCGCACTTCAATCATCAGCTTCGACCAACCGCGGATCGCGACGAGCTCGCGGCGACGTCGATTGCCGCGGCGCTCGACGTGCCGGTGCTCGTCGATCGCGAGGACGTCGCGGCGCGCGCTCGCGACGAGCACCGGTCCATCGAGGATGCCGCCCACGCGGCTCGCTACGCCTTCTTCGAGCGCGCGCGCCGGCATTTTCGCGCCGACGTCGTCGCGCTCGGCCACACGCGCGACGATCAGGCCGAAACGTTTCTGCTTCGTTTGATCCGCGGCGCGGGACCGCGAGGTCTGGCGTCGATGTATCCGCGCCACGATCGCATCGTCCGTCCGCTGCTCGTGTGCCGGCGCGACGAGTTGCGTGTGTGGCTCGCCGCGCGACGGGCTGACGGCGATCGAGCCGCCGCGTACCTCGACGACGAGTCCAACGCGGACGTCGGCATTCCGAGAAACCGCGTGCGCGCCGAGCTGATTCCGCTCCTGCGCGATCGGTTCAACCCGGCGATCGTCGACGTGCTCGCCGGCGAAGCCGACATGGCGCGCGAGGCGTGGGACTGGCTGCACCAGTTGGCAGACGACGCCGCAAGCGAGATCGTGCGGTCCGAGGGCGACGTGCGCGCGATGGATCTCGAGCGGTTGAATCGCCTGCCTCCGGCGCTGCGCCGCGCGGTGGTGTGGCGCGTCATGACCGAACTGGCGCGCGGCCGAACCGTCGGGTTCGATCACGTGACGGCGGCGCTCCGCGTCGCGGCGCCGGATGGTCCACGCGCCATCGACGCGCCGGGTCAGCGTGTGGAACGCGACGGCTCGCACGTCGTCTTAACGGGTAGGCCGCCGGACGCCTTCGGTCGCTGGAACCCGGAGAACCTCACCAACCCTGAGAACCTCTCGAATCCCGCGAACCTTTTCTGGTATCCGCTGTCTATCCCTGGAGAGGTCGAGTTGCCTCAGGCCAACTGTGTGGTGTCGGCGCGTGCGGTCGGGGCGGCCGAACGCGATAACGAAGCGATCGAATCACGTGCAATTGTGGGAAACGGTCCAGTCGCCATCGTGCGCAGCGACCTCTGCCGCGGAAGTTTGGCCGTACGAAATCGTCGCCCCGGCGACCGATTCCGGCCGATCGGATTGCACGGCCACAAGAAGCTTCAGGACTTTTTCGTGGATCGGAAAGTCGCGCGGCACGAACGCGACGCGGTCCCGATCGTCGTCGACGATTCAGACCGCATCGTGTGGGTCGCGGGTTACGGAATTGACGAGGCTTTTCAGGTGACGGATCCCGCGCAACACGTGCTAATCTTGAGACTTACGCAGGGCTGAAATCCTCTGCGCCACAGGTGGTTGGGAGGCTCGGTTTGAACTCGACTTTGAAGAGCTTGCTGTTCTGGGTGGTGCTCGTCGTCGTCGGCGTGCTCATCTGGAATTTTTCCACCAAGTTTCAGCACAACGAAAAAACGATCTCGTTCAGCGAATTCATTGCGTCGGCCGATCAAGGTGCCATTCGTAGCGTGGTCATCACCGGTCAGGACGTCTCCGGCAACCTGAAATCGGGCGATCCGTTCAACACCCACGTACCGACTCAGTACGAAGGTCTCGCAAACAAGCTGATTGATAAGAACGTACAGGTCTCGTCGAAGGAACCGACGGCGAGTCCCTGGGCCTCGTTGCTGTACTCGTGGGCGCCGGTGCTGCTGATGATCGGCTTCTGGATCTTCTTCATGCGCCAGATGCAGAGCGGCGGCAACAAGGCGCTGTCGTTCGGCAAGAGCAAGGCAAAGCTGTCGTCGAGCTCGCAGAAGAAGGTGACGTTCAAGGACGTCGCAGGCGTTGATGAAGCGAAGGAAGAGCTGCAGGAAATCATCGAGTTCCTCAAGGAGCCGCAGAAGTTCCAGAAGCTCGGCGGACGCATTCCGAAGGGGGTCCTGTTGATGGGTCCTCCGGGAACGGGGAAGACGCTGCTCGCGCGCGCGGTCGCGGGCGAAGCCAACGTCCCGTTCTTCTCGATCAGCGGCTCGGACTTCGTCGAGATGTTCGTGGGCGTCGGCGCGTCGCGCGTGCGCGATTTGTTCGAGCAGGGCAAGAAGAACGCGCCGTGCATCGTGTTCATCGACGAAATCGACGCGGTCGGCCGTCATCGCGGCGCCGGCCTCGGCGGCGGCCACGACGAGCGCGAGCAGACGCTCAATCAGTTGCTCGTCGAGATGGACGGCTTCGAGTCGAATGAAGGGGTCATCCTCGTCGCGGCGACGAATCGTCCCGACGTACTGGATCCGGCGCTCCTTCGTCCCGGCCGGTTCGATCGCCGCATCGTCGTCAACCGTCCCGACGTGAAGGGGCGCGAAGGCATTCTCGCCGTCCACACGCGCAAGATTCCGATGGCCGATGACGTCGAGGTGCCGGTGCTGGCGCGCGGCACGGCCGGTTTCTCGGGCGCCGATCTCGCCAACCTGGTGAACGAAGCGGCGCTCAACGCCGCGCGCTACAACCAGAAGGTCGTGCGCATGCACGATTTCGAGTTCGCCAAGGACAAGGTCCTGATGGGATCCGAGCGCCGCTCGATGATCATCACGGACGCCGAGAAGCGCGTCACCGCGATTCACGAAGCGGGCCACGCGCTCCTCACCGTGCTGCTGCCGCACGCCGATCCGATCCACAAGGTGACGATCATCCCGCGCGGCATGGCGCTCGGCCTCACGCAGCAGCTGCCGGCCGACGAGAAGCACAATTATTCGCGCGACTATCTGAACGATCAGATCGCGATTCTGCTCGGCGGCCGCATCGCCGAGGAGGTCACGATGAACAGCCTCACGACGGGCGCCGGCAACGATCTCGAGCGCTCGACGGAGCTCGCGCGCCGGATGGTGTGCGAGTGGGGCATGAGCGACGCGATGGGCCCGCTCACGTTCGGCAAGAAGGAAGAGCAGATCTTCCTCGGCCGCGAAATCGCGCAGCATCAGGACTACAGCGAGGACACCGCGCTGAAAATCGATCAGGAAGTGAAGCGCTTCGTGACCGACAACTACGAGCGCGCGCACCAGCTCCTCACGGCCAACAAGGAGACGCTGGTGAAGATTGCCGACGCGCTGCTCGCGCGCGAGGTCCTCGACGCCGAGCAGGTGAAGCGCCTCGCCGCCGGCCACGCGCTCGAAGAGTCGCAGCCGGTCGCCGCGCGGCCGGTCGTGGAGGAAGACGAGCCGCGCCCGCGCACGAAAGAGCGCGTGCCGATCGTTCCTGCCCTGAACAAGCCACTCCCGCAGGAGTAGGGGCGGACCCGCGTGTCCGCCCGGGGCCGACACATGGGTCGGCCCCTACAACGTGAATCCACGCAAACGCTTCGATGTCCCGTTGCCAGGGGGTGGTGTCCTTGCGCTGGGCAATCGTTGCCTCGTGATGGGCATCTTGAACGTCACGCCCGACTCGTTCGCAGAATCCACGCCCACGCGCGATCCGGCGATGGCGATCGACGCGGCGCTGCGCATGGAGGCGGACGGCGCCGACATCATCGACATCGGCGGCGAATCGACCCGGCCCGGGGCGGAACCGGTACGTGGCGACGAGGAGCTGGCGCGCATCCTGCCGGTCCTCCAGGGTCTGGCGGGACGCCTCCGCGTGCCGATCTCGGTGGACACCTACAAAGCCGCGGTGGCGCGCGCGGCCATCGATGCGGGCGCCGCGATGGTCAACGACGTGAGCGGCCTGCGTATGGAGCCGGCTCTCGCCGCAGTCGCGGCCGAGCGTGGCGCCGCGCTCGTGCTGATGCACACCCGCGGGCGGTCGAAAACGATGTACGCGGAAGCGGTGTATGACGATGTCGTCGGCGACGTCGCGCGCGAGCTGAAGGCATCCGTGCAGACGGCCACGGACGCGGGCGTGCCAATCGATCGGATCATCCTCGACCCCGGCGTCGGGTTTGCCAAACGGCCGTCGCACAGTTATGGTGTGCTGGCGCGCCTGCCTGAGCTGGCCGCCGCGCTCGACCGGCCGCTGCTCGTAGGACCGTCGCGCAAGTCCTTTATGCGCGACGCGGTCGGCGATCGCTCCGCGCCCGAGCGCGACTGGGGCACGGCTGCGGCGGTGACCGCTGCGGTCCTCGCCGGCGCTCACATCGTTCGGGTCCACGCCGTCGCCGCCATGATTCAGGTCGTGCGCGTGGCCGAGGAGATAAGGAGACATGGCTGATGGCTGATGGCTAATGGAGATGGTCGATGGACCATCAGCCCTTTGCCATCAGCCATCAGCCATCAGCCATGGGATGGCTTACCGCTCTGCTGCGCCGCCCTCCGATCGGCTGGTGGGATCTCGCCGACATCCTCGTGGTGTCCATCCTTATCTATGAGGTCCTGAAGCTCATTCGCGGCACGCGCGCGGTGCAGATGGCGCTCGGCGGCGCGTTCCTCGTCGCGCTGTTCTACGGATCGCGTTGGGGCCACCTCGAGACCGTCAACTGGCTGATCCGGAATCTTTTCGGCTACGTCGTCTTCGCGGTGATCGTGCTGTTTCAGTCCGACATTCGCCGCGCGCTCGCGCACCTGGGCCGAGCGCCTTTCTTCCGGTACTTCGCGAAGCCGGAATCGGCCGAGGAATCCATTGAAGAGCTGGTCGTCGCCGCCGGCATGCTGTCGCAGCAGCGCATCGGGGCGATCATCGCGGTTGAACGGCAGATCGGACTGCGGAACTACATTGAAGGCGGCATTCCGCTCGACGCGCGGCTGACATACGATTTGATCTTGAGCATCTTCCAGCCGAAGTCACCGCTGCACGACGGCGCGGTCATCGTCCAGGAGGATCGCGTCGCCGCCGCGGCGTGCTTTCTGCCGCTGACCGTCAATCCCAAGTTGAGCAAAGAGCTCGGCTCACGGCATCGCGCCGCGATCGGGCTGACGGAAGAAAACGACTCGGTGGCGATCGTCGTGTCCGAGGAAACGGGCGCCCTCTCCGTAGTCGCCGACGGCCAGATCGAGCGCGGTCTCGACATCGACACGCTGCGCGCGCGTCTGCGTTCCCTCGTGCTTCAGCGGCGGCCGCAGCGAGCGCCGCAGCGTGAGGTCGAATACACGTGACCTGGCCGTTCAAGCATCTGGGACTGAAGCTGCTGTCGGTCGGCCTCGCCGTCCTGCTGTGGATGACCGTGTCGGGCGAAGAGATTGTCGAACGCGGATTGCGCGTTCCGCTGGAGCTGCAGCAGTTCCCGGCCGGACTGGAGCTCGGCGCTGACGTGCCGACCACCGTCGATGTCCGCGTGCGCGGCGGGTCCGGCATGCTGAGCCGCGTGTCCGCCGGCGACGTCATCGCGGTGATCGATTTGCGCACGGCGCGGCCGGGCCGTCGGCTGTTTCCGCTGACGCCCGAGCAGGTGCGCGTGCCCTTTGGCGTCGAGGTCGTGCAGGTGATGCCGTCGGCGATCGCGATGGCGTTCGAACCGTCGGCGTCGCGCCAGGTGCCGGTGGTGCCCGCTGTCGACGGCCGGCCCGCGCCCGGCTACATGGTGGGCGCGATGAGCGCGGATCCGTCGACCGTGGAAGTGATCGGGCCCGAAAGCGCCGTCAAGCGCGCGAGCGAAGCGATGACCGAGCCGGTCTCGGTCGCGGGCGCGCGCGGCACCGTCAGCGAAAGTGTCACCATCGGCGTGCTCGATCCGGCGCTGCGGCTGAAGAATCCACGTCCCGGCACGGTGACGGTCCAGATCGTGGCGGCGCCGCACGATCGCATGCTGCGCAATCGGCCAGTCCATCTCCGCAATCTGTCGGACACGCTCGTCGCCGAAGCGGCGCCGACCGTTGTCGACGTGACGATTCGCGGCACCCGCGAAGCGCTGACGCGCGTGGATCCCGACGACGTCGTCGCGTATATCGATCTCGCCGGACTGGGCGCCGGCGAGTACACGCTGACGGCGCACGCCGACGCATCCGAGGACGCGGGCGTCGTGCGCCTCGAACCCCCGTCTGTCAAGGTGCGAATTGCCAGTGCCAAACGTTGAATCGATTCCTCGTTTGTTCGGTACCGACGGCGTCCGCGGCACGGCCGGGACGTACCCGCTGGATCCACCGAACGTTCGCCGCCTGGGTGCGGCGCTGGTCCGCGCGTGGCGCGCGCGTCACGCGGCATCGAGGACCGGCGGTCCGCGCATTCTCGTCGGCCGCGACACGCGTGAATCCGGCGAATGGATCGAGGCCGAGCTCGCGCACGGCGCGTCGGGCGAAGGCGCGACTGTCACGAGCGCAGGCGTTGTCCCCACGCCGGCGGTCGCCCACCTGACGCGCACGCAGGGCTCCGATGCGGGCGTCGTCATCTCCGCGTCGCACAATCCGTTCGAGGACAACGGCATCAAGGTGTTCTCGGGCAAAGGCGAGAAGTTCACCGAACGAGACGAGCGCGAGGTCGAAGCGATCCTCGCCGATCCGTCGTGGCAAACGAAGGGCGGGCCGTCAGGCGATGTTGCGCCGGTCGATCTCGTGGGTGCGTATCTCGATCATCTTCGCGCGGTCTTTCCTGAGTCGGCGGCGTCGAAGGGACTTCGCTTCGCGATCGACTGCGCGAACGGCGCGACGACGACGGCGGCGCCCCGGTTGTTCACGAGCCTCGGCATCGAGACGATCGTCATCGGCAACGAGCCTGACGGCCGGAACATCAATCTCGGATGCGGATCGACCCATCCGGAGCGGCTCGCGCGAACGGTGACGGAACGCGGCTGTCAGATGGGCGTCGCTTTCGATGGCGACGGCGATCGCGCGATTTTCGTCGACCATCGCGGTCGGATCGTCGACGGCGACGCGGTGCTGCTGATGTGCGGGCGTCAGTTGCAGCGCGAAGGTCGGTTGAAGGGCAACGCGATCGTCGCCACGGTGATGAGCAACATCGGCCTCGAGCTCGCGCTCAAACCGCTCGGAATCGATCTCGTGCGGTGCGCGGTCGGCGACAAGTACGTGATGGAAGAGATGCTCAATCGCGGCTTGTCGCTCGGCGGGGAGCAATCGGGGCACATCATCTTCTCGGATTACCTCTTCACCGGCGACGGTCTGTGTACGGCGCTCAACGTGCTGCGTACCTCCGCGCTCACCGGACGGACGCTTGCCGACCTCGCATCGGACCTGACCACGTACCCGCAGGTACTGCTCAACGTCCGCGTGCGCGAGAAGGTCGATTTGAGGAGCGTGCCGGCGGTGGCGGCAGTCATCGAAGGGGTCGAGTCGCGCGTCGCCGGTCATGGGCGATTGCTCGTGCGCTACTCAGGCACCGAGCCGCTCCTGCGCGTGATGCTCGAAGGGCGCGAGCAGGACGAGATTCGCGCGTGGGCCCAGGAGATCGTGAACGTCGTCAAAGAGCATCTCGGATGACATGGCTGATGGCTGATGGCTGATGGCTGATGGCTCATGCTCGATGGACCATCAGCCCTTTGCTATCGGCCATCAGCCATCAGCCATCAGCGATTGACATGGTTCGGCTAAGCGTCAACGTCAACAAGGTGGCCACGCTCAGAAATTCGCGCGGCGGGAGCGTGCCGGACGTTCTCGAGGCCGTTGACGTCTGCATCGCGGCCGGCTCGCCGGGCATCACGGTTCATCCGCGCGCCGATCGCCGTCACATCACGCCCGAGGACGTCCGCGCGATCGCGCGCGTCTTGCGGGAAAAGCATCCCGGCATCGAATTCAACATCGAGGGCGATCCCCGGCCAGAGCTGCTCGAGCTCGTCCACGACGTGCGGCCGGATCAGTGCACGCTCGTGCCCGTGACGCCGGGTGAGATCACGAGCCAGGCCGGGTGGCAGCCGGGACCGGCGACGGATCGGCTTCCGAGCGTCATCCAGCGGCTGCGCGCGGCGGGTGTCCGCGTGAGTCTCTTCGTCGACGCGCGCCCGGATCCGATCCGGTGGGCCGTGTCGGCCGGCGCCGATCGTGTCGAGCTGTATACGGAGCCGTTCGCACGTGCGTTCGAGCGCGGACAGGACACCGGCGCGCAATCGTTCGCGGAGTACGTCGAGTGCGCGCGCCTGGCGCACGCGTCGGGGCTCGGCGTCAACGCCGGGCACGATCTCGACCTCGCCAACCTCGTGCTCTTCCGAACGCTCCCGTTTCTCGATGAAGTCTCCATCGGCCACGCGATCGTGTCGCGCGCGTTGTTCGCCGGTCTGTCCACCGTCGTCCGTGAATATGTGCAGGTTCTCGCGGCACGTGGCGAGAACGTGTAAGATCGCATTTTTCTCATCTCATGAAGAGTGACGCGATCGCGTTCGGAATCGCCGGAGTCCTCTTCGGCCTGATTGCCGGCTGGATCATCGGCTCGCAGCAGGCCGTGTCGACGTCGCGTCCCGCAGCGGCGCCCGCCGCTCAGCAGGCGCCCGGAAGCGCGCCGTCGGGCGGATCCGCGAACACGCGCGCCGCGCTTCTCGACGAAGCGCGCGTCAACGCGCTCAGGTCGGTCGCCTCGCGCGAACCGTCGAACGCGACACCGCGCCTCGAGCTCGGCAACCTGTACTTCGACGCCGAACGCTTCGACGACGCGATCAAGTGGTACGAGGAGGCGGTGAAGCTGGCGCCGAATGACGTCAACCTGCATACTGATCTCGGCGTCTCCTACTACTACGTCAACCAGCCGGACAAGGCGCTCGAGCAATTCAGCCGCTCGCTTCAACTCGATCCGAAGCACGCGAAGACGCTCCTGAATCTCGGCATCGTGAAAGCCTTCGGCAAACAGGATCTGCAGGGCGCGTCGGAGGCGTGGCAGCAGGTGATCAAGCTCGCACCCGACAGTCCCGAAGGACAGGCGGCCAAGCGCGCGCTCGACAGCCTCCAGTCGGCGCATCCGGGGACGGGTCGCGGCGCCGCCGGCGCCCCAGGCAGCGGCGACACAAAGCCGCCCGGCACGTAACCGATGGCGCGCCTCGTCCTGCTGATCATTCTCATCATCATCATCTCGCGGCTCTTCTGGCGCGTCTTCGACAGCTTTGTCGAGGGGATGACAGGTCAGGCCCGGCATCCGCGCGTGCCGGACCGCGGCGTGTCGATGGCGCGCGACCCCGTGTGCGGCACGTTTGTCCTGCCCGAGCGCGCGGTAACGCTGGTCGATGGCCGCGCGCGCCTGTTTTTCTGCTCGGAGGCGTGCCGCGACAAGTACCGCGCGCGGACTGCATGAGCGGCGAGGGACAGCTTCGCGCCGACATCGTCGAAGTCGGCCGGCGCATGTACGCGCGCGGCTACACGGCGTCGAACGACGGCAACATCAGCGTCAGGCTCGGACCCGATCGCCTGCTCATGACCCCGAAGGGCGTGTGCAAGGGATTCATGTCGCCTGACATGATGTGCATCACCGATCTCGACGGACGGAAGCTGCAGGGCGATCGCGATCCCTCGTCCGAGATGCTGATGCACCTCGAGGTGTACCGGCAACGGCCCGACGTGCGGGCGGTCGTGCACGCGCACCCGCCGATCGCGACCGGTTTTGCAGTCGCCGGGATCCCTCTCGATCGTGCCGTGCTCGCGGAAGTTCTGACGACGCTCGGCAGCATACCGATTGCGGAGTACGCGACGCCCTCGACACGAGAACTGCCGGAAGCGGTGCGCAAGTACATCAAGGCGCACGACGGGATGCTGCTCGCGAACCACGGCGCGCTCACCGCCGGTCCCGACGTGTACAGCGCGTACTACAAGATGGAAACGATCGAGCACTTCGCGAAGATCAGCCTCGTCGCGCGGCTGCTCGGCCGCGAGAATCTGATCTCCCGCGAAGAAGTGATGCGGCTGCAGGAGTTGCGCGGCTCCTACGGCATCAAGGCGCCGGCGCCGATTTGTGCCGATGGTCCGACCGAACCGATCGACTGTCAGGTCGTGCAGGCGCCGTCGAGCCCCGGCTCGCGACTCGTGCCGGACGTCATCGGGCAGCCGGGTGACCCGCCTGCGCTCGCTCGCGGCACCCGAGCGAGCTTCGGCGAAGTCTCGCCGAAGCCTTCGGCGGAGGCGGAAGACCCGCCTGCGCTCGTTCGTGGAACTCGAGCGAGCTTCGGCGAGGTCCCGCCGGAGCCTTCGGCGAAGGCGGACGCAGAAATTCGGTTAACATACCGCGAACTTTCCGCGTTAATCGAAGACGCTATCAGGAGCTTACGGTAATGGGCGAAGCGTTAGGGATGATCGAAACCAAGGGCCTGGTCGCGATGATTGAGGCGGCCGACGCGATGGTGAAGGCGGCGAAGGTCACGCTCGTCGGATGGGAGAAGATCGGCGCCGGGTACGTGACGGCGATCGTCCGGGGCGACGTCGCGGCCGTCAAGGCGGCGACCGACGCCGGCGCCGCCGCCGCGCGCCGCGTCGGCGAGCTGGTGTCGGTGCACGTCATTCCGCGTCCGCACGCGAACCTCGAAGACGCGCTTCCCATCGGCAAAGCGACCACCGCCAAGGCGTAATGCTCCTCGCGAAGATCGTGGGGACCGTCGTCGCGACGCGCAAGGATCCGCGGCTCGTGAGCAGCAAGCTGCTGGTCGCGCGGCCGGTCGATCCCCGCGGCAAGGCCGACGGCAACTATCTGGTCGCGGTCGACACCGTCGACGCGGGCGTCGGCGAAACGGTGCTCATCGTCAGCGGCAGCTCCGCGCGCATGGCGTCGGGCCTGAAGGATTGTCCGGTCGACGCGGCCGTCATCGGCATCATCGACGCGGTGGACGTGAACGACTGATGCAAATCGCGAGAGTGATCGGGGACGTCGTCGCCACGCGAAAAGACGACAGCCTGACCGGACTCACGCTGCTCGTCGTGCAGCCGCTGACGCCTGACCGCCAGCCGGCGGGGCGGCCGCTGGTGGCCGTGGACGCGGTCGGTGCGGGCGTCGGCGAGTACGTGTTCTTCGTCCGCGGCAAGGAAGCGAGCTTTCCGTTCTATCCGGCCGAGCCGCCGGTCGACGCCGGCATCGTCGGCATCATCGATCACTGGGATGTGGAGGGGTGAATCTGGTAATTGGATAATCTGGTCATCGGGTAATTTGGCAATCGCGCCAGTGATTGCAAATTGCCTCGATGCGCCAATTCGATGACCCGATTACCAGATTACCCAATTATCCAATGCAGATTGGCCGCGTCGTCGGGACGGTGGTCTCGACGCAGAAGCATCGCAAGTTCGAAGGCGCAAAGCTGCTGCTCGTGCAGCCGTTGAACATCGACGACACGCCGCGCGGCGCGGCGTTGCTGGCGGTGGACGGCGTCGGCGCCGGCGTCAACGAGAAGGTTCTGGTCGTCCTCGAGGGCCGCGCGGCCGGCGAGGCGCTCGGCAAAAAGGCCGCGCCGGTCGACGCGGCGATTGTGGGCATCATCGACGCCGTGACGGTCGATGACTGATCAAGAGCTGCGCGCCCTGATTCGCGACTCGATGGCGAGGCATCTCGGCACGCCGCCGCATGCGTCGCCGGCGGCGCCGTCGTTGTCGGGGGCCGGAGCATCGAGCCGCACGCATGCGAGCCATGGACTGCTGCCGCTCGCGAGCGGCGGCGACGGCGACGGCGCGTGCCTCATCGAGCCGGCGGTTCGCTGCAATCACTGCGGATACTGTTTGTCATACGGACACTGAACGTCATTTCGCGGCGGGGGCGGGGCCCCGCCGTCGGTGAAGAACATGCCTTCCGTTCTCGTCACTCGCAGGCTGCCGTCCTCTGTCCTCGCGAAACTCGAAGCCTCGGCGACGATCGATCTCTATACAGGCGATTCGGCGATCGCGCCCGACGAGCTGCGCGCGCGTGTCGCGGACAAGGACGCGCTGATCAGCCTGCTCACCGACGCCATCGATCGGACGGTCATCGACGCGGCGCCGAAGCTGCGGGTGATCGCGAACGTCGCCGTCGGCTACAACAACATCGACATCGCGTACGCGACGTCGCGCGGCGTCTTCGTGACCCACACACCTGACGTGCTCACCGAGTCGGTCGCCGACTTCACGTGGGCGATGATTCTGGCGATCACGCGGCGGCTCTCGGAAGGCGAGCGCATGATCCGCCGTGGCGAGTGGAAAGGGTGGGCGCTCGATTTCATGCTGGGCACCGAACTGAAAGGCAAACAGCTCGGGCTCGTCGGCGTCGGGCGCATCGGCGCGGCTGTCGCCGCGCGGGCGCCGGCCTTCGGCATGCGCGTCGTGTACAGCGAGGCGCGGGACATCAATCTGCCGAACGCGGAAAACATGTCGCTCGATCGATTGCTGAACACGTCCGATATCGTCTCGCTGCATGTGCCGCTGCTGCCGGAGACCCGCCACCTGATCGACAGGAAAGCGCTGGCGCGAATGAAGCGGTCGGCGTACTTGATCAACACCGCACGGGGACCCGTCGTGGACGAAGCGGCGCTGGCGTGGGCGCTGCAGCAACACCTGCTCGCCGGCGCGGCGCTCGACGTGTACGAGAACGAGCCGGCCGTCCACCCGGATTTGCTCGCGCTCGATAACGTGCTGCTCGTCCCGCACTTGGCGAGCGCGACGACCGAGACGCGAACGGCGATGGCCGACCTGGCCGTCGAGAACGTGCTGGCCGTGCTGGCCGGCACACCGCCGATCACGCCCGTGCCGGCGGTTCAGCGTTGAGCCGGCGATCATGATCAGGCGGCTCATCATCCGTGTCTCGGTCGGCGTCGTTGCCGCCGCGCTCCTCACGCTGTCCGCGCTGCACGCGGCGAGTCCCTGCGAGTGGGACAACATCGACCGCATCGTCGCCGTCGGCGACGTGCATGGCGCCTACGATCGTTACGTCGAGATCCTGAAGACCGCGGGCATTGTCGACGCAGGCGGCCGCTGGGCGGGCGGCGCGACGCACTTCGTGCAGCTCGGCGACGTCGTCGATCGCGGCGACGATTCGCGCAAGGCGTTGGATCTGGTCCGGCGCCTCGAGCGCGAGGCGCAGGCCGCGGGCGGGCGCGCGCATATTCTGCTCGGCAATCACGAAGCGGCGCGGATGCTTGGCGACCTCCGATTGACGACGGCCGGCGAATACGCCGCCTTCGCGGCGGGCGACTCCGCGAAACTGCGCGAGCAGTACCTGAAGACGCTGAAGTTTGCGAGCGCGTCGGAGCGCGAGCAGGCGCTTCAACAGATGCCGCTCGGATTCGTCGAGATGCGGCAGGCGTTCGGCCGCGACGGCGAATACGGCCGCTGGCTGCGGCAGCTTCCCGTCACGATCAAGATCGACGGCTTCGTGTTCGCGCACGGCGGCATCAGCCCGGCGGTCGCGTCGATGGGCTGCGCGGCGATCAACGAACAGGTCCGCCGCGAGCTCACGAGCGATCTGGACAAGACCCGGGCGGCGCCGCTGGCGAGCCTTCTCGCACGCGTGGATGGTCCGCTGTGGTATCGAGGGCTGGCGCAGGAGCCGGACTCGTTTGCGCCGCAAATCGACGCGATGCTTTCGGCGCTGCAGGCACGCGCGATCGTCATCGGTCACACGGTGTCGACGACGGGTCGCATCGCGACGCGATTCGACGGCCGCGTGATTCAGATCGACACCGGCATGCAGCCGGCCTACGTGCAGGGCGGGCGGGCGTCGGCGCTCGAAATCCACCGGGACGAGGCGACCGCCATCTACGTCGATCGCCGCGACCCGGTTCCCATCCCGAAGCGTCCGGCGAGCTGACTACTTCTTCGTCGCGGTCCCCTTCGACGTGATGTTGACGCTCGCGGCGTGCAACGTGCCGCCCATGTCGTGATACGTCACGCGGACTTTGTCGTTTGCGGCGACGGCGTCGGTCGCGGTGATCGGGCCCGCCTTGGCTTTCGTGCCGAGGCCTCTGCCGACGAACTTCGTGCTGCTGTCGATTGTGAAGGTCATGTCCTTCCCGCCGGCCGCGGTGATCGTCAGCGAGGTCCCGGACACGGACTTCACCGTGCCGCTGGCGGTCGCCGTTTTCGCCTTGCCCTGCGCCTCCAGGCCGACGGCCTGGCCGACGCACAGCGCGGCCACTGCTAGAGCAACGATTAACAAGCGCTTCATCTGGCCCTCCTTCATAAAAGGCCGCCGACTATACTAGCCGAATCGATGCCCAAACCTTCGTCGCGAACTGTGCTCACCGTCATGCGTGCGCTCGCGCGCGCCATCGACAATCTCGAGCTGCCGGCCGTCGAAAAAATCGCCGAGGAGAGCCAGGAGGATCCGTTCGAGGTCCTGATCTCGACCATGCTGTCGGCGCAAACGCGCGATCCGGTGACGGCCGCCGCATCGGCGCGATTGTTCCGCGTCGCGCGCACGCCGCGGACGATGGCGAAGCTGACGGCGGCGCACATCCAGCGCCTGATTTATCCGGTGAGCTTCTATCGGCACAAGGCCAGGCACGTCCGGGAAACGTGCCGCATCCTGGTCGAGCGTCATGGCGCGCGCGTGCCGGGTACCATGGAAGAGCTGCTGGCGCTGCCGGGTGTCGGACGGAAAACGGCGAACCTCGTGCTGATCCTGTCGTTCAAGAGCCTGAAGAACATCTGCGTCGACACGCACGTGCACCGGATCTCCAACCGCCTCGGCTGGGTGAAGACGCGCACGCCCGAGGAGACGGAGCAGGCGCTCTACAAGGCGACGAGCGCGCGCTGGTGGCCTTACATCAATCTGTATCTCGTGACCTGGGGACAGAATGTCTGCAAGCCGGTGTATCCGCGATGCGGCGACTGCGTGATCGCCGCCGACTGCCGTCGCGTCGGAGTCACGCGCGAAGCAGCGACGCGCGGACTTTCACCGCGCCTTTCAACTGCGGATAGCGATCGAGGAACGCCGGCGGATACTCGCCGTCGATCGGCTCGTCGAGCTGCTGTTTGATCATCGCGGCGTTGGCGACCGACTTCGCCGAGAAGTGGTTGTTCGTGTAGAGATACAACTTCTTCACGAGCCGTCTCGACGCGTCCGCTGTCTCTGAAAATTCTTTCAGCTCCTCGCCGGAGTACAGGTAGTCGTAGCGCTCTTCGGACTTCTCGTGGCGCCACCAGTGCGCCACGTTCCGGCCGTGCAAACGCATGTAGTAGAAGCCCTGCACGTTCGGCAGATAGTTCTGTCGAATCGAGAATCGGAACTTCGGCTCGTCGATCTGCACCCATGCGGCGCCGAAGGTGTTGAGGAGCGTCAGCGTGTCGCCGATGGCGTCGCTCCAGGATTTGTGGCGCAGCTCGACGGCGACGGGATAGTCATGGAATGCGCCGAGGAGCGCGGTGAGCGACTCGCGCGAGGCCGGCGTGTCCTTGAAGCTGGCGGGGAACTGCGCGAGCAGCGCGCCGAGTTTGCCGGCTGATGCGAGGGGATCGATGCCGCGCCGGAATTCGTCGAGGTCGGCCTGATTGGGACGAACAAGGGCGTCTAACATCACATCTCGCGGGGCCCCGCCCCCGCTTGGTGATGGGTTCTGCGCGTCTTCGGGAAGGCCGCTGACCACGCGTTCCGTGTACATCCGGGGATGCGTGAACTTCTGATAGAGCTTCACCGAGAACTCGAAGCCGCGCGGCGTTCGCGCCGCCCAGGCGCGGCTCACCTCGACGCGCGGTTGACCGTAGAACGTCGAGTTCACTTCGACCGTGTCGAAGTGCTCCGCGTAGTAGGCGAGCTCGTCGAAGCCTTTCGGCCGCGGTTTGGGATAGAAGACGCCGTTCCAGGTCCCTGTGCCAGTCGGATAGTTCCAACCGGACGTGCCGATGCGCAGGTTAGAGCTTTTCGTATTGATCCTTGTCGAACCCGAAGACGACCTTCGACCCCTTGATGAGGATCGGACGCCGGATCAGATTCGGATTCTCCATCATCAGGTCGATCGCTTCCTTCTTCGACTTCGGCAGCGGCCGCTCCTTCCACACCGGGCTGCGCGTGCTGACGAAATCGAGGAACCGGTTCGCGTCGACGTGCTTTTCGAGGAACTCGCGCGCCGGCGGCTCCTTGTTGATATCGACTTCGTCGACGTCGACGCGCGACTCTGCCAGAGCACCTCTGGCGTTCTTGCACGTGGTTCACGTGGGCTTCCAGTAGAACTTCGGTTTCGCCATGGCAGTAGGATAGTAGAGATGTTGACCGTGAACGAAATCTTCTATTCGATTCAGGGTGAATCGACGCGGGCCGGCGAGCCGTGCGTGTTCGTCCGGCTGACCGCCTGCGACCTTCGCTGCTCGTGGTGTGACACGGCGTACGCGTTTTACGAAGGACGGAAGATGTCGATCGACGACGTGGTGGCGGCCGTGGACGGCCACGACTGCCCGCTCGTCGAAATCACCGGCGGCGAGCCCTTGCTGCAGGACGATGTGTATCCGCTGATGGAGCGGCTGCTCGCGGCCGGGCGGACGGTGATGCTCGAGACCGGCGGCCACCGTTCGATCGCCCGCGTGCCCGATGCGGTGGTGAAGATCGTCGACGTGAAGTGTCCAGGCAGCGGCGAATCCGGCAAGAACGACTGGGCCAATCTCGATCGGCTCGGCCCGCACGACCAGGTCAAGTTCGTCATCCGGGATCGCGCCGACTACG
Source organism: Vicinamibacterales bacterium (assembly GCA_036004865.1). GTDB lineage: Bacteria > Acidobacteriota > Vicinamibacteria > Vicinamibacterales > CAVVIG01 > QHWF01. Next base: position 25,296 of record DASYQZ010000150.1, read on the forward strand.
AGTTCGCCCGCGACGTGATCGTCCACCGCGATCTCGCGCGCCGCGCCGCAGCGGTGCTGATGTCGCCGGTCCACGGGGTGCTCGATCCAAAAACGCTCTCCGAGTGGATGCTCGCGGATCATCTTCCGGCCCGGCTGCAGCTCCAGCTCCACAAGTTCATCTGGCCCCCTGACACCCGGGGCGTTTAGCAGCCCGTGGTGCAACTCCATCTGCATTCGAACGGCGATGCATCCCGCCTGGCTGCGTTGCTCCTCCCTCAAATATTCCCGATATTCTCGGTCGTCGCGCCTTGCCAGGCGGGCGCCTCGCCGTTCTCGGTGCGACGATG
>DASYQZ010000151.1:0-16873 GCA_036004865.1 Vicinamibacterales bacterium
CCTGCTGCGTCCCGGGTCCGCGAATCGTGTTGCGTCCCGCGGTGCCCTGCGTGCCGAGGGCCGGCGCCGAGTACGCCGTCTTGTCGAACCAGCGATCGGGCGTCGGATCGTCGAGGATGCCGAAGTTGCCGGCGGAGACGAGGTTCACGCGCTGCGGGACGTACGATCCGCACATGCAGACGTTGGTCGACGAGACCGACAACGGGAACCCGCTCGCCAGCCGGATGATGCCCTGCACCTGCCAGCCGCCGAGCGCGTACGCCGCGGCGCCGCCGTTCGAGAGCCAGCGCTTGCCGGGTCCGACGGGGAGCTCGTAGCCGAAGCTGAACGCCGAGCGATGCCGCTGGTCGTAGCGTGAAGGACCCTTGTCCGCGTCGACGTCCCACGCGTACGCCGTGTCGTTGGCCTCGATTTCGCCCGAGCCGTTGTCGATCGCCTTCGACAGTTGATAGTTGGCGAGGAAGAATAACCCGTCTGAGTACCGCTTCTCGAGACGGAACGACACGCCGTTGAAACGCGCCCAGCCGGCGTCGGACGAGTAGAGAATCGCCGATTGAAACGCGGGATACGGCACGCGCGTCGCAATCGGCGTGGTGCCGGGCGTCGCCTGATTGATGTTGTAGCGCTTGTGCTCGTTGTAGCTGCGGCTGCCCGTGTAGGCGACCTCGACGAGGTAGTTGTTGCTGAAGCTGTGCTGCACGTTGCCGTTCCACTGGAACGTGTACGCGCTCCGGTTGCTCGGATCCATCGAGAACGGCGCCGGGAACTGCGGGATGCCGTTCAAGTCCGGGAACAACCTGTCGGCGTTGAAGCTCAGATCGGTTGCTGTCGGCTGCAGCGAGAACTGGCCGTAGTACGGCGGCACGAGCCGCGAGAACTGCAGCTCGTTCAGGTTCAGGTTGTCGTAGTAGATGCCGAAGCCCGATCGGACCACCGTTTTCTCGTTCGCGTTGTACGCGACGCCCACACGTGGCCCGAAGTTGTTGTAGTCCTTCTGCAGGATGCCGGCCGGGAAGAACCCGTCCTGATTGATGATGAGCGGCGCCAGTGCCGCCGGCACGCTCGACGGCACTTTGTTGTAGGCGATCTTGCCGCTCGCCGCGTCGAACGATCCTTCGATGCCGTTGGTCTCCGCCCACGGCGACAGGTATTCCCAACGCAGGCCCATCTGCACGGTGATCTTCGACGAGAGCTGCCAGTTGTCGTCGATGAACGGCGCGAAGGTCGGCGACCGGTAGGTGGAGCGCGAGTTGCCGAACGCGCCGGTACACGTCGAACAGTAGCCGAGCAGGAAATCGGCCACGGAGTTGCCCGTGTACTGACCGTTGAAGGTGAAGCCGCCGCGCGGCGGCACTTCAGTGAGGTGCTCGAAGTTCCGGAACTGCGCCTGCACACCGAACCGGATGTTGTGCGCGCCCTTCACCCAGCTCGTCGCGTTCGACACGCTCACGATGTTTTCCGTGGCGCCCTGCGTGATGCCCCCTTCGCCGTTGCCGCTGAAGCCGGTCATCGTGAAGCCGGGCCGGCCGTAGTCGATCGGATCGGTGCCGCCGGCGAGATTGCGCAGGCCGATGTCACCGACCCAGTTGCGGCCGTCGAGGCTCACCGGCGCATTGAGGTGATACGCGTAGTTGTAGCCGACGCGAATCTCGTTGACGAGCGCCGAAGAGATCACCCACGTCTCGCCGACCGCCAGGTTGCGGCCTGTCTGCGGAAGGTTCGTGTAGGAGAAGACGCTGGGGTTGAGCTGCCGGCCGTTGTAGTACAGGAACCGCTCGAACAAGTTGTGCTTCGACGACAGCACCTGATCGCCGCGCACCGTCGCCGAATCGGCATCGTCGGTGAAGTCCTTCACCGTGCGGAAGTTGTTGGCCCCTGCGTTGTTCGGCGCCGGCACCGTCGGCGCCAACACCTTCGCGAAGGTCGAAAACCGGCTCGACGGAATGATGTTGCCGGCGAACGGCTGGCCCGTGAGCGGGTCGCGCACCGGCGTCGCGAGGCTCGAGAAGTCGCCGGCGAGCTGCGTCGGGTTCTGCACGCTCGCCAGCAGCGTCCGGCCCTGTGTCGACCGCAGGCCTTCGTATCCGCCGAAGAAGAACGCCTTGTTCTTCACGGCAGGCCCGCCGAACGTCGCGCCGCTCTGATTCCGGTTCCCGACCTTCTGACCGAAGTAGTTTTCCGTCGCGAGCTTGCTGTCGCGCAGGTATTCGTACGCCGAGCCGCTGATCCGGTTCGTGCCCGATTTGGTCACGATCGAGACGACCGCCTGCCCCTGACCGTATTCGGTCGTGAAGGCGTTACGGAGGACGTTGACCTCCTGCACGCCGTCGAGCGGCGGATTAATCGACAGGTTGTTGAAGCGCAGCGATCGCACGTAGACGCCGTCAATCGCGTAGTTGGTCGAGCTGTCGCGCCCGCCTTCGACGGTGACGTACTGGCTGCGGCTGCTCCCGGCGGCGCCGAACTGCGTGCCGCGATTGAACGCCTGCGGCGTGACGCCGGCTGAGAGCGCGGCGAACGACAGCAGCGTGCGCCCGGCGACCGGAAGGTCCTCGATCTGCTTCTGCGTGATCGTCTGGCTGACGGATGCGTTGGTCGTCTGCAGCAGCGGCGAAAGGCCTGTCACGGTGACGTTCTCGGCCACGCTCGCCAGTCCGAGCACCACGTTCGGCCGCGCGATTTCGCCGTTGCGCAGCGTCACGTCTTTCAACTCCGCCGTCTGGAATCCCGAGAGCTCGACGCGAATCTCGTACGTGGCGGGCGGCAGATTGGGAATCGTGAACCGTCCTTCGGCGTCGGTCACGGCGGCGCGTTGTGCGTTGGTGCCCGTGTTCGTCACGGTCACAGTGGCGCCTGGCAGGGCGCCGCGAGTGGAATCCGTTACCTGACCGACGATGCCGGACGATGCCGATTCCTGCGCCGAGCTCCCGGCGGACGGGAGCATGAGGGCGGCGAGAATCAGGACTCCCAGCCTGCTACCGAACATAGCTTGCCTCCTACGCGTCACGTTTTACGTCCCGCGCGCAAGGCGGTCAAACCAATTCCGGGCCGGCGCGGCCGTTGCTCTCTGCGAAACGTCAGGTTGAGCCGACTGCGCCAAAAAAATCGCTGCGCCTGACGCCCGCGTGAGGTTACAATCGCAGACCGTTTCGCTATCCAAAACAGCACCGCGGTACCCCGCGTGCACGAGCGGGGGCGGGGCCCCGCGAGCATTGAAAAGAGCTGCCCCCATGGCCCCTCGTCGCGATCCGTACCTCGTGAAGGCCGTCGTCCATTCCTCGCGCGTCCTCTCGGCATTTCGATCCTCGGGCGAAGCGCTGCCGTTGCGCGAAGTGGCGACGCGCAGCGGATTGCAGAAGAGCATGACGTTCCGTCTGCTCTACACGCTCGAGCGCTGCGGGATGATTGAAAAGGTCGGCGAGAATCTGTACCGCTCGTCGCTGCGGCCGTTCAAGCAGAAGCTCTATCGTCTCGGCTACGCCGCGCAGGGACACGACTACCAGTTCTCGAAGGAAGTGTCGGCGGGCCTGCAGCGCGCGGCGGCGCTCGAAGGCATCGAGCTCATCTCCGTCGACAACCGGTACAACCCGAAGATCGCGCAGCGCAACGCCGACGTGCTCGTCCGCGAGAAAGTCGATCTCGTCATCGAGTTTCAGACCGACGAGCAGGTGGCGCCGATCGTCGCGGCCAAGTACCGCGAGGCCAACATCCCGCTGATCGCGATCGAGATTCCGCATCCCGGTGCGATCTATTACGGCGCGAACAACTACGAGGCCGGCCTGATCGGCGGCCGCTACCTCGGTCGATGGGCCAAACAGCACTGGCACTCGGAGGTCGACGAGATCGTGCTCATCGAATTGAAGCGCGCCGGCAGTCTGCCGCAGATGCGGCTGACGGGCATGCTCGTCGGCATGAAGGACGTGTGCGCGCCGCTCGAAAGCTGCCGCGTGACGTACCTCGACGGCGACGGCAAGCTGGGCAACAGCTTCGAGGCGATGCGGAAGCACCTGCGCCTGAGCCGCGCCCGCCGGTTCCTGGTCGGCGCGATCAACGATCCCAGCGCTCTCGGCGCGCTGCGCGCGTTTCAGGAGGCGGGCCGCACCGAATCGTGCGCGATCATGGGGCAGAACGCGTCGCCGGAAGGGCGCGCCGAGCTGCGCGAGCCCGGCACGCGCCTGATCGGCTCGGTCGCGTACTTCCCCGAAAAGTACGGGAGCGAGATCGTCAACGTCGCGCTCGACATCCTGCACCGCCGGCCCGTGCCGCCGGCGGTGTTCGTGAAGCATCAACTCGTCACGCCCGAGAACGTGAATCACATCTACCCGAACGACGAGCTGATGCAAATCACGGCAGGCGCGCCCGCCTGATGGCTGATCAACCCGCGTCATCGTCTCCGCGATCCGCGCTGCGGATCACTCGTCTGCTCCGGCCGCACTGGAAGGCGCTGGCGCTCGCGCTCGTCGCGGTGGCGGGGGAAACGATTGCGGATGTCCTGCAGCCGTGGCCCATCAAGATCGTCATCGACAACGTCGTCCAATCGAAGCGATTGCCGGGATGGCTCGACGCGATCGTCGCCGGCGTGTTCGCCGGGAACAAGTACGCGACGCTGAATTTCGCGGTCGCCGTCGTCGCGCTCATCGCGATCGTCGGCGCCGTGAGCAGCTACATGCAGAAGTACCTGACGACGCGCGTCAGCCAGTGGGTGGGGCACGACCTGCGCCGGATGGTGTACCAGCACGTTCAGCGGCTCTCGCTTGCGGACCACCACGAAGCGCGATCGGGCGATCTGATGATGCGCATGACCAGCGACATCTCGGCCGTCCAGGATTTCATCAACTCCGCGCTCCTCGGGATCCTCGTGAACGTCCTGACGCTGGCCGGCATTCTCGGCGTCATGTTCTACATCAACTGGCGGTTCACGCTGCTCGCGCTGTCGGTCGTGCCCGCGCTCGCGTTCGTCGTGTATTTCTACACACGCCGGATCAAGGCGGCGTCGCGCGCCGTCCGCAAGCGCGAAGGCGAGCTGCTGTCGGGCGTCGCCGAAGTGTTGTCGTCGATCCATGTCGTTCAGGCGTTCGCTCGCGAAGACTACGAGGATCGGCGCTTCGCGTCCGAGAGCCGCTTCAACGTCGAAGCGGGCCTCCAGGCGCGCAGCGTCAAGGCGAGGCTGTCGCCGATCGTCGAAGTCATCGTCGCGGGGGGAACGTGCGTGGTGCTCGCGTACGGCGGACGGCTGGCGCTGGCGGGTCAGCTCAGCGCCGGCGTGCTCGTCGTCTTCCTGCTGTATCTCGGCAAGCTGTACAAGCCAATCCGCGATCTGTCGAAGATGACCGATACCATCGCGAAGGCGTCGGTCGGCTACGAGCGCATTCAGGAAGTGCTGGACATCGAGAGCCGCGTCCGCAATCTGCCGGACGCGCGATCGGCGCCGGCGTTCAGGGGCCGCATCGAGTTCGACCGCGTCAGCTTCGGGTATCGCGGCGAGGTGCCGGTGCTCACCGACGTGAGCTTTCGGATCGATCCGGGACAGGTCGCGGCGATCGTCGGGCCGTCCGGCACCGGCAAGTCGACGATCGCCGGCCTCATCACGCGCTTCTACGATCCGCTCTCGGGACACGTTCGCATCGACGGCACCGACGTCCGCGAGTACACGATCAAGTCGCTGCGCGATCAGATCAGCATCGTGCTGCAGGACACGCTGCTCTTCCGCGCCACGATCTGGGACAACATCGCCTACGGCCGGCCCGACGCCTCACCCGAGGAGACGATCGAGGCCGCGCAGCTTGCGAACGCGCACGAGTTCATCGCGAACCTGCCGCAGGGCTACTGGACCATGGTCGGCGAGCGCGGCGTGACGCTCTCCGGCGGTCAGCGCCAGCGCATCGCGATCGCCCGCGCCATCGTCCGCAACGCGCCGATTCTGATCCTCGACGAGCCGACGGCAGGTCTCGATGCGGCGTCAGAGCAGGCGGTCATCGACGCGCTGGATCGGCTGATGAAGGGGCGAACGTCGGTGGTGATCGCGCATCACCTGTCGACGATCCGCCACGCCGACGTGATCTTCGTCGTCAACGGATCGCAAGTCGTCGAACACGGCACGCACGACGCACTGCTCGCCAACGGCGGCCTCTACGCCGAACTGCACCGCCTCCAGACCACCGGCTGATTGAAGTCGTACTGCGGTCAGAGTTGGGTCAGAGTTGAGTCGGACTCAAGTCGGACTCAAGTCAGAGTGATGTCAGACTCGAGTCAGAGTCGTGGCAATTGTTGATAGACCAAGGGTTAGCCGAAATCGTACTGAAGTCCGAGTCGAGTCGGAGTCGAGTCGGACTCGGGTCAGAGTGATGTCGGAGTGATGTCGGACTTGAGCCAGACTCGTGACAATTGGTGACGTCAGCCGACCACGATGACGTCGAGCGTTCGCGGGCCGTGGACGCCTTTGATGCGCGTCATCTCGATGTCGGCGGTCGCCGACGGACCGGAGATTGTCGTCACGAGTGACGGGTTGAGGGCGCGCAGCCGGCGTATCGCTTCCGGGACGGTCTCGACGATCTGATCCGCTTCCACGACACACAAGTGATAGTCGGGCACGAGCGTCAGGGCACGGCGCCCTTCCGACGGCGAATGGTGCAGGACGATCGTTCCGGTCCACGCGATCGCGACCGTGCTCGCGGTCAGCGCGCCGTCGCTGCGATCGAGATCCTCGTAGCTCAGATTCTCATCGCGCACGAACTCGAATCCATCCGGCAACCAGTCGCGCGGGAATCCGGCCGGGACGGCGATGCGTCGCTTGCCCCGATCGGACAACGCACTCGCGATCGTTCCGGCAATGGCCGCGGTGTCACAGCGGAAGACGCCGCCGTCGTAGTGCTGGATTCGCGACAGGAACAGGTCGAGCCGCGCCTCGGCGCCGAGCTCGCTCGCCTGCCGGTAACGCCGCGGGATGGCGGCGTATTCTTCGACGCGCGTGTCGTGCCGCGGTCCGAGCGCGGCACGGATGCGACCGAGGATTTCAGCTTTTTCCGCGCTCACGCTTCCACCAATCGCGGAACGACTCGGCCGGCACGGCCGGTAGATCGCGAGACGCCGTCCACGCCGCCAGCGGCCCCGGCATCTTCGAGAGCTGGCCGTCCCGCTTGAACGGCCACTGCGCCGCACGCGCGAGCTTCTGTGCGATTGACAGCCGCGACGAATCCGCGAACGCGAGCGCCGCGGCCTTCATCGACAGTCGCTCGCCGAGCGGCGCGCCTTTTTCTTCCACGATGCGCCGCCGGAGATGAATCAGGATCTCCGGGATGTTGATCTTGACCGGGCACGCCTCGTAGCACGCGCCGCACAAGGACGAAGCGTACGGCAGCGACGTCGAATGCTGCATCGACTGGAGCTGCGGCGTGAGAATCGCGCCAATCGGACCGCTGTAGATCGATCCGTACGCGTGCCCGCCGGTCTGCCGGTAGACCGGACACGCATTCAGGCAGGCGCCGCAGCGGATGCAATCCAGCGTCTCGCGCGACTCCTCGTCGGCGAGCACGATCGTGCGGCCGTTGTCGAGCAGCACGACGTGGAACTCCTCCGGGCCGTCGCCGCCGCGGACGCCGGTCCAGATCGAGTTGTACGGATTCATGCGCTCGCCCGTCGCCGAGCGCGGCAGCAGCTGCAGGAAGACCTCGAGGTCGCCGAACGCCGGGATGATTTTCTCCACGCCGACGAGCGTGATCAGAATTCTCGGAAGCGTCAGACACATCCGGCCGTTTCCCTCCGACTCGACGACGCACACCGAGCCGGTGTCGGCGATGGCGAAGTTCGCGCCGCTGAACCCGACCTTCACGCGCAGGAACTTCTCGCGGAGAAATGTGCGCGCCGCGTTGGTCAGGTCCTGCGGCTCCGGGCCGAGCGCCGTCAGCTTCATCGTCCGGAGGAACAGCTCGCGGATCTCGGCCCGGTTCTTGTGCAGCGCCGGCACGACGATGTGCGACGGCTGATCCTCGCCGAGCTGAATGATGAGATCGGCGAGATCGGTCTCGTACGGCACGATGCCCGCCGCTTCGAGCGCGACGTTCAGCCGTGTCTCGTCGGAGGTCATCGTCTTGACCTTGATGACCTCGCGTTCGTCATGACCGCGAATGATGTCGATGACGATGCGATTCGCCTCGTCGGCGTCGCGCGCCCAGTGCACGCGGCCGCCGGCGCGCGTGCAGTTGTCCTCGAACTGTTCGAGATAGAAGTCGAGATGACGGAGGACGTGATCCTTGATCTCGTGGGCGGAATCGCGGAGGTCCTGCCAGTCCGTCATCTCGGAGACGACAACGGCCCGCTTGTTGCGGATGACCTCGGTCGCGTGCCGGACGTTGCGCCGGAGTTGCGCGTTGCCCAGCGCGCGTCTGGCCGCCACGGGAAACGAGGGTGCTCGAGCGGCGTCCCCGACTCGGATCATCGCGCTGGGGACCCCGGCATGGCCGCAGGCGCTGTCGCCGCGAGAATTTCCGCGAGGTGCATGCAGCGGATGCCGGTCTGCTGGCGCCGCAGCCCGCCGCCGATGTGCATCAGGCACGAATTGTCGGTGGCGGCGCAGACCTCGGCTTTCGTCTCGCGGATGCAGTCGATCTTGTCGGCCAGCATCGCGACCGACACGTCGGCGTTCTTGATGGCGAACGTGCCGCCGAAGCCGCAGCACTCATCCTCGCGCGGCAGGTCGACGAGCTGCAGGCCGCGCACCGACCGCAGCAGCCGGATCGGCTGCTCGCGCACGTGCAGCGAGCGCAGCGCGTGACACGGCGTGTGCAGCGTCACGGTGTGAGGGTAGTGCGCGCCGACGTCGGTGACGCCCAGCTTGTCGACGAGCAGCTCGGAGAACTCGAACACGCGCGGCAGCAGCGCGTCGACCTGATGGCAAAGCGCCGCGTCGCCGGATTCCGCGGCCATCTTCGGGTAGTGATCGCGAATCATCGCGACGCACGACGAGGAGGGGATGCAGATCGCCTCGGCGCCGTCGAAGACGCGGAGGAAGTGACGCATGATCGCCAGCGCGTCGGTCACATAACCGGTGTTGTAATGCATCTGCCCGCAGCAGGTCTGCGCCGACCGGAATTCCACTTCGTGCCCGAGCCGCTCGAGCACGCGGACGACCGCCTTTCCTGTTTCTGGAAACAGCGTATCGTTGTAACAGGTAGTGAACAGAGAAATCAGCATGTCATTGCGGATTGAGGATTGCGGAATGCGGATTTATTGTCGATTGGATATTGTTGATTGTCGATTTGATCGGGGTTTCTTGGGCTTTCGAACAATAAATCCGCAATCCGAAATCCTCAATCCTCAATCCTCAATCCGCAGTTCGCAGTCCGCGCAAAACCCCGATCGAATCGACCATCCACAATCCGGTAATCACCAATAAATCCGCAATCCGCAATCCGCAATCCGCAATACACGAGGCTCTATCGAAGAAAAGCCTCCGGAAGACCCCCGTCGACCGGAATAACGTGACCGGTGGTCGTGGCGCTCTGATCTCCAGCCAGCCAGCAAATGGCGTTCGCGCAGTCGACCGGCAGGATCGGGCGGCGCGTGATCGTCCGCTGCGCGTAGAACTCGGCGAGCTTGCCGCGCAGCGCCTCGGTCGATTCCCCCTCCCCAAACGTGATGCCGTACTTCTGCAGCGAGCTGATGACGCGGTCGCGTGGAAACATCGCGGATCCCGCAACGACCGTCGCCGGGGCGATGCCGTTGACGCGGACGAGCGGACCGAGACCGATCGCCAGCTCGCGAATCAGATGATTGATGGCCGCCTTGCTCACGTCGTACGGCTCGCTGCCCGACTTCGGCACGACGGCGTTGGCCGAGCTCGTCAACACGATCGACGCGGGCAGCCCCTGGGCCTTGAGAATCCGGCCCGCTTCATCCGCGAGCAGATGGTTACTCGTGACGTTGATCAGAAGCGTCCGGCCCCAGGCCGTTTCCGACGCGGCACCACCGGCGACCGCCGTCGGATAGATCGCGGCGGTATTGATAATGATGTCGACGCCGCCGAACTGCAGGACCGTCGCCCGCAGCGCTTCGGTCATGCTGTCGCGAGACGAGAGATCCACGGCCAGCGCCATCCCCGCGTCCGCCGACGACCGCGCTCGCGCCTCGTTCCACGTCGACTCCGCCCCGGCCACGTTCTGGTCGGCGACGACGACATGAGCGCCGCGCGCGGCGAGCTGCAGGGCGACCTCGCGGCCGATCCCGCTGCCGCCCCCGACGATGACCGCGATCTTGCGGCTGAACTCGCGTTCCGCCGGCATGCGCTGCAGCTTCGCTTCCTCGAGCGCCCAGTACTCGATGCGAAACGCCTCGGACCGCGGCAGCGCGACGTAATTGTGAAAGCTGGTGAACTGGCTGGCCTGCTCCGCACGCCGTGCCTGGGGCAGCGCACCGGACGCACCGCGCGCATCTTCCAGCGCGGTGGCGCCTGCCATGACGTGAATCGCGTTCACGAAGAATTCGGTCGTGATGCGCGCTTCGCGTTTGTCCTTCGCGAACCCGAACACGCCGAGCCCGGGAATGACGACGACCGACGGATTCGAGTCGCGCAGCGCCGGCGAATCGGGCGACGCACACGACTTGTAGTACGCCACGTACTCGTCGCGGTATGCGGTGAGCTGCGCCGCAATGCGCTGCTGAAGCGCCTGCACGCCCTCATCGGGCGACCATCGGACGAACATCGGACAGATGCGCGTCCGCAGAAAATGATCCGGACAGCTCGTGCCCATGCGGCACAGATCCGGCGCCCATGCCGCATTCGCGAACGCAAGCGCATCGTCCGATCGATCGTGATGCGCGATCACCCGCCGATTGGCAGACAGCGCCCCGCGCAAGAACGGAAGAATCGCCGCGGCCGTTGATTCGCGATCGATGGCCGTCGTGACCACCGCACCGCCGAACAGCTGACGACCTGATCGCCGCGCGTGATCGTCGACGAACTCACCCATCTGATCGATCGTCCTGATGCTGTTCGCGTAGCACTCGTACTGTGTGTCGCCCCACGTGAACAGGCCGTGGCTGCCGAGCACGATGCCGTCGCAGCCCGGATGTTCGGCGACCGCGCGCTGCAGCATCAGCCCGAGCTCGAACCCGGGCCGCTGCCATGGCAGCCACACGATCCGGCGGTTGTACCGATCGTTGAACTCCTGCAGCTTCTCGCGCCCGTTCGCGCTCGCCGCCAGCGCGATCGCCCAGTCGGGATGCAGGTGGTCGACGTGATCGAACGGCAGAAACGCGTGGAGCGGCGTGTCGATGGACGCGGCGACGCGGTTGTCGCCGAACGCGCTCAACGGATAGAACGCCACCATCTCGTCTTCGTGCGCTTCGCCGCGATAGCGCGCGATGAGCGATTCGAGCTTCTCGAGATACAAGAGCGCGAAGCCCGCCGCGGTGATCGATCGCAGGTCGCCGCCGCTGCCCTTCACCGCGAGGACGCGGACCGGTTGACCCGTCAGCGGATCGGGCAGCTCGAACTTCGAGCTCGTATTCCCTCCGCCGAAGTTCGTGATGCGCAGATCGGCGCCGAGCAGGTTCGAGCGATACCGCAGGAGCTCGAGCGGCCGCGCCGCAAGCGTCGCCGCGTGGCGTTCATTCCAGAGGTTCTGCAGGAATTTCGTCGCGCCGATCGCCGTCTCAGGCACAGGTGAGCTCCAGGTACTCCTGGAAACGCCGGTACTCGGCATCCCATCGGTCGTGGGCGGAGGGTTCGAAACGCTGCAGCGGAAACGATCGCTCGATCGCCTGCCGCGCCTCGGCGATCGACCCGACGGCGCCGGTGGCCACCATCTGCATCGCGATGTTCCCGAGCGCCGTCGCTTCGGCCGGTCCCGCCACGACCGAACGGCCGGTCGCGTCGGCCGTGAACTGATTCAACAACGCGTTCCGCGATCCGCCGCCGACGATGCGAATCACCTCGATGCGGACGCCGGTGAGCCGCTCGAGCGACTCGAGCACCGCGCGGTATTTGAACGCGAGGCTTTCGAGAATCGCCCGTGTGAAGGCCGCGGGCGTCGACGGCTCCGGCTGTCCCGTCTGGCGGCAATATTCGCGGATGCTCTCCGGCATGTTCGCCGGGTCGAGGAACATGTGATGGTCCGGATCGATGAGCGATCGGAACGCCAGATGCGAATCGCCGGCCGCGGCGATCAATTCCCCGTACTGAACGTCCTGAACGTCGTCGCCCTGGGCCGCCCAGCACTGCCGGCAGGCCTGCAGCATCCAGAGACCGGTGATGTTCTTCAGAAACCGGATGGTCCCGCCGACGCCGCCTTCGTTGGTGAAGTTCAAGTCGCGCGCCGTCGTCGTGATGATCGGCGCAGACAGCTCGGTGCCGAGCAGCGACCAGGTGCCGGAGCTGATGAACGCCGTGTCCCCGCCCGCGAACACCGATGCGACCGCCGAAGCGGTGTCGTGGCACGCGGGCGCGATGACGGGCGTGCCCGCGAGCGCCGGGGACACGTCGCTCCGGAGCGGACCGACGGTGGAGCCGGGCGCGACGATCGCCGTGAGCAGACGCGACGGCAGGCCGATCTCCTCGATCATCTTCGTCGCCCACGTGCGCGCCGTCGCATTCACGAGCTGCGTCGTCGTCGCAATCGTGTACTCGGAACAGAGACGGCCCGTCAGCCAGTAGTTCAGGAGATCGGGAATCGTCGCGAGCGATCGCGCGGCATCGACGACCTCGGGTGTCAGCCGGCACGCCGCGAACAACTGCACCAGCGTATTGATCTGAAGAAACTGAATGCCGGTGACCGCGTACAGCCGGTCGGGACTGACGCGATCGAACACGGCGTCCATCATTCCGTCGTTCCGCCGGTCGCGATAGTGATACGGATTTTCGAGCAGGTTGCCGCGCTCGCCGACGAGCGCGTAGTCGACGCCCCAGGCGTCGACGCCGATGCTCTCGAGCCGGCGATCGGACACACGTTCGAGGGTGCGCTTCATCTCGAGCCAGAGCCGCAGGATGTCCCACTGGACCGATCCGTTCTGGCGGACCGGCTCGTTGGGGAACCTGCCGACCTCCTCGAGGTCGAGCGACCCGTGGCGGAAGCGGCCGAGCATCGCGCGGCCACTCTGCGCGCCGAGATCGAAGGCGAGATACTGCGTCGTCACGCTACAGCTTTTTCAACCAGATGTTTCGGAACTCGGCCTTCATCGGCTCGCCGACGTGCATCTGGAATCCGATGAGGCCGCTCAACTGCCGGTTCTTCGTGTCGTCGTCGACGACGATGCTCGTGACCGCGCCGTTGAGGATCTGCATGATGGTGTTGCCGCGCGCGACGATGTGGACCTGATTCCAGTGGTTGACCTTGATGATCGCCTTGAGCTCGTCGGCGCTCTGCTGCAGGTTGCCGATGACGACGGGACGTCCGCTGTCGGGCACGTACACCGCCTGCCCGCGCATCGCGAGGAATCCTCGTCCGCGTTCCTCGTAGATCTGCCCGGTCCACTGATTCGCGAAGTCGATGTCGGCCTGGTAGCCCTTCATCACCCACTTGCCGATGTCGGCGCCGGCCGGCAGCTGCACGCTGCGCACCTGAATGCCGCTGTTGGTGGAGTTCATGCGGAACTCGACCTTCAGCTCGAAATCCTTCGGCTCGCCGCCGCGCCAGATCACGAACGTGTTCTGTTTGACCGGATTCTCCGCCGTGCTCTGACCGACGATCGCGCCGCCTTCGACGCGCCAGAACGCCGGATCGCCGTCCCAGTCTTTCAGCGACGCGCCGTCGAAGATCGACGTGAATCCGGTGTGATCGGCGATCGACAGCGGATCCGCGCCGCGTGGGCCGCCGCCGCCTCTGCCGCCTCGGCCCTGGCGCCCGCCGGATTGTGGAGGTTGCTGCGCCGCGACGGCCGCCGCCGCGAGCACGAGCGCGATCGCAAGTGTGTGCTTCATACCGTCGCCTGCTGTCCAATGGCCTTGACCACCGTCGCTTCAGCGGTGGTGACTTTTTCCCAGCGTCCGCTCTTCGCGGACTTCAGGATCGCGTCGGTCACGTAATCAGTCGCGAGACCATCGCGGAACGTCGGCGGCGCGCTCTGGTTGCCGGCAGCCGCCGTCAGAAAATCGGCGAACTGATGGATGAACGTGTGCTCGTACCCGATCTGCAGGCCCGGCACCCACCAGTGCTTCATGTACGGATGATCGCCGTCGCTGACGTGAATGCTGCGCCAGCCGCGCAGTTTCCCCTCGTCTTGATGATCGAACCACTGGAGCCGATGTAGATCGTGGAGGTCCCATCGGGCCGACGCGTGCTCGCCGTTGATTTCGAGCGTGTAGAGCGCCTTGTGGCCGCGCGCATACCGCGTCGCCTCGAACATCGCCAGCGAGCCATTCTGAAAGCGGCACAGCACGGCGCTCGCGTCGTCGATGCCGACGGGCTCGACCTTGCCCGTGAGATTGTGCTTGCGCTCCTTGATGAACGTCTCGGTCATCGCCGTCAGCTCGGCGATGGACCCGTTCAACCACAACGCCGTGTCGATGCAGTGCGCGAGCAGATCGCCGGTGACGCCGCTGCCGGCGACGCCGACGTCGAGACGCCACAGGCCTTCGCCGCCCTGCGGCAGGTCCTTCGAGATCGTCCAGTCCTGGAGAAACTGCGCGCGATAGTGGAAGAGGCGTCCCAGCCTGCCCTGATCGATCAATTCCTTGAGCAGCACGACTGCAGGGACGCGGCGGTAGTTGTACCAGACGGTGTTCGGCACCCGCGCGGCCTCGACCGCCTCGACCATCCTCTCCGCTTCGGCCGCGCTGCGTCCGAGCGGCTTTTCGCAACTGACCATCTTGCCGGCGCGCGCGGCAGCGACCGCGATGTCGACGTGCGTGTCGTTCGGGCTCGCGATGTCGACGAGATCGATGTCCTTGCGCTCGACGAGCGCGCGCCAATCGGTCTCGATCGATTCATAGCCCCAGTTGGCGGCGAACGATTTCACGCGGTCGGCGTTGCGCGCGCACACCGCCTTCAGAACCGGCTCGTAGGGCACGTCGAAGTACCGCGGCGTCTGCAGAAACGCATTCGAGTGGGTGCGCCCCATGAAACCGTAACCGACGAGCCCGATATTTAGTTTTTTCTTCATCACCAATCGCCAATCACCAATAAATCCGCAATCCGCCAATCGCCAATCACCAATAAATCCGCAATCCGCAATCCGCAATCCGCAATGTCACACGGCCGCCACGACGGGCGCGTTCCAGCCGTGCGCGTTGCGGACGTCGATCATCAGACGCAGCACGTCGTTCCACGTGCCCGGTTGCATCATCGTCGCGTTCGGGAACATGCAGCCGTCCCAGCAGATGTGCTGGAACGCGCGCGTCGGCTGACCGGCCTCATCGCGCATCCAGAACCCCGCGTGCCGCACGACGTCGAGCTTGCCGTTCGGATCGGTCGGCAGGCAGTGACGGCCGGTCTTGTCGTGCGTGCCCGATCCGAAGACCGTCGCGTCGTTCTGCGCGACGTGGAAGTCGATCGTCCACGGCCGCAGCGCGTTGGTCACGACCCTCAGCGCCACGTCGAACGTCTCGCGCTTCGTCCAGTCGTAATCCTCGGGAAGAATCCGATCTTCCGGCGCGTTGTAGCCCATCGTGTAGAGCAGCGTGTGCGCCATGTCCGCCTGGAAGCCGAGCGTCTTCGGACGATTGACGGTCTCGAGCAGCTGCACCATGCGCTTCCAGCTGTGCATGCCGCCCCAGCAGATTTCGCCTTCGGCGGCGAGCCGCTCGCCGTACCCTTCGGCGATGTCGCACGCCTGGCCAAACGTCTCGGCGATCCGATCGGTGTTCCTGTCCGGATCCTTCGTCCACTCGGACGGACTCGACGCGGAATCGATCCGGACGACGCCGTAGCTGCGGCTGCCGAGGTCGCGCAGCTTGCGGCCGATGGCGCAGGCCTTGCGCACCTGCGTGAGGAAGTTCTTCCGATCCGCGTCGCTCCCCATCGCCGATCCACCGCCGGTCGGCGGCCACACCGGCGCCACGAGCGATCCGATCGCAAGGCCTTTCGACGTGATCTTGTCCGACAGCCGCTTCAGGTCGCTGTCGCTCGCGTCGATGCTCACGTGGGGATCGAAGAGGAACAGATCGACGCCATCGAACTTCATGCCGTCGACGCTCGCCCTGGCGGTGAGATCGAGCATCGTGTCGAGATCGATCGCCGGCTCGGCGCCGGGACTGCCCTTGCCAACCAGCCCGGGCCACATCGCGTTATGCAGTTTCGGGTAGCTGTGCTGCGAACCCATTGACTCCCTCCACAAGTAACGGAGACCGACGGAGGAACGGTTTCAGCCTGGGAGAAACGGAGGAACAGAGGCACGGAGGTGCGCGGTTCGACGGGTGTCGCGAAGCGACGCGCGAGAGACGATCGGATCGGCGCGCGAACAAGCCGCAGAATCGTCATGGCTTGTTCGCGCGCCGATCCGATCGTCTCTCGTGTCGGCCGGCTGCGCCGGCCGACCCGTCGAACCGCCTCCGTTCCTCTGTGTCTCCGTTGCTCCCAAGTTGATACCGTTTCTCCGTGAACCTCCGTACCTATTTCTTCGCACGCCTCCGCAGCGGCTCCGCGTCCGGATTTCCCGGACCGAAATGCTTCAGGATGACCAACGGATCGGTCTCGCTGCGGTTCTCGATCCGGATACCTGCGCGCGCGGCATCCTCGGTGACGAACAACTCGTCCTCCGTTGACTCGCCGAAGCGAATCATCGACGGCGTCGAGACGGCGAGCTTGCCGAACGTCCCGTGGCCCTGGACGACGATCAGGCCGTACGCGGCCGCGTCCTTGATCGTGGCGGTCCGCTTCGGGAGCACGGTCAGTTCCTTCGCCGAGTAGTAGCCCGTGCCGTAGCACACCCATTGCTCGCGATA
>DASYQZ010000152.1:0-22481 GCA_036004865.1 Vicinamibacterales bacterium
CGGTTTGCGCGGCTGATTCGCGCCGGCAACTACGGCGAGGCGACACGGGTGGCGCTCGACCAGGTGCGCGGCGGCGCGAACCTGCTCGACGTGAACATGGACGAAGGCATGCTCGATTCCGAGCGGGCGATGACCGAGTTCCTGAACTACATCGCGACCGAACCGGAAATCGCGCGGCTCCCGATCATGATCGACAGCTCGAAGTGGTCGGTCATCGTCGCCGGCCTCAAGTGCGTCCAGGGGAAGGCGGTTGTCAATTCGATCAGCCTGAAAGAGGGCGAAGAAGATTTTCTGAAGAAGGCGGCGATCGTCCGTCGATACGGCGCCGGCGTCGTCGTGATGGCGTTCGACGAGCAGGGCCAGGCCGATACGATCGAGCGCAAAGTCGCCATTTGCCAGCGCGCCTACCGGCTGCTGACCGAGCGCGCCGGCTTCGATCCGACCGATATCATCTTCGATCCCAACATCCTCGCGATCGCGACCGGTCTCGAAGAGCACAACGAGTACGCCATCAATTTCATCGAGGCGACCCGGATCATCAAGGCGACGTGCCCTGGCGTGAAAGTCAGCGGCGGCATCAGCAACCTGTCGTTCTCGTTCCGCGGCAACGACGGCGTGCGCGAGGCGATTCACTCCGCGTTCCTCTATCACGCCATCAAGGCCGGCCTCGACATGGGGATCGTCAACGCCGGCCAGCTCGTCGTGTACGAGGACATCCCGAAGGATCTGCTCGAGCACGTCGAGGACATCATCTTCAACCGGCGGCCCGATGCGACCGAGCGGATGGTGGAGTTCGCCGCGACGGTGACGGGCGGCGCCAGGAAGCAGGAACAGGACTTCGCGTGGCGCGGCCAGACGGTCGAGCAGCGCCTCTCGCATGCGCTCGTGCACGGCGTCGTCGACTTCATCGAACAGGACGTCGAGGAAGCGCGCCGGAAATTCCCGCGCCCGCTCGATGTCATCGAAGGTCCGCTGATGGACGGCATGAAGATCGTCGGCGACCTCTTCGGCGCGGGCAAGATGTTCCTGCCGCAGGTCGTCAAGAGCGCGCGCGCGATGAAGAAAGCGGTCGCGTACCTCGAGCCCTACATGGCGGCCGAGAAAACGTCGGCCCGCGCCAAGGGCAAGATCGTCATGGCGACCGTGAAGGGCGACGTGCACGACATCGGGAAGAACATCGTCGGCGTCGTGCTCGGGTGCAACAGCTACGACGTCGTCGATCTTGGCGTGATGGTGGCTGCCGACAGAATCCTGCAGACGGCCATCGACGAGAAGGCCGATCTCGTCGGGCTGAGCGGCCTCATCACGCCATCGCTCGACGAGATGGTGTTCGTCGCCAAGGAGATGGAGCGCCGGCGCATGCGCCTGCCGCTCCTCATCGGCGGCGCGACGACGAGCCGCCAGCATACGGCGGTGAAGATCGCGCCCGAATACAGGAACGCGACCGTTCACGTCCTCGACGCCTCGCGAGTCGTCGATGTCGCGTCGAGCCTGCTGAGCGACGAGCGGCGCGACGCCTTCGAGCGCCAGAACCGCGAACTGCAGGATCGTCTCCGCGAGCAGCACAGCGCCCGGCGAGAACGGCCGCTGCTGTCGTACGAGGAGGCGCTGTCGAACCGTCTGGCCATCGACTGGCGGCATGAACGACCGGCCGAGCCGTCGTTCATCGGCCGCCGCGTGCTGGCCGGCGTGCCGCTCGCCGACCTCGTGCCCTACATCGATTGGACCTTCTTCTTCACTGCCTGGGAGTTGAAGGGCCGCTTTCCCGCGATTCTCGATCATCCGCAGTACGGTCAGGCCGCGCGCGATCTCTACGCAAGCGCGCAGTCGTTGCTGCAGCAGATCGTCGACGAGCAGCGGTTGACGGCCAGCGGCGTGTACGGCTTCTGGCCCGCGGTCAGCGAAGACGACGACATCGTTCTGTACCGCGATCGCGAGCGCACGGGCGAGCTCGTGCGATTCAACCTGCTGCGGCAGCAGGAGGCGATGGCACGCGGTCAGCCGAACTTATCGCTCGCTGATTTCGTGGCTCCCCGCCCGCCGAACGCGCCGGACTCTATCGTCGACTACATCGGGGCGTTCGCGGTCACCGCGGGGCTCGGCGCCGACGATTTCGCGCGGGGGTTCGAGCGCGAGCACGACGACTACAGCGCGATCATCGTCAAAGCCCTTGCCGATCGGCTGGCGGAGGCGTTCGCCGCGTACCTGCATTCGGCCGCGCGGCGTGAGTGGGGCATCGACGGCGGCGCCGATCCGAATGAGGTCATCGCGGAACGGCACCGCGGGATCCGTCCGGCGTTCGGCTATCCGGCCTGTCCCGATCACAGCGAGAAGTTCAAGCTGTTCGATCTCCTCGGCGCACCAGAAATCGGCATCGATCTCACCGAGCACGCCGCGATGATGCCGGCGGCCAGCGTCAGCGGCTTGTATTTGGCGCATCCCCAGGCGAGGTACTTCACAGTGGGCCGCCTCGGCGAGGATCAAATCGCGCGTTATGCGCGCCGCAAAGGTCAGTCGATCGATCAGGTCGAGCGCTGGCTCACGCCCAATCTCGCCTACGAGCCGGCGCGCTGTTAGGGCGACGCTTTTCGCCCGCCTCGAGGCACGCGCAAATCCGTAATCGGCGTGTGCAAATCTGTCACATCTGAGCCCGACAGTTTGAACAGCTGAACTCGACGCGCACGCGGTTTTGTCGGTGTGTGTTCCTGATCAGCTCGAGCGGCAGAGGTCTTGCCATCAGCTAGGTGCCGGATTCGAAGTCCGGCCTTCCCAACACCCCTTATGCGAATTTCATGGATTGCGGCGCGTGTGTGCGCGCTTCTCCTTCTCACCGCGCCGGCGATCGCCGCGACGATCAACGTGCCGTCGGGTGGAAACCTGCAGACGGCGATCAACAACGCGCAGGCGGGCGACACGATCGCGCTGCAGGCGGGCGCCACGTACACGGGCAATTTCAAGCTGCCGAACAAGAACGGCACCGCGCTCATCACGATTCGCACAGCGGGCGACGCCGGGCTGCCGGGCGGAGGCGGCCGCATCTCGCCGTCGCACGCCTCGCTGCTCGCGAAGGTTCGATCCGGCAGCAGCTCGCCGGCGTTCGAGACCGCGACGGGCGCGCATCACTGGCGCCTTCAGCTCCTCGAGATCCAGGCGAACAACAACGGCACGGGCGACATCGTGACGCTCGGCGACGGATCGAAAGCGCAGAATTCGCTCTCGCAGATTCCGAACAACCTCGTTGTCGATCGTGTGTACATCCACGGCGATCCGGCGAAGGGCCAGAAGCGCGGCATCGCGTTGAACAGCGCGTCGACGACGATCACCGGCAGCTATATCGCCGACGTAAAAGCCGTCGGGCAGGACTCACAGGCGATTGGCGGCTGGAACGGTCCCGGTCCGTACACGATCACCAACAACTACCTCGAAGCCGCCGGAGAGAACCTCATGTTCGGCGGCGCCGATCCCGGTGTGCCGAACCTGGTGCCGGCCGACATCACGATTGCCGACAATCTCTTCGCCAAGCAGCCCGCGTGGCGCTCGGAGAACTGGGTCGTCAAGAATCTGTTCGAGCTGAAGAACGCGCGCCGCGTGACGATCACGCGCAACACGTTCGAGTACAACTGGCAGGGCGGGCAGTCCGGGTACGCAGTGGTGTTCACCGTCCGCAACCAGGACGGCAACTGCCCGTGGTGTCAGGTCGATCACGTCACCTTTCAGCAGAACGTCGTCCGGCACAGCGCGGCGGGCGTGCAGATTCTCGGCTACGACAACAACCATCCGAGTCAGCAGACGCAGGCGATCGTCATCCGCAACAACCTGTTCGCCGACATCGACAGCAAGAACTGGGGCGGCAACGGCTACTTCCTGTCGCTGACGGGCGGCGCACGCGACATCACGATCGATCACAACACCATCATTCAGGATCACGCGTCGGGGATCGTTCAGGCCGACGGCGCGCCCGTGCTCGGCTTCGTGTTCACGAACAATCTCGCGAGGCACAACAACTACGGCATCATCGGCACGAACCACGGCGTCGGCAACGATTCGATCGGCGCCTTCATGCCGGGCTCCGACATCACCCGCAACGTGATGGCGGGCGGCGCGGCCAGCAAGTATCCGGGCGGCAACAGCTTTCCAACCGCGGCACAGTTCGAGGGGCAGTTCGTTGCGTATGGCGGCGGCGATTACCGGCTGGCGGGCAGCAGTCCGTGGCGCGGCGCCGCGACCGACGGTCTCGATCTCGGCGCGATGATCAATCAGGCGATCGGCGGACCTGGCGGAAGCACGCCCTCGTCTCCGGTTCCGCCGACCGTCAACCTCACCATCGGGACGGAGCTCCCCGCGGGCGTCGTCGGTTCCCCGTACGCCGGGTCGTTGACGGTGAGTGGCGGCGAAGGGCCGTACACGTGGACGATCACATCGGGTTCGCTTCCGGCGGGTCTCGGGTTCGACGCGTCGTCCGGCACGATCGCCGGTCAGCCTGAAGCCCAGGGCACCTTCACCATTCGCGTGACGGTCCGCGATTCGTCCTCGCCGCCGGCGCAAGGGAGCGCCAGCGCGACTGTGGTCGTGGCGCCGAAACCCGACCGCGCCACGGCCACCAGCGGTTCTTAGCCTCTCCTCCACGTACCAGGATTGTCATGACGAAATTGCACTCGTTATGACAAGAGCGAACTTTGCACGCGATTGCATGCCCTGTTTTGGCAATCGTGGGTTGAAGTCGAACAACCGCGGATTTTCCTCGGTTTTTCTTCAGAATCCCCAATCAAAACCCGTCGTCTCCGTCTCTGCTTGTGCCGGAACGGGACAAGCGATCAGAGTCGGCTCAAAAGGGCATTTTCGTGGTAAAGCCATAAATAGTTGTTAAATAAGCGCTTATCAAAAGTGTGTAACGCACGGCCCAGGTGGCGGTGCTTTTGCTCCTAAGCCACGTGCCTATGTATCTCCCTACGAGCTCGACCGCCAGACGAAAGGCCGTCTGGGGTCCTAAACGCACGCTGACCGCCGCGGCGGTCCTGGTGCTCGGACTGGCGACGAATACCTTCGCCGCAGGTCCGCCCGCCAAGCGTGTCAAGGGATCCCAAGCCGGCCGGCCGAATGCGGACGCCAGGAACCATCGCAAACTCGACAAGGAACTGACGCAGCGCTCTTCTTCGCTCTTGTCGGCCTCGCAGAAAACGAAGGTCATCGTCACGCTGAAGCCGGGCGTCAAGCTTCCGGCCGACTTCCAGCGTTTCGCGAAGTTGAATGGCCGCCTCGGGATCATCAACGGTCAGGTACTCAATCTTCCTAACAACCTAATCAAGCGCCTATCGGAGCACCCGGACGTATTCGACATCCGCTACGATCGCCCGCTCCGCAAGCTGGACTACAAGACTGAGCTCACGACCGGCGGCATGGCCGTGAACCGTGCGCTCGGACTCACGGGCGCAGGCATCGGCGTCGCGGTCATCGATTCGGGCATCGCGCAGTGGCACGACGACCTGACGAATACCGGAACGACGCTGTATCCCTACGGCAATCAGCGCGTGTCGGCGTTCGTCGACTTCGTGAACGGCCAGACGACGCCGTACGACGATGAGGGCCACGGCACGCACGTCGCCGGCATCATCGGCGGCAACGGCTTCGATTCGAATGGCCGGCACGCCGGCGTGGCGCCTGATGCGAGCCTCATCGGGCTGAAGGTGCTCGACTCGAACGGCGGCGGCTCGATCAGCAACATCATCGCGGCGCTCGACTGGGTGCTCGCCAATCACGCGCGCTACAACATTCGCGTCGTCAACATGTCGGTTGGCGCGGGCGTGACCGAATCGTACTGGACCGACCCGCTGACGTTGGCCGCGAAGCGCGTGGCCGATGCCGGCATCGTTGTCGTCGGGGCCGCGGGCAACAACGGCAAATACGGCGGCATCGTCGCGCCGGGCAATGCGCCGTGGGTGCTGACGGTCGGTGCGTCGAGCCACCAGGGCACCGCGGATCGGCACGACGACGTCATGGCGGGATTCAGCTCGAAGGGCCCCACGTTCCGGGACTTCGGAGCGAAGCCCGACCTCGTTGCGCCGGGCAAGGGCAGCTTGTCGCTCTCCGACCCCTGGGGCACGTTCTATACGCAGAAGGCGTCGTTCCTGACCGACGGCCTCATCCCGACGCCGTACAAGCCGTACCTGACGCTGAGCGGCACGAGCATGGCCGCGCCGGTCGTCTCGGGAACGGTGGCGTTGATGCTGCAGGCCAATCCGTCGCTGACGCCCAACGCGGTGAAAGCGATTCTGCAGTACACCGCGCAGGTCCTGCCCGCGTACGACGCGCTGACGCAGGGCGCCGGTCTCCTCAATGCTGTCGGCGCGGTGCGTCTCGCGAAGTTCTACGCGACCGCGCAGTCCGGCGACACGATGCCGACGCAGGCGATGTGGAGCAAGCGGATCATCTGGGGCAGCCATCTCCTGACAGGCGGCTATCTTGATCCGCAGGCGAACGCGTTCGCCCTCGGCACGAACTGGGGCGTCGCGACCACCGACAGCGGCGCGAACGTTGTCTGGGGTTCGGCGTGCGCAGACCCCAACGGTTGCGCGAACGTCGCGGTGGGCACCAACGCGCTCGAGAACATCGTGTGGGGCACCAGCGTTGACGCGCTGGAAAACATCGTCTGGGGCACGAACGTCGAGGCGCCGGCCGAGAACATCGTCTGGGGCACGTCGTGTGCCGGCGAGGACTGCGAAAACATCGTGTGGGGCACGAACGTCGACGCCCCCGCAGAGAACATCGTCTGGGGGACGAGCTGCAGCGATCTCGACCTGTGCGCCGAGAACATCGTCTGGGGCACCGCCGCTGAGGAAGCAGAAAACATCGTCTGGGGCACCGACGCCGGCAGTCAGAACGTCGTGTGGGGCCCTGACGGCGCCATGGATGTCGTCTGGGGCATCGACAGCGAGGGCAGCATGTTTCCGGGCACGAACGTCGATGGCACGATCGTCTGGGACGCGTCGGCCGTCGGCGAGGTCACTCCGCTGAATTGGAGCACCTTGTTCGACACGCTCTCGGACGAGCAGGTGTTCTTCATACTCAACTGGATCGGCGGAGGGTTTCACGTCGGAGGGGGACTCTAACCATGGAACAAATGCCTTACCGACCTGAACTCGATCTCGCCGTGACGACGACCACCCCGACCACCGAGGTCATCACGAGCACTGATTGGCAGGACGCCCTGCCGACGCTCCGTGGCCAGCAGGTGGTGCTGCGAGAGCTGCGCGCGTCGGATGCGCCGTCGCTCTTCGCGCTGTTGACGACGGAGGAAGTCTCGCGATTCATTTCGCCGCCGCCGAGCACCGTTGAAGGCTTCGAACGCTTCATCGCGTGGACGCTGCGGCAGCGCACCGCCGGCGCGTATGTCTGCTTCGCGGTGACGCTGAAGGGCTACGACACGGCGATCGGCATCTTCCAGGTCCGGCAGCTCGAGCCCGGATTCGGCACTGCCGAATGGGGCTTCGCGATCGGATCCGACTTCTGGGGCACCGGCGTGTTCCAGGACGGCGCCGAGCTCGTGCTCGACTTCGCGTTCGAGACGCTCGGCGTGCACCGCCTCGAGGCGCGTGCCGCGGTACTGAACGGCCGCGGCAACGGCGCGCTGCAGAAGCTGGGCGCGGTGCAGGAAGCGCTGCTGCGCAGGTCGTTCCACCACAAGGGTCAGTATCTGGATCAGGCGCTGTACACGATCCTCGATCAGGACTGGTTCGCGCGCGACACGACGCCGTCGTTTGTCGCTGCGCCGCGCGTTCACTGAGACTGATAACCAGGGCGGGCAGAACGAGTCCCACCATGGGGTGGGCGGGTCGACAAGTCCCACGGGTGGTTATCAGCAGGGCCGGCACTGGGTGCCGGCCCTGTTTTTTTGTACGCGAGTCAGTCGCGCAGCACGCGCAGCGGATCGATCCGGGCGGCGCGGGTCGCCGGCGCGTAGCACGCGGCCGCCGCGACGGCCGCGAGCAGCAGTGTGACGGCGACATACGGTCCCGGCTTCACCGCATGCGCGCTCACCGCATAGATGCCGCACGCCATCAAGCCGAGTGCGGCGTACCCGGTCACGAGGCCGCGCTCCCTGCGAGACGGCGAAGCTCGGATTGAGAAAGCGTAAAACCGGTCCGCGGCACCGCGAAGAGCTCGTCAGTGTACTGCAGCGCACGCATCAACCCGGCCGGTGCATGGCGCGCGCCGAGGAGGTAATGACCGATCTCGTGCGCAATCACGCGCCCCAGGCCGCGGCCGAGAATCCGTTCGCGCAGCGGCGGGGGCCATCGATATTCCGGCATCAGCACGAACCGGACGCCTGCGAGGAAGCGTTTCAGCAGGTCGAAGTACACCGTCACGACCGGATCGGGCGTACCGTCTTCGCTGAAGCGGATTGCGCCGATGTTGCTCTGGTAGGGTTGGCCGGCGGCAGACGAGGCTCCCATCGACACGCTGATGACGGTCGCTTCGTCCGGGGCGGACGCGCAGGGGAGCGCTTGATCGATTACGACGTGGTACGGCGACCAGATGGCCGCCGCTTCGTCGACGGCGGTACGGATGACGGCGGCCGGAGGCGGCGATGGTCCGAACGTCAGCGCGACGTGGGTCTGCGGCAGCGCGCCATTGATGACGGCGGCGGCGAGGACGAGTGACGGAATGGACATGCGGTCATCGTAGGGTTCGCGATGTCATGAGCCAAATTCTTTGTCATCATCACAACGATGAAGTATCCTCATCGACATGAACAGCAGTCGCGCAGGCCTTTAGGCCTGCCAAAGAACATGGATATCGAAGTCCGCCACCTCCGGCTCGTCGCCGCGGTTGCCGATTGCGGGAGCCTCACGCGCGCCGGCGATCGTCTGCACCTCACGCAGTCGGCGCTCAGCCACCAGTTGCGCGACATCGAGTCGCGCCTCGGCGCCGCGCTGTTTCTGCGGGTCGGCAAGCGACTGGTGCTGACGCCGGCCGGCGATCGGCTGCTGGCGTCGGCGCGCGAGGTGCTCGAGCGGCTTCATCAGGCCGAGCACGACATCCGGCAGATGGGCCGCGAGCGGGCGGGCGTGCTGCGCCTCACGACCGAGTGCTACACCTGCTATCACTGGCTGCCGCCGCTGCTCACCAGATATCGCCGCAAGTTTCCGCGCGTCGACGTCCGCATCGACGTGGATGCCACTCGGCAGCCGATCGAGACGCTGCTTGCCGGCAAGGTCGACATTGCACTGATGAGCACGCCGGTCCGCGATCGGCGTCTGACCTCGACGCCGATTTTCGACGACGAGGTGATCATCATCGCCGCGACGACGCATCCCTTCGCGAAGAAGACGCACGTCAAAGTCGCGGACATGCACGGCGAGACGTTGCTCCTCTACCCGCCGAAGGAAGACAGCCTGGTGTTGAACGAGGTGCTCTTGCCGGCCGGCGCCGTGCCGGCGCGAATCGACGAGGTTCAGCTCACCGAAGCGATCATCGAGCTGGTGAAGGCGGGGCTGGGCGTCAGCCCGATCGCGCGGTGGGCGGTCGAACCGATGATCAAATCAGGCGCCCTGGTGGCGCGTCCGTTGACGGCGCGCGGGCTGCACCGGCGGTGGAGTGCAGTCATACCGAAGGACCTGGCGAAGGCCGACTTCGTGCGTGAGTTCATCAACCTGCTCGTGGAGCACGCGCCCGGCCAATCGGTGCGCGGACCGGCGCGCGTTGCGCGCACGAACTGAGAACTCAGAACTTCGAAGCTAGAACTCGGACATTCCGTGGTTCTCAGTTCTGGGTTCGAGTTCTAAGTTCTGAGTTCTGAGTTCTGAGTTCTAGTTCTGCGCCGGGTTCAACGCTGCGCCGAAGTCTGCTTCGTCGCGGTTTTGCCCGCCACGCCGACCGCGCCTCCGTCCGATGCGCGCCGATCGCTGCCGCCTTCGAGGACGTCCTCTTTCGCGTTGTAGATGATCACTTGCGCGACGCCCTGTGATCCGCCCGAGCGCAGCGTGTGTCCGCGCTTCTCGAGCTCGGCGATCGTGTCGGGCGACAGACCGTACTTCTCGTAGTCGATCCGATCCGGCAGCCATTGGTGATGGAACCGCGGCGCGTCGATCGCTTCCTGCGCGTTCATGCCGAAATCGACGACGTTGAGGATCGTTTCGAGCACGGTGTTGATGATCGTCCGCCCGCCGGGACTGCCGGTGACCATGAAGAGCTGACCGTCTTTCGCGAGGATGGTCGGCGTCATGCTCGAGAGCATGCGTTTGCCCGGTTCGGCGAGATTCGGTTTCGTCCCGATCAACCCTTCGGCCGTCGTGATTTCCGGCCCCGCATTGAAGTCGCCCATCTCGTTGTTGAGCAGGAAGCCCGCGCCGGGGACGACGATTTTCACGCCGTAGCTCTGCTCGAGCGTGTAGGTCATCGACACGGCGTTGCGAGCGCCGTCGACGACCGAGATGTGCGTCGTCTCGTCGCTCTCGGGCGACCAGTCGAACGTCGCCGGCGACGAAGCCTTCGTCCGTTTGAGATCGATCGTCTTACGCAGCTCGGTCGCGTAGGCCTTCGACGTCAGCCGCGGGATCGGCATGTCCTTCACGAAATCGGGATCGCCGAGGTACTGCGCGCGATCGGCGTACGCGCGCTTCATCGCTTCGACCATCACGTGGACCGTCGACGATCCGCCCGGACCCATCGAAGCGATGTCGTAGCCTTCGAGCACGTTCAGCATCTCGATCAGGCCGACGCCGCCGGAGCTGATCGGCGGCATCGAGAGAATCTCGTGACCGCGGTACGTACCCTTCACCGGCACGCGCTTCTTCGCGGTGTACGTCTTCAGATCCTCGCGGGTGATGAGACCGCCGTGCGCGAGCATCTCTTTCTCGAGGAGCAGCGCCGTCTCGCCTTCGTAGAATCCGGCCGGACCCTGATTCGCGATGCGCTCCAGCGTGCGCGCGAGGTCCGGCTGCTTCAAGGTCTCGCCAGGCTCGTACGGCACGCCGTTCTTCGTGAACTGGGCGACCGACGCCGGATACTTCTGCATCGTGCGCATCACGTTCTTGAGGGACCGCGAGAGACCGTCGGTCACCGTGAAGCCGTCGCGCGCCAGTGCGACGGCGGGCTCGACCAGCCGCTTCCACGGCAGCTTGCCCCGTTCCTTCCACGCCAGATGCAGACCCGCGACCGTGCCGGGCACGCCGACGGCGAGATGGCTGTTGTGATGGACCTCGCTGCTGTACGTCCCGTTCTGCAGGAACATCGTCGGCGACGATCTGGCCGGCGCCATCTCGCGGAAATCGTACGCGACCGCCTCGCCCTTCGCGGGTCGATAGACGATGAAGCCGCCGCCGCCGATGTTGCCGGCGGTCGGATGCACGACGGCGAGCGCGAACGCGGTGGCGACTGCGGCGTCGACGGCCGTGCCGCCGTCCTTGATCGCGTCGGCGCCGATGCGCGAGGCGATTTCGTTCTGCGACGCGACCATTCCCTTCTGCGCGCGGACCGGCACCGAGATGGCGCCGGCCGTGAGCGAGAAGAGCGCGCAGGCGACGACCGCGATGAAGGATCTGGATCTGAGCATCCGCAAATTATACGCGTTTGAACTTCCACCTCCCGCGGCGGAAGATCAGCGCGCTCACGATCGCCATCGACGAAAACGCAATCGGCACCGCCCAGAACACGCCGGGCGGACCCAGCCCGAGCGGAACGGCGAGGACGTACGCGATCGGGATCTCGCCCAGCCAGCAGCAGAACAGGTTGATGATCGTCGGCGTCCACATGTCGCCGGCGCCGTTGAACGACTGCGTGAGCACGAAGCCGTAGGCGTAGAACGGAAAGCCGGCGCCGATGATGCGGAGTCCCTGCGCGGCCATCGGCCTCACGATCGGATCGCTCGTGAACAGGCCGACGATCGCGTCGGCGAAGATCACGAAGGCCGCACCGACGGTACCGAGCGTGACGAGGTTGTAGAGGCACGCACGCCACACCGAGGCTTCCGCGCGTTCCGGTTTCCCGGCGCCGAGATTCTGCCCGACGAGCGTCGCCGCCGCGTTCGCGAGCCCCCAGGCCGGCAGCAGCGCGAAAATCACGATACGGATCGCGATCGTGTTGGCGGCGAGCGCGTCGCTGCCGAACGACGCGATGATCCGCACCAGGCCCACCCAGCTCGTCGTCGCGATGAGCGATTGGAAAACGGCGGTGCCCGACAGCCGCACCATGTTCATCATCACGTGGGGATCGATGCGAAGGTGCTCGCGGCGAATGACAACCCGTCCCTTGCCGCGCCACAGGACGTAAAGCTGCAGCAGGACGCCCACGCCGCGCCCCGTCGTCGTCGCGACCGCCGCGCCGGTGACGCCCAGCTCCGGAAACGGTCCCAGCCCGAGAATCAGGCACGGATCGAGACAGATGTTGATCGCGTTGGCGATCCAGAGGACGCGCATCGCGATCGCTGCGTCGCCTGCGCCGCGAAACACCGCATTGATCAGGAACAACATCACGATGACGATGTTGCCGCCGAGCACGATCGCGGTGAACGCCGAGTGGCCGAGCACGCCCGGCGTCGCGCCCATCATCGCCAGGAGCCGCGGCGCGAACCAGAAGCCGCAGATGCCCAGCGGCACGGCGACGATCACACCGAGCACGATCGCCTGCACGGCGGCGCGCGCCGCGCCGTCCAGATCCTGCTCGCCGATTCGGCGCGCGACGGTGGCGGTGGCGCCGACGCTCAACCCGGCCATCGCGGCGTAGACGATCGTCAGCATCGACTCGGTCAGGCCGACGGTGGCGACGGCATCGGCGCCGAGCTGCGAGACGAAGAAGACGTCGACGACCGCGAACACCGACTCGAGCGCCAGCTCGAGGACCATCGGAATCGCGAGCAGCACGACGGCGCGGCCGATGTCCCCCTCGGTGTAGACGCGATGCGAGCCGGCGAGCGATTCGCGAATCGTGGCCCACCACCCGGTGGAAGCCTGAAGTCGGAGATTTGAAGTCTGAAGCCCGAAGTCTTCGGCCACGTCCGTCCTCCCAAATGTTCTCCCAGCAGCAAAGGGCGTGTAACCAGCGCCGCGAGCCGAAGGCGAGCGGTGACAGGCGGCGGGGGTGGGGCCCCGCCGCAACGTAAAAAAAGATCGCAGGAACAGATGGTTCGCCGCCGCGCCGCGGACGCGCGGCTCGAAATCGACGACGTGGTGATTGACCAGCGTGGCTGGTTACAGGCGTCGGACTGAGAGTGCGGCCGGCGGAGCTACTGGCGTGGGGTTACGCGGGTAATTCGCATGTGCATGAGGACATCATCCTAATCAATTCTCCGGGATGTACGCAACGGCGTCGATCTCGACGAGCAGACCCTCGCCCGGGAGCGCGGACACCTGGACCGTCGTGCGTGCCGGGCGATGCCCGCCGAACATCCGGGCGTACACCCCGTTCATCTTCGGAAACTCACGCATGTCGACGAGAAAGACGCCGCAGCGCAGCACGTGCTGCAGGCTCGAGCCCGCGGCTTCGAGAATCGCCTGCACGTTCTTCAAGCACTGCTCGGTCTGCCGCTCGACATCGTCTCCGGCCAGTTTCCCGGTGGCGGGATCGACAGCAGCCTGACCCGAGACAAAAACCAATCGCTCGAACCCCATGCCGGGCGAGTACGGTCCGACTGGCTTGGGCAGGTTGTCGGCGTGAACGGGGGCATGCGCGGTGCGATTCATAGTGCGAAGTATGCGTCACGCTGACTTCGCATGTCAGCATGACTTCGCATGTCACGATGACTTCACATGTCACGCGGCGATCGTGTCCACGCAAAGGCAACCACGAAAACACGAAACCCACGAAAAACGCAACCCCGATGACTTCGCATGTCACGCTGCGATCGTGTCCACAGAAACGCAACCACGAAGGCTCGAAGACACGAAGAACCACTGCTGCTCTTACCCACCCGCCCCACCTGCCTCACGCGGCCCACCAGACCGTTTCAGCAACGGCTCATCCTCGCTCCACGGGTCTGGCCGGGTCCGACGACCATTCGCTCCACGATCCGGGATAGAGCTTCGCGCCTCTGAGACCGGCGTGCTCGAGCGCGAGCAGGTTGTGGCACGCGGTCACGCCCGATCCGCAGTAGCACACGAGGCGGTCGGGAGGCACCTCGCCGATCGATTGCTGGAGACGTTCGCGCAGCGCGTCGGGCGTGCGGAACATGCCGTGCTCGTCGAGATTCCACTGAAAGAAATGATTCGCGGCGCCGGGAATATGACCGGGCGTCTTGTCGATCGGTTCGGTCTCGCCGCGATAACGCTCGGGCGCGCGCGCGTCGACGAGCGTCGACTCGCCCGTCTTCAACGACGCCGACACGCGAGCGGCGTCAACGACCATCTCCGATCGCGGCGACGCGACGAATTCTCGCGGTGCGCGCGTTTCCCCGCCGCTCGTCATCGCACGCCCTTCCGCCGTCCATTTCGCGAAGCCGCCGTCGAGCACCGCGCCCGCGTCGTGGCCGAGCCATCGGAGCATCCACCAGAGGCGGCTCGCGTACATCCCGTTGTCCTGGTCGTACGCGACCACCTGCACGCCGCTCCCGATCCCGAGACGTCCGAGTGTCTGTGCAAACGTGCGCGGATCCGGCAACGGATGCCGGCCGCTCGTCCCAGTTCTGGGACCGGCGAGATCGTGGCCGAGGGACACGTAGACGGCGCCGGGAATGTGGCGCGCCGCGTACTGGCGCCGGCCCCACGCCTCGTCGTCGAGCTTGTACCGGCAGTCCACGACGGCAACGTTGGGGTCTAATAGTCGAGTGGCTAACACTTCGGTCGTGATCAACGTCGTGTAACTCATGGGCGTACGATATCACCGCGATTCCCCCGCCAACCAACTGTTCACCGTTGCCGTCTAACCAGCGGTCAATGTTGCTCGCGCTCGCCTTCGCTCTTGCCACGTCCGCCGGCGCCAATCGCGTCGAGGCCATTTCGATCGACTTGTCCACCGTAGCTCGCTCCAGCAACGGAGCGGAGGTGGACCTGACGCCGACCGCGATCCGCGTGTCGGGCGAAGTCAGCGACGACGTGTGGCAGCGCGCGACCGCGACTGACGCCTTCCTGCAGCGCGAGCCGGCCGAAGGCGGGGAGCCGAGCCAGCGCACCGAGTTCCGCGTCGCGTACGACTCGACCACGCTCTACGTGAAGGTGCGCGCGTTCGACACCGAGCCCGGCAAGATCGTCAGCTACCTCACGCGCCGCGACGGCGACTCGCCGTCGGACTGGCTGCGCATCCTCATCGATTCGTACCACGACAAGCGGACCGCGTACGAGTTCGCCGTCAATCCCTCCGGCGTGAAACAGGACCGCTACTGGTACAACGACAACAATCGAGACGATGGATGGGACGCGGTGTGGGACGTGAGAGTGGCGCGCGAAGGCGACGGCTGGTCGGCCGAGTTTCACATTCCGTTCTCGCAGCTCCGCTTCTCGCCGAACGGATCGAACACGTTCGGCTTCGCCGTGTCGCGGACGATCGGACGCCTCAACGAAACGTCGACGTGGCCGCTGCTGGCGCGCAGCGCGACCGGGTACGTGTCGTCGTTCGGCGAGCTCGGCGGCCTCTCGATGACCGCCTCGCCGAAGCGGCTCGAATTGATGCCGTATGCCGTCACCGATCTCACGCGGCAGCGGACCAACGGCCATCCACTGACAAAGGCGTCGCGCCCCAGCGCGGCGCTCGGCGTGGACCTGAAGTACGCGCTGACGCCGGGACTCACGTTCACCTCGACGATCAATCCTGACTTCGGCCAGGTCGAAGCGGATCCGGCAGTCGTGAACCTCAGCGCGTTCGAGACGTTCTTCTCGGAGCGGCGGCCGTTCTTCGTCGAAGGGTCGGGCATGTTCCGCTTCGATTCGGACTGCATGGACGGTCCGTGTCAGATGTTCTACTCGCGGCGTGTCGGCCGATCGCCGCAGGCGACCGGCGGGCTGCCGAGCGGCGACAACATCTACACCGAATCGCCGGTGCAGACGACGATTCTCGGCGCCGGGAAGCTGACGGGCCGCGTCGGCAAGTTCTCGATCGGCGCGATGACTGCCGTGACCGGGCGCGAGTACGGCACGGTGCTCGATCTGACGCAGAGGTACGAGCAGCCGGTCGAGCCGCTGTCGACGTACTCGATCGGCCGCGTGCGGCGCGAGTTCGCGAACCAGTCGTCGGTCGGGTTCATGGTGACCGCGACGAACCGTCAGCTCACCGACACGATCCGATCGACGCTGCCGGGGAGCGCGTACAGCGGCGGCGTGGACTGGGACGCGCGCTTCAAGACGCGCTACAGCATCACCGGCTTTCTCGCGGCGTCGCACGTCGGCGGCGATGAGGGAGCCATCAGCGCCATCGAGCAGAACAGCCGCCATTACTTTCAGCGTCCTGACGCATCCTCGTTCGATCTCGATCCGGCGGCGACGTCGCTGACCGGCGCGAGCGGACGGATCGGCATCAGCAAGATCGGCGGGCAGCGCGTCCGCTTCAACTCCCACGTCGGGTTCAAGTCGCCCGGCTTCGATCTCAACGACGTCGGCTTCCTGCGCCGTGCCGACGAGAAGTGGATGGCCAACTGGATTCAGATTCGGAGCGACGTGCCGAACAAGTGGTTCCGCAACCGCAACATCAACTTCAATCAGTACGCCACCTGGAACTACGACGGCAACCTGCTCTTCGGCGGCGGGAACGTCAACGGCAACGTCACGTTCATCAACAACTGGTCGATTGGCGGCGGCGCCAATATCAACCACAACGGCTTCGACGATCGGCTCACGCGCGGCGGCCCTGGCGGCAGAACCGAGAGGTACCGCACCGTCTGGTCCTGGCTCAACTCGGACGCGCGCCGCCGGTTGTCGCTCAACGTCTTCAACGGCGGCGGCAGGAACCGGATCGGCTCGTCGTTCCGCGATCACGAGGTCGAGGCGACCTATCGGCCGATGTCGGCACTGACGTTCACCCAGGGCATTCGGATCAGTCGCTCGGTGAACGACGAACAGTGGGTCGGGAAGGTGACCGACACGCGCGATCACTACACGTTCGCGCACATCGATCAGACGACCGTGGCGCTCACCGAGCGCGTGAGCTACACGCTGACGCCGAATCTGTCGGTGCAGATTTACGCCGAGCCGTTCGTGTCGGCCGGCGCGTACAGCGCGTTCAAGGAGCTGGTGAACGGCCGCAGCCGCGACTACGACGGCCGCTACGCGCCGTTCGCGTACGCCGACGATCCCGATTTCAACGTGAAGTCGTTCCGGACGACGAACGTGCTGCGGTGGGAGTACAAGCCGGGCTCGACGCTGTTCGTGGTGTGGCAGCAGGCGCGCGAGAACGGCGAGGTCACCGGAGGGTTCCGCTTTGGCCGCGATGTCCGCGACATCTTCACCGCGACGCCGCGCAACGTCTTCCTCGTCAAGCTCGCGTATTGGTTGAATTACTAGCAGGCGTCACGCCGTCCAAAAACGCACCCACGGAAAACGCAATCACGAAAACACGAAAGCACGAAAAGAACTCATTCTGGTTTCGTGTTTTCGTGGTTTCGTGGTTGCATTTTCGCTTGACAGCGAAACGATCTAGGGCTGTCTATAAATCGTTCCACTCTTCATCACGAACTTGACGCGCCGCAGGGCGCCGATGTCTTTCGTCGGATCGCCGTCGAACGCGACCAGGTCGGCGAACAGTCCTTCTTTTACACGGCCGATCTGATTCTCCATGTGGAACACGCGAGCGGCGGTCGACGTCGCGCTCTTCAGCGCGTCCACGATCGGCATGCCGTACTTCACCATTGCCTCGAGCTCGCGCGCGTTCTCGCCGTGAGGGAACGTCCCGACGTCGCTGCCATTCAGAATCGTGACGCCGGCGTCGAGCGCCGCCTTGAAGCTCGCGCGTTTGCGCTGAGCCGCCGGCGAGTCGGGGTTCGCCGGCGGCCACGGACCGGCGCCGGCCGTGATCGTCGGGCACAGCGCGACGTGGCGCTCGGCCATCAGCTTGAAAATCTCCGCCGTCCCCTCGCCGCCGTGTTCGATCGTTTCGGCGCCGGCCAGCGCCGCGCGCCGCATCCCCTCGGCGGTGTTCGCATGGACCGCGATCGGCACGCCGGCGCTTTTCGCCGTCTCCACCGCGAGCTTCATTTCGTCGGCGGAGAAGGTCGGATGTGAACCCGGCAGCGGACCCCACCGGTAATCGCCGTAGAGTTTGATCCAGTCGGCGCCCTTGCCAATCTGATCGCGCACCACGCGGATGAGACTGTCGACGCCGTCCGCTTCTTCGGCGCCCTGCGGGATGGTCCACTGCAGCACGAACGTCTTCGGCTGGTAGCTGCCGGTCGCGACGATGGCTTTCGTCGAGACGAGCATGCGCGGACCTGGAACGATCCCCTGATTGACCGCCTGCTTCAGCTCGACGTCGGCGTACTGCGCGCCTTCGGTGCCGAGATCGCGGATGGTGGTGAAGCCGGCCATCAGCGTCGATCGCAGATGATTCACCGCGCGCGCCACGCGCAGCCCGAGCCCTTCCCGCGACACTTGATCGTTCCACGACGTCTCGTTGTAGGCGTGCAGCAGCACGTGCGAGTGCCCTTCGACGAGCCCCGGCGTCAGCGTCGTCCCCGGCAAATCGACGACGCGCGCGTCCGCGGCAGTGAGGCTGGCCGCCGATCCGACCGCGTCGATCCGATCGCCCTTCACCCGAACCGCCCACCCTTCATGGACAGTTTCGCCATCGAACACGCGCGCCGGTTTGAGGATTGTGATCGATGTCGACGGCGCATTCTGAGCCGCCGCCGGTGCGGAATGAAAGCCGAACGCTACGAGAGCGATTGTGAGAACGAGCCAGAAGTGGCGCATGGCGCCGATTATAGTTAGGACAGCAGCGCCCGCGGCCACACCTCGCCGCGGACTGGGAATCCGCGGCGAGGTGTCAGCGAAAGGTCGCGGCGGTAGGGGTGCCCGCCTTCGCCAGGGCTACGGCGGGTCCACCGTCGCTCGCGCGAATTGGATGCGAGCGGAGGTCGAGGGCCCCGCCGCAAGTGGAAAAGTTGGCGAGTAACGTTTCAAGAGGATGTCAGGGCTAACGCTGACCGATCGCGACCAGGCGATGTTGAACGGCGACCACGGGCCTGCGCCGCGGCTCGCGATGTCGATTCTCGTCCGGATGGCGGGCGTGTACGACGCGCGCGAGCTGATGGACATCTCTCACGCGCACATCGACAGCACGATCTATCTCGGCGACGCGACGCTCGAGTTCGCCGAGCGGCTCGCCTCGCTCGGCGCGCGCGTCGCCGTGCCGACGAGCCTGAACGTGAGCGGCGTCGACGAGTGCGGCTGGAAGGATTGGGCCGTGTCGCCCGAGTGGGCGGCGAAGGCGGCGCGCCAGATGCTCGCGTACGAAGAGATGGGCGCCGTGCCGACATGGACGTGTGCGCCGTACCAGACGCAGATGCGGCCGGTGTTCGGCCAGCAGATCGCGTGGGGCGAGTCGAACGCGATCGCATTCGCGAACTCGGTGATCGGCGCACGGACCGAACGCTATCCCGATCTGCTGGACATCTGCTGCGCGATCACTGGCCGTGTCCCCGCCGTTGGCCTGCACCTCACTTGGAATCGCGCGGGGCAGATGCTGCTCCGTCTCGGCGGCGTGCCGTTCGCGCTGCAGCAGGACGACCAGTTCTTCCCGGTCCTCGGACATCTCGTCGGCAAGCTTGCCGGCGATCTGATTCCGGTCATCGACGGCGTCCTCGTGAAGCCGGCCGAAGATCAACTGAAGGCATTTTCGGCAGCCGTCGCGTCCTCCGGCCGCGTCGCCCTCTTCCACATCGTCGGCGTGACGCCCGAGGCGCCGACGCTCGACGCGGCGTTCCAGGGCCGCACGGCCGGGCAGACGATCGACATCACGAGCGCCGACTTACGCGACGCGCGAAGCGAGTTGACGA
Source organism: Vicinamibacterales bacterium (assembly GCA_036004865.1). Lineage (GTDB taxonomy): Bacteria > Acidobacteriota > Vicinamibacteria > Vicinamibacterales > CAVVIG01 > QHWF01. Next base: position 19,910 of record DASYQZ010000152.1, read on the forward strand.
CGGCCGACGGCCGCGAGCTCGATATGGTGATTCTGGGCAGCCCGCACTTTTCGCTCGCCGAGTTCCGCCAGCTCGCGCCGCTCCTCGAAGGGAAGCACGCCGATCCGCGTGTGAAGTTCCTGATCACCTCGAGCCGGCTGATGAAGGAGATGGCGGCCGAGGCCGGCGTGCTCGCGCCGATCGTCGGGTTCGGCGCGCAGATCACGCTCGACACCTGCATTCTCGCGTCGCCGATGCTGCCGCCGGAGATCAGAACGCTGATGACGAACTCCGCGAAGTATGCCTACTACGCCCCGAGCCTGCTGAACACGCGCGTCACCTTCGGCAGCCTCGCGGACTGCGTGCGCTCGGCGATCGAGGGTCGCGTCGTCCGCGACGATTCGCTGTGGCAGGACGCGTGATTGCCGGACGGCCGGTCGTCGAGGGCGAGGCCGAGGGCGAGGCGCTCGTCACGCACGACGCGTTGTCGTTCTGGGGCGGGTACGATTTCCAGACGGGCGAGATCATCGACAAGCATCATCCGCTCGCCGGCGTCCGCGCGGCGGGACGGATTCTCGCGGTGCCGTTCAGTAAGGGATCGTCGACGACGACCGCGGTCCTCCTCGAAGCGGTGCGCGCCGGCACCGCGCCCGCGGCAATTCTCACGACCGGCGCCGATTCGTTTTTCGCGCTCGCCTCGATTGTCGCCGGCGTGATGTACGGCAAGTCGTTTCCAGTCATCGCGCTCGAGCCGAACGAATTCGCGTCGCTGCAGTCGGGGCGACGACTCATCGTCGAGCGGTCGGGCATCGTGAGAGAGGTGTGAACATCGGTTTCGTGGTTTCGTGGTTGCATTTTTTTCGGGGAAGTAGACTAGGTCCTGATGTCGAAACCCGCGGAGCTCGAGAAGCTGACCGGAATTGCGAGCCGATTCGGCGCCTTCGTCGCCGAGCGGCATCCGTTCGCGCTCGGCGAGGCGCTCGAGGCCGTCGAGGCCGCAACCGGTGGACGCGAGCCGGCGGACGACGCGGCGATCGACGCGTTGCGGCCCGCCGTTCATCGTGAGCTGACGCGGCGTCTGCAGCTTCGCGCCGTGCCGCACGGCCTCGGCGAGACGACGCCGCGAACGTCGGCGGAGATGCGCCTCGGTCAGGCGTACGCGCGACTGCTCGACGACTGCGACGGATTCCTGCGGCGCGCCGCGCTCGAAGCGTCGCTGACGCGCGAGGAGCGTCTCGAGATTCTGCGCGGCATGCTGCTGACGCGCGCGACCGACAATCGCCTGAAAACGTTCTTCACGAGCGGCGAGATTCGCTACGGCAGCGCGGCGTTCCAGGGCAAGGGCTTCCGCTCGCTCGGCCAGGAAGCGATCTATGCCGGGGCCATCCGGCTGCGACGGGGACGGAAGTACCGGGACGCCGCGGGCCGGTGGACCGGCGACGTCATCGGTCCGGTGATTCGCGATCTCGGCATGACGCTCGCCATGCGCGCGGAGCCCGAGACGGTCCGCATGGTCCTCAACGCGCAGATGGGCAAGGTCGGCCCGCCGCTCGACGGCAAGGATTTGCACATCGGCGATTTCGACTGGGGCATCCTGCCGCCGGCCGCGCCGCTCACGACCGCCGCGCTGACCATCGCGGGCATGGCCATGGCGTTCTGGCGCGACGGGTCGGGCCGCGTCGCCGTGTCGTTCATCGGCGAAGGCGGATCGTCGCTCGGCGAGTGGCACGAAGCGATCAACCTCTGCGCGGCGCGCAGGCTGCCCGCCATTTTCTGTCTCGAGAACAATCAGACCGCGCTGTCGACGCCGATTGCGGATCAATCGGCCGTTCGCGTCTTTGCCGACAAGGCGATCGGGTACGGCATCCCGGGCGTCACGGTCGACGGGACGGATCCCGATCAGATTTTCGCGGCGTTCACGTGGGCAGCGGAGCGCGCACGAGCGGGGCAGGGTCCGGCGCTGATCGAAACCGTGTCGATGCGCATCTGCGGTCACGCGCACCACGACGACATGCTGTACCTCGGCAAGGATCCGCAGGCGTCGTGGGAGTATCCGCCGCTGACCGAACACGGGTACGCGAACCGCGAGCTCTACGACTACTGGGCCGCGCGGGATCCCATCCTTTTATATACGGCGCGTCTCGAGGCGGCCGGCATCGTCCAGCCGGGCGATCTCGATCGTTTCAAGCGCGAAGCGGAAGCGATCGTCGAAGAGCAGGCGCGGGCCGTGATCGACGCGCCGTGGCCAGAGGGCGAGCAGGCCGGTGCCGGCGTGTTTGCCGACGAGCCGCTGCGACGACATGTCGAGGTGCTGGACCCGCTGGTACGTTTAACGGCGGAGCCCGCAGAGCACGCAGAAAAAAATGGCTCTGCGATTTCTGCGAGCTCCGCGGTTGATCGTGGCGCGAGGCTGACGGTCGAACAGGCCCCGCCGTTCGATCCCAAGGGACGGACGTTTCTCGAGGCGGTGATGCTCGGCGTCGGCGACGCGCTGCGCGCCGACCCGCGGGTCTTCGTCTACGGCCAGGACGTCGGCGGGAACTACGGCAACGCGTTCCTGCTGCTGCGGCCGCTGCTGAAGGAGTTCGGCGGT
>DASYQZ010000153.1:0-2579 GCA_036004865.1 Vicinamibacterales bacterium
CCACGTCTTGGTGCCGACGATGCCCGCGTCGGGGAATGCGGCGCCGATCGCGTGCAGCGTCGCGTGACCGCCCTGCGCCTCGAATTCGACGTGGGTCTTCATCATGTTCGACGCGGCGCCGCGGGCTTCGGCGAGCAGACCCGCCTCGAGCGCGCGGATCGCGGCGGGCATGTCCATCAATGCCGTTACGTCGGACTCTGAAATCCAAATAGGTTCGACTGCCATTGCTTATGCGCGAGGCCTCACCCCTGCCAACTTTTTTGCACTGGCGGCGGGGCCCCACCCCCGCCGCGCGCTGTCGCTGATGCCGAGCGGCAGACCGCTCGGCATGGCCGCAGGCGCTGCTGTCCAATCACGCTCGCACGTTCACCCCAATGGCGATGCGACGGGCGGCTGTAACTCCAGCGCGTTGACCATCAGCGCGTGCGTCACGTAGCGGCCGATGAGCATCAGCACCGCGATCGCCTGTTCGTGGCCGATGCACGCGACCACCAGCTCGAGCTCGCCGGCGGTCTGGTGACCGTGCCGGCGGATCACCGCCAGCGTCAGCGTTTGAACGCGCCGCTCGGTTTCGCCGATCGCCGCGTGATCCGGTTCCAGCGTTTCGACGGCGCGAATCCAGTCCTCGCCGAATCCCAGCTTGATCGACAGGCGCTCGTGCTGATGGCGTTCGTACGCGTTGCCGAGCTCCGTCGACACGGTGAGCGCCACGGTTTCGGTGATGCGATCGGGCAGTGCGCGCCTCAGATCCTCGGTGAACGCCATGAACGACATCAGCGCCGACGGCTGATGCGCGGCGCACGTGAAGAATTCTCCGAGGTACCCGAGACGCTCGACGCGCGGCCGCAGCATCTCGGCGACGTCGCCGCGCAGCGCGTCACGCGACAGTCTGGGAATCATGGAGCAGGTGCCCGTAGACCTCGTCGTTGTGCTCGCCGATCTCGGGCGCCGGCCGTCGAATCGGCAGCCGCCGGCCGTCGACGAGCGCGAAGCCGCCGGGATACCGGATGGCGCCGCCCGGCCGGTCGGCGCCGACCATCTGCCAGAAGCCGCGCGCGTCGAGCTGCGGGTCGCGATGGATGTCGTCGGCCGACGACACCGGATACCCGAGCATCTGCCGCGCCGCCGCGCCTTCGAGAAACTCCTGCTTGGTGAGCGTCGCGAGAAACCGTCCGATCGGCGCTTCGATCGCTTCCACCTCGTCCTGCGTCAGCTCGGGTACGGTGAACGTGCTCCAGTCGATGCGCCGCAGCGTGTCGGATCCCATCCCGCGCTCGTCCATCCACGCGACGAGCTGCTGATTCGTGTGGCGCCCGGCCGATCCGCCGTAGACGATGAAATTGAGCCAGCCGTCCTTGCAGGGCCAGAACGCGCGCATGTGCGCGCCCGTCACCGAGCGCCCGGTGATGTAGACGCCCGCGCGCTCCGGGTTGATGCCGTTCAGATCCCAGAACACCGGCGCGTGCGCCAGCGCCGCGACCACCGCGGCCTGCGCCGACACGTCGACGTGCTGCCCTTCGCCGGTGGACGTGCGGGAGACGAGCGCCGTCAGCGCGCCCATCGCGGCTTCGCTGCCGGCCCACAGCGCCGCCTGCGGCAGCGTCACGCGCATCGGCTCGCGTCCCGCCTCGCCGGCGAGCGACATCGCGCCGCCGGCCGCCATGATCTCGATGTCCGACGCCGGACGATCGCGATACGGGCCTTCCTGCCCGTACGGCGTGATCGACACGACGATGAGCCGCGGATTCTCACGGTGCAGCTCGTCGTAGCCGAGACGACAGCGCTCCAGAACGCCCGGCGAAAAACTTTCAACGAGGAAGTCGGCCGACCGCGCCAGCTCGCGCAGCACGAACTGGCCGTTGGCGGTCTCGAGATCGAGCGTGATCCCGCGCTTGTTCGCGTTGAACGCCATCCACGACAGGCTCTGGCGCCGTCCGCCGTGATCGTGGAACGGCGGCCACGCGCGCGACGGATCGCCGCCCGGCGGCTCGACCTTGATCACGTCGGCGCCGAGATCCGCGAGGATCCGCCCGGTGAGGAACCCGAGCGGCCCCGTCAGATCGAGCACGCGATAAGGCGACAACAACATTTATTGACCGGTCCTCGCGAGCACTTCGACCCAGCCTTTCATCCGCGCTTTCGCGCGCGCGATGTCTTCGGCCTTGAAGAACTTCTTCGGATCGACCTTGTCGATCGGATACACAGGCCGGTGGAAATCCTGCTCGTAGCCGAACGGGACGGTCGCATCGATCCCCATCCCGCCTTCGAACCGCGTATTCGACGCCGTCCATTCTTTTTCGCCGGCCGTCATCCGTTCCTGCGGCTGGAAGGTCTGGCCGATCCCGCCCGGCAGCGGATTGATGATGTCGGTGTGCGGATTCACGCGCGTCGTGAGGCTCCACATGATGTCGTCCATGCTGCGGATGTCGACATCGGGACTCTCGGCGATCGCGAGGCGCATGCCCTGGCTGCACGCCAGAATCGCCGCGAGGAAGTTGCGCTGCCAGCCTTCCTCGATCTTGTTGCGCTTGCGGACCTGGATGATGCAGCCGCCCCAGTCGGTCATGCAGTACGGAATG
>DASYQZ010000154.1:0-14273 GCA_036004865.1 Vicinamibacterales bacterium
AGGTCGAGCTGGAGGGGGGGTGCCCTCTGATGTAACGTGTATCGGCAGCAAAGTCAATCGAACGAGGGCCAGAAATCGGCATTATTTCGCGGGATTTCTGTGACAATCCAAACGCTTGGAGGGACGAGCGGACGCCAGATGACTTCTTTGACCAGAGCTTTACAACGTTTCCACAGCCATCGCGATCCCCATGCCGCCGCCGATGCACAACGAGGCGACGCCGTAGCGGAGCTTCCGCGCACGCAGCGCGTAGATGAGCGTGGTGAGGACGCGCGCGCCGCTGGCGCCGATCGGATGGCCGAGCGCGATCGCTCCACCGTTGACGTTCACCTTCTCTGAATCGAGGCCCAGCTCGCGCGAGACGGCGACCGCCTGCGCCGCAAAGGCTTCGTTCAGCTCGAACAGGTCGACGTCGGCGAGCTCGAGATTCGCGCGCTCGAGAACCTTCCGCACGGCGGACACCGGTCCCATCCCCATCATCATCGGATCGACGCCGGTCGAGACATACGCGAGGATCCGCGCGAGCGGTTTCGCGCCCATCGTGCGTGCCTTTTCTCCGCTGGTGACGATCAGCGCGGAGGCGCCGTCGTTGATGCCGGATGCGTTGCCCGCAGTCACCGATCCGTCTTTCTTGAACGCCGGCTTGAGCTCCGCCAGCTTCTCGACCGTCGTCCCGGGGCGCGGGTATTCGTCGGTCTCGATCACGGCCGCGCCGCCCTTTCGCTGCGGCACGAGGACGCCAACGATTTCGTGTTTGAACCGTCCCTCTTCAATCGCGCGCGTCGCGCGACACTGGCTTTCTGCCGCGTAAGCATCCTGCTCGGCGCGCGACACGTTGTACCGGGCGGCGATGGCTTCGGCCGTCGCGCCCATGTGGCAGAGGTTCATGGCGCAGGTCAGCCCTTCGTTCACCATGTAGTCCACCACTTCTTTGTCGCCCATCCGGTAGCCCCAACGCGCGCCCTTCAGTAGGTACGGCGCGTTCGACATCGATTCGGTCCCGCCGGCCAGTATCGTATCGACGTAGCCGACGCGGATCGCCTCGACGGCGTGCACCACGGCCTGAAGTCCGGATCCGCACACGCGGTTGACGGTTTCGGCGGGCACGTCAATCGGGAGTCCTGCCTCGAGCGCCGCCTGCCGCGCGACGTTCATGCCGGCGCCGGCCTGCAGCACGCATCCCATCACGACATCGTCGACGTCCGCCGCCGTCACGCCCGCGCGCGCGATCGCTTCGCGAATGACGACCGCGCCGAGATCCGCCGCCGACACACCCTTGAACGCGCCGCCGAACGCGCCGATCGGCGTGCGGCAGGCGCTGAGAATCACCGTTTCGAAGTCACTCATGCTCCGATTATACGTGCTACGATTTCGGGACTTTGGAGGCCGAATGAGCTCTGGATCGCAGCAACACCGCCACGAAATCGCGCGAGTACGAAACAGAATTCTTTTTTGTGTTTTCGTCCTTTCGTGGCTCGGTGTCGCATCGCCCCTGCCGGCGCGCGCGCAGTCGCGCCGCGCGATGACGATCGACGACGTGCTGAATCTGGTCCAGGTGTCGGCGCCGCGGATTTCACCCGATGGCCGCCGCGTGCTCTACACACGCTCGGAGCTCGGTCCGTGGAAGGACAACAAACGAGTCACCTCGATCTGGATCGCCGACACGGACGGATCCAACGCGCGCCGGTTTCTCGGCAACGAGAAGGATCGCAATCCTGCGTGGGCGCCCGACGGCAAGTCCGTGGCATTTCTCTCCACTCGCGATGCAAGCGCGGGCGGCCGCGAGGCTGAAGGAACCGGCGCGGACAGCGGCGCCCAGATCTATGTGATTCCCGTCGACGGCGGCGAAGCGACCAAGCTCACCGATCACAAAGGCAACATCCGATCGTTCGAATGGACGAAGGACAGCGCGTCGATCGTGTTCGCCGCCGAGCGCGCGAAGAGCGACGCGCAGAAAGCGAACGAGAAGGCCGGCGACGATGCGATTTTCGTCGACGAGGCGGCGAATGGCCAGGACCGCGGCGAGTTCTCGGAGCTCTGGCGCATCGCGATCGCCGACAAGACCGAACGTCAGGTGACGCACGACGATCGCCTGCTGATCGAGAACTTCCGCGTGTCGCCGGACGGCAAGAAAATCGCGCTCACCTATCGCCGCGAGAACATGCGCAACGGCCAGTACAAGGCCGAGGTCGGCGTCGTCGACGCCGCGAGCGGCGAGCTGAAGACGCTGACGCACAACCACGCGCCCGAGATGGCGGTGCAGTGGTCGCCCGAGGGCAAGATGCTGTCGTATCTCGCGCCGAGCGATTCGTCGTGGGAGCTCGCCGAGGAGAAGCTGTGGGTCATCCCGGCGGAGGGTGGAGACGCGAGAAAAATCGGCGGTTCGTTCGGCGGCAATATCGGGCAGTACGCCTGGACGCCCGATGGTCAGTCGATCGTGTTTGGCGCGAGCCTGCGCGCGCGCGGATCGGCGCATCGCGTCACCGTCGCGACCGGCGCGGTCACGGCCGTCGCAGGCGGAGACTGGTCCGGACGGATGGAATCGGTGTCGACCGACGGCACGCGCGGCGTCGCCGTCGTCAGCAAGCCTGACGCACCCGCCGAAGTGCATCTCGTCGATCTCACGACCGGCAAGCTGACGCAAATCACCCACGCGAATCCGCAGGCGGCCGACATCGCCCTTTCGCAGTTCCGTCCGGTGACGTGGAAGAGCAAGGACGGACTCGAGGTCGAAGGCATGCTCTGGTTGCCGGCCGATTACAAGCCCGGCAGCAGGCTGCCGTTGCTCCTGTCCGTGCACGGCGGTCCCGCCGGTGTGTGGGAGGTCTCGTTCCGCGGGATCAACCACGTGTACACCGGTCTCGGCTGGGCGGTGCTCGAGCCGAACGTTCGCGGCAGCAGCTCGTACGGCGACGCGCTGCTGCGCGGCAACATGAAGGACATCGGCGGCGGCGATTACCAGGACCTGATGACCGGCGTCGACAAGCTCATCGCCGACGGCATCGCGGATCCGGATCACCTCGCGATTCGCGGCTGGAGCTACGGCGGCATCCTCGGCGGCTGGACGCTGACGCAAACGACGAGGTTCAAGGCGGCGTCGCTCGGAGCCATGGTCGCCGACTGGTCGTCTGAATACGCGATGGGCTTCAACCACGACGTGCGCCTCTGGTACATTGGCGGCACGCCCTGGGAGAGCTCGGACAACTACCGCCGGCAGTCCTCCTACACGCACATCGCGAAGGTGACGACACCGACGCTGCTGCTGCACGGCGAGCGCGACACGACCGACACCATCGGCCAGAGCATGATGTATTACCAGGGGCTCAAGGATCGCGGAGTACCGACACGCTTCATCCGGTTCCCGCGCGAGCCGCACGGATTCCGGGAGCCGCATCACGTGCGCATCCGCGACGCGGAAGAAATCTCGTGGCTCATGAAATACGCGCGCGGCGTCGACTGGAAGGCGCCCGAGCGCAAGGACAAGGAATCGGCCGAGCCGAAGAAATCAACGGACCAGTAAATAGATGATCAAGACAAAACGCCTGTCTCGCACGTTCGGCGTACTCCTCCTTCTCGTGGCCGCCGCGGCGGCCGCGCAAACCTTCAATCCGCAGGACGTCATCCCGCTCGACAAGGCCATTCACACCGCGACCTTGCCGAATGGATTGAAGTACTTCGTCCGGCAGAACAGCCGGCCGGCGAAGCGCGTCTCGCTGCGCCTCGCGGTCAAAGCCGGTTCGGTCAACGAAGCCGACGATCAGCAGGGGCTCGCGCATCTGATCGAGCACATGGCGTTCAACGGCAGCGATCACTTCAAGCCGGGCGAGCTCGTGTCGTACTTCGAGTCCACCGGCTCTCGGCTCGGGCCCCACGTGAACGCCTATACGAGCTTCGACGAAACGGTCTACATGCTGGAGTTGCCGACGGACAAGCCGGATATCGTCGCGAAAGGGCTGACGGCGCTCGCCGACTTTGCTGGCGGTCTGACGCTCAGCCCCGAGGAGATCAATAAGGAGCGCGGCGTCGTCGTCGAGGAATGGCGCGGCGGGCTGGGGGCGGGGTCGCGCATCCGCGACAAGCAGTTTCCAATCCTGTTCTACAAATCGCGATACGCGGAGCGGCTGCCGATCGGCAAGCCGGAGATTCTCCGCAATGCGCCGCCCGAGCGCCTGCGGTCGTTTTACGACACCTGGTATCGGCCCGATCGCATGGCCGTGATCGCGGTCGGCGATCTCGACGCCAGCGCCCTCGAAAAGAACATCAGCACCACGTTTGGCGGATTGAAAAGTCGCGCGCCCGCTGCGCCGCAGCCGGATGGCACCGTCCCCATCCATACGGAGATGCTGACGAGCGTCGTCACCGATTCGGAGGTCACCTCGTCGAGCGTGCAGATCGTCCGCAAGCGGCCTCGCGAAAGCGAAGCGCGCGTCGGCGACTACCGGCGTCAACTCCTCGAGCGCTTCGTCGATCAGATGTTCGACGAGCGGTTCAGCGACATCGCGCGAAAGGCTGACGCGAAGATTCTGGGCGCCGGCGTGAGCAACAGCTCGTTGAGCCGTGGCGTGTCGACGTTCTCCATGGGCGCCGGCGTGCAGGACGGCAAGCTCGAGGAGGGCGTCGCCACACTGGCGACCGAAGCGAAGCGCGTGAAAGAGTTCGGCTTCAGCGCGTCGGAGATGGACCGCGCGAAGAAATGGATGGCGGCGTTCTACGAGCGCGCCTACGCCGAGCGCGACAAGACCGAGAGCGGACAACTGGCGGCGGAATACGTCCGCGTGTTCCTCGACGACGAACCGAGCCCGGGGATCGAGTACGAGTACAAGCTCGTGCAGCAACTGCTGCCGGGCATCACCGTCAACGAAGCGTCGGCGATGGCGAAGACGCTGCTCGCCGACAACAGCCGCGTCATCCTCGCGATCTCGCCGCAGAAGCCGAACATCAGGATTCCCAGCGATTCCGAGCTGCAGGCGGCCATCACCGCCGGCAACGCGGCGCCGGTCACCGAGTGGGTCGACTCGACGTCGACGCGCGCCATCATGGAGCGGATGCCGGCGACGGGCGCCGTCGCCTCGCGGCGGACCCTCGATAATCTCGGCGTGACGATCGTCAGGTTCGCCAACGGCGTCGAAGCGTGGCTGAAGCCGACCGACTTCAAGAACGATCAGGTCATCTTCTCCCTGAACGCGTCAGGTGGATCGTCGCTCGCGCCGCCGGCAGAATTTCCGGAAGCGACGATGTCGGCGGGGTACGTCGGCATCGCCGGCGTCGGCGGGATGAAAGCGCTCGATCTGCAGAAGATGCTCGCGGGCAAGCTCGCATCGGCGCGGCCGTTCGTGTCGCTCTCGACGCACGGCATCTCGGGATCGGCGGCGCCGGCGCAGCTCGAAACGGCGCTGCAGCTTCTCTATCAAACGTTCACCGCGCCGGGCGACGATCCGGAAGCGTTCGCGCTCTTGAAGCGGCAGCTCGACTCCATGCTGGCGAACCGCGGCCGCTCGCCCCAGCAGGTGTTCTCGGAGAAGCTCGCGGAGGTGAACTCGTCGAACCACTATACGTCGCAGCCGCTCACCACCGAGCGGCTCGCGACGCTCGACCGCGGGAAGATGATGACGTTCTACCGGCAGCGCTTCTCGAACGCCGCCGACTTCACCTTCTTCATGGTCGGCGCCTTCAAGGTCGACGAGGCGGTGCCGCTGCTGGCGCCGTACGTCGGGTCGCTGCCGTCGACCGGATCGAAGTCGTCGACGTTCCGTGACGTGGGTGTGAAGTTCCCGCAGGCGACCGAGCGCGCCAAAGTCGAGGCGGGCCGCGAGCCGCGCGGTCAGACGGTCATGAGCTTCTTCGCCGATCCAGCCGCGGATCCGATGGAGCAGGAAAAGCTCATCGCCGCGACGACGGTGCTCCAGACGACGCTGCGCGACGTCCTTCGCGAGGAGCTCGGACAGACCTACACCGTGTCGGTCAATCTGGCGCAGGCGCTGCCGCAGCGCGGCGGCGGGCACATCGACGTGCGATTCGGCGCCGCGCCCGAGAACCTCGAGTCGATGACGGCGCGCGTGCTGAAGGAAATCAAGCGGCTGCAGGACGAGGGGCCCTCGGCCGACCTCACCGACAAGGCCAAGGAAACCGCGCGCCGCGGCTACGAGACGGCGCTGAAACAAAACGATTACTGGCTGGGCCGGCTCCAGTCGGTGAACATGCTCGGCCGCGATCCGGGCGAGATCCTCACGCGCAACGAGCGCATCGACGCCGTCACACCGCAGGTCCTCCAGGACGTGTTCAAGCTGTACTTCCCGTCGGATCGAACGACGGTCGTCACGCTCGTCCCGGCGCCGACCGCACCCTAACGACGTCAACGCGGAACCCGCAGAACGCGCAGAGAAAGCCTGGGCTCTGCGTGTTCCGCATGTTCTGCGTTGATTGTTGTGATCCGCTCACAGCCGACACGTGGGTCGGCTACGATTTCTTGATCGCGTCTCGCCAACGATTCGCCTCTTCGAAGACTTCGGAGAGGCGATCGCCTTCGGCCAGATCGCGGCGCAGGTCCTGCAGCACGCCAATCAGCATGTCCAGCGCCGGACCGATCTCGTCGGCGTTGGTGGCGACGATGTCCTTCCAGATGTCGGCGGGACTCGAGGCGAGGCGCGTCGTGTCCGCGAGCCCGCGTCCGGCGAGCGCGAGCCCTTCGGCGCCGACGGCGTCACCGACCACGTGCATCAGCGCGCTCGCGGTCAACTGCGGCAGGTGACTGAGAAACGCGAGGACGCGATCGTGCGCTTCCGCCGTCAGCGTCCGCGGTTCCGCGCCAAGCCCTCGGATGAAGGCCAATAGTTTTTCGCTCGCGTCGGCCGCCGCCGACGGAGTCAACAGCCACGGCCGTCCCGCGAACAGATCCGGCCGCGCATGCTCGAGACCGCCCTTCGACGCGCCGCCCAGCGGATGACCGCCGATGAACGTGAAGCGCGCCGGCAGCGACCGGGCGGCGGCGACGATGTCGCGCTTGGTGCTGCCGGTGTCGGTCACCACCGCCGGCACGCGCACGTGATCGTCCAGCTCCTCGAGAAGCGCGATGTTCTGCTTGACGGGCGCGGCCAGCACCACGAGGTCCGCTTCGGCGAGCACGATGAGATCGTCGGCGGCCACGTCGACGGCGTGCAGCCGCATGGCCGTCTCGAGCACGTCCTTGTGGTCGACCGCAATGACGAGCGACGTCGGCCAGAGCTCGCGCGCCTTCATCGCAATCGATCCGCCGATCAGGCCGAGGCCAACAATCCCAATTTTCTCGAAAATCGCCGGCTGCGCCTGACGTTGCGCCGGTTGGATGACTGGAAGTTCCTTCGACATGGCTGATGGCTTATGGCTGATGGCTATGGGTCGATTGCTGATGGAGCGCGCCATAGGCCATAGCCATCAGCGATGAGCCATTAGCCATGACTAAGATCCCCAGCCGCGCCGCGTCACCGGCTCCAGGCAGATGCTGCGGCCGATCGCCGGCGCGATGATGCGCAGCTCGGCCATCAGCCGATCGAACTGCGACGGGAACATCGACTGCGCGCCGTCGCTGAGCGCGTGATCCGGGTCGCAGTGCACTTCGATGATGAGGCCGTCGGCGCCGGCCGCCACGGCGGCGCGCGCCATCGGCGCGACCATGTCGCGGCGCCCCGCGCCGTGGCTCGGGTCGCCGATGATCGGCAGGTGGCTCAGCTTGCGCACGACCGGAATCGCGGAGATGTCGAACGTGTTGCGCGTCGCCGTCTCGAAGGTGCGGATGCCGCGCTCGCACAGGATGACGTCGCTGTTCCCGCCGCTCAGGACGTACTCGGCCGACAGCAGCCACTCCTCGATCGTGGCCGAGATGCCGCGCTTGATCATCACGGGCTTGCGGACGTGCCCGAGCTCGCGCAGCAGCGTGAAGTTCTGCATGTTGCGCGCGCCGACCTGGTAGATGTCCGTGTACTTGTCGATGACCTCGATCTGACTGAGGTCCATGACCTCGGTGATCAGTTTCAGGTTCTCGGCATTCGCCGCGTCGCGCAGCAGCCGCAGCCCCTCTTCGCCGAGGCCCTGAAAGCTGTAGGGCGAGCTGCGCGGCTTGAACGCGCCGCCGCGGAAAATCTTGGCGCCGGCGCGCCGCACCGCGGCCGCCGCCGCCCGCACCTGCTTCTCGGTCTCGGCCGAGCACGGGCCGGCCATGACGATGACTTCGTCGCCGCCGATCCGGACGTCGCCGACCGTAATCACCGTGTTTTCCGGCTTGAACGTGCGGCTGGCGAGCTTGTAGGGCGACGAGATGCGCAGCACTTCGTGGACGCCGTCCAGCATCTCGATCAGCCCGGCGTCGGGATGGCCCGCGCCGACGGCGCCGAGCACCGTGCGTTCGACGCCGGTCGATCGATGGACGTCCATGCCCATCTCCACCAGCCGCGCCACGACCTTCGCGATCTGATCCTCGGTGGCCCGTTCCTGCATCACTACGACCATGGCGTCTGTTGCCTCCACTGTCCGCGTTGTCACTTGACGATCTCGCCGGCTTTCTCTGACGGCTCGAGGCTGTCGTGCACGACGCGCCGCTCGAGGCGGCGCGCTTCATCGATGATACGTTCGAACAACCGCGCGATCGCTTCCGGTCCGAGCGGTCCCTCCACGGCGACATTGCGCACGTGCTCGAGCACCTGCTTCTCGCGCTCGGGCTGATAGACGTCGATGCCCTGCTCTTTCTTCAAGCGGCCGATCTCGCAGGCGACACGCGCGCGCTCGTTCAACAGTCTGACGAGCACCTCGTCGACGCGATCGATGTCGTTCCTGAGATCGTCAAGCGTGGGCATGTGCGCCTTTCAGCCAGCGTACGTATTCTTCCACCCGGTCGATCAGCGCGGCGGATCCGCTTTCCTCCGCGATCTTCGACACCAGGGCGCTGCCGACGACCGCAGCGTCGGCGTACGCGCAGACCTCGGCGACGTGCTCGGGACGCGAGATGCCGAACCCGAGGGCGATCGGCAGCGACGAGTGCGCGCGAATTCGCCGGACGAGCGCTTCGGCCCCGGACGCCACTGAGTCGCGCGCGCCGGTCACACCCAGGCGCGAGATGCCGTACAGAAATCCGCTTCCGAGTTCCGCCGCCTTCCGAATCCGCGTATCCGTCGTCGTCGGACTCAAGAGAAAGATCGTATCGAGGCCAGCGGTCCGCAGCGACGCACGGAAGTCGGCCGCTTCTTCGATCGGCAGATCCAGCGCGAGGACGCCGTCCACACCGGCTTCGGCGGCCCGCCTGGCGAAGGCGTCGACGCCCATGCGCATGATGGGATTCGCGTAGCTGAACACGACGATCGGCGCGTCCACGCGCGGCCGCACCTTTTCGATGAGCGACAACGACGCGCGTAAGCTGCCGCCGGCCGCGAGCGCGCGCTCGGTGGCGCGCTGAATCACGGGTCCGTCCGCGAGCGGATCGGAGAACGGCACGCCGACCTCGAGGACGTCCGCACCGGCGCGGTCGAGCGCCTTCAGGATCTCTGCTGACCGCGGCAGATCGGGATCGCCGGCGGTCGTGTAGGTCACGAGGCCGGGGCGGCCCTCTCGGCGGAGGCGAGCGAACGTGTCACCGATTCGTGTCACGCAAACTCTCCACCACGGAAGACACAGAGGACACGGAGGAACAATCCCGTTGGGCGCAGGGTTGGACCTCCGTGTCCTCCGTGTCCTCCGTGTCCTCCGTGGTAGCTATTTAGCCGCAAGGCTCTTCTCCACGGTATTCACGTCTTTGTCGCCGCGGCCCGACAGATTTACGAGCACGATGCCCGACGGTCCGAGCGCCCTGGCCACCTGCTGCGCGTAGGCGACGGCATGCGCCGATTCGAGCGCCGGCAGAATGCCCTCGAGGCGCGCGAGCGTCTGAAACGCCTGGAGCGCGTCGTCATCGGTAACATACGCGTATTCCGTGCGCCCAACGGCGCGCAGCCAGGCGTGTTCCGGTCCGACCGCCGCGTAGTCGAGCCCCGCTGAGATCGAATGGGTCAGCTCGATGTTCCCGTCGTCGTCCTGGAGCACAAAGGTGCGCGTGCCCTGCAGCACCCCGGCGCTGCCGCCGGCGAACCGCGCGGCGTGACGTCCGCGGACGATCTGTTCGCCCCCCGCCTCGACGCCGATCAGGCGGACACCGGGGTCGTCGATGAACGCGTCGAACATCCCGATGGCGTTGCTGCCGCCGCCGACGCAGGCGACGATCGCATCGGGCAGCCGGCCGGCGAGCTCGAGGATCTGCGCCCGCGATTCGCGTCCGATCACCGACTGAAATTCGCGGACCATGAGCGGATACGGATGCGGGCCGAGGACCGAGCCGAGCAGGTAATACGTGTCCGAGACGTTCGTCACCCAGTCGCGCATCGCTTCGTTGATCGCGTCTTTCAGCGTCCGGCTCCCGGCGTCGACGCGCAGCACCTCGGCGCCGAGCAGCCGCATGCGGAAGACGTTGAGCGCCTGGCGATCCATGTCTTCCGCGCCCATGTGGACGTGACATTCGAGGCCGAGCAGCGCGCACGCGGTCGCCGACGCGACGCCGTGCTGCCCCGCCCCGGTCTCGGCGACGATGCGCCGCTTGCCCATGCGGGCGGCGAGCAGCGCCTGCCCGAGCGCGTTGTTGATCTTGTGCGCGCCGGTGTGCGTGAGATCTTCGCGCTTGAGAAAGATCCGCGCGCCGCCGGCCGATTCCGCCAGCCGCGACGTCTCGTAGATCGGCGTAGGCCGTCCCACGTAGTGCTTCAGCAGGCGATTCAGCTCCGCGGCGAATGCCGGGTCGTCGCGGACTTCGAGATACGCGCGCTCGAGCTCCTCGATCGGCTCGACGAGTGTCTCGGGCACATAGCGCCCGCCGAATTCCCCGAAATATCCCCGCGAATCAGGATCGCGACGTGACGTGACTGTTGGCATGCAGCGCCTCGAATAATGCTTTGATCCGACCGTGATCCTTGACGCCAGGCGAACGCTCGACGCCCGACGACACGTCGATGCCGAATGGACGAACGCTGGCGACCGCTTCGGCGACGTTGTCAGGCGTGAGACCACCCGCGAGCAGAATCTTCCGCCCCGCAGCTAGAGCCGCCGCGCCGGCCCAATCGATCGTGCGTCCGGTTCCTCCGCGTTTGACGGGATCGTACGCGTCGAGCAGCAGCGTCGTGTTCGCCGGCCATGCGCTCGCCTGCTCCACCGATACCGCCTTGATCACCGGCCACGCGATCGAACCGGCGAACTCGATCGTCTCGTCCCCGTGAAGCTGCACCGCCCCGAGCCGCACCAGGCTCGCGACGGCGCCGATGTGCTCCAGCGGCTGATTCACGAACAGCCCCACCGGCGTCACAAACGGCGGAAGCGATCGCACGATCGCGCGCGCGCGATGGGGATCGACGAACCTCGGGCTCCCGGGCCAGAACACGAACCCAACCGCGTTTGCGCCAGCGCTCACGGCGGCGTCAGCGTCCTCGCGACGCGTGATGCCGCAGATCTTGACGAACATCAAGCTGCGCCCCAGCGCTGACTCAACACAAAGGACACAAGGCAAAGGACGGCTAGGCCCTTCATAGTTGTGACTTTGTGTCGTTTGTGTCCATTGTGTTGACGCATCGTTCGAGTAAACCCCGCAGCGCGGCCCCGGGGTCATCCGCCGTCATGAATCGCTCGCCGATGAGAAACGCACGATACCCGAGCGCACGCAGCCGACGCAGGTCGCCGGCCGTCTTCAGTCCGCTCTCGCTCACGGCGATGATATCGGCCGGCATCCGTGCGATCAGATCCTCCGAGGCGTGGACGTCGACGTCGAGCGTCCGGAGATTCCGGTTGTTGACGCCGATGATTCGCGCGCCGCCGTCGATTGCGACCGCGAGCTCGCGCACGTCGTGCACCTCGACCAGTACATCAAGTCCGAGCCGGACGGCGTGATCGTGCAGCACTTTCAGCTCCACTGGCCGTAGCGCGGCGACGATGAGGAGAACGGCATCCGCGCCGGCCGCCCGCGCTTCGAGCAACTGGTACTCCGACACCACGAAGTCCTTCCGCAGCACCGGGACGTTGTCGCCGGCCACGGCCTGCGCGACCGCCTCCAGATGCTCCAGCGACCCGTCGAAGAACGTCGGTTCGGTCAGCACCGAGATTGCCGCGGCCCCCGCGGCCGCATAGCCGCGAGCAATCGCGACCGGATCGTATTCGGCGCGCAGCACGCCCCTCGACGGCGAGCGTCGTTTGCACTCCGCGACGACGTTGGGGCGATCGAGACGGCCGAGCGCCGTGTGAAACCGTCCCGCATGCGACGGCAGGTCGGCCGCACGCTTCTCCAGCTCGGCGATCGGCTCGCGTTCCTGACGCACTTCCACGATGCGGCGGGTTGCGGCCACGATCGTCGCGAGCAGGTCCGCCGGCGCCACCATTGCGGATTGCGGATTGCGGATTGCGGATTTATTGACGATTTCCGATTGATTGACGATTTCGGATTCGCTCATGCGCTTGCGCCTGCGGCAAATTCTTCCGCCGTCGAGATCGAGACCAGCCGTTCCAGCGCCTTCTTCGCGTCGCCGCGATCGATCGCGCGCGACGCGCGTGCGATGCCGTCCTCGACCGACGAGGCGGCGCCCGCGATGAAGAGCGCGGCGCCGCTGTTCAGCAGCACGACGTCGCGGGCGGGCCCGCGCCCGCCGTTGAGAATGTTCTCGATGATGCGCGCGTTCTCGTGCGCATCGCCGCCCTGCAGCGCGCCGGCCGGCGCCTTCGGCAGCCCCACGTCGGCCGGATGCAGATAGAACGTGTTCACCGCACCGTCGCGGCATTCCGAGATCTTCGTGTAGCCGGTCGTCGTCATCTCGTCGATGCCGTCCGCGCCGTGGACGACCCACGCGCGCTCCGCGCCGAGCAGCAGCAGCGATCGCGCGAGCAGCTCGGTGAATTCGGGCCGCGGCACGCCGACCAGTTGCCGCGTCGCGCCGGCCGGATTCGTCAGCGGTCCGAGCAGGTTGAATGCCGTGCGCACGCCGAGCTCGCGGCGCACCGGACCCGCATGCCTCATCGACGGATGAAACGTCGGCGCGAAGAAAAATCCGATCCCCGCTTCGGCCAGACACCGCTCGACGACCGCGGGCGACGCCGTGACGCGGATGCCGAGCGCTTCGTACACGTCGGCGCCGCCGGTGCGGCTCGACGCCGAACGGTTACCGTGCTTGGCCACCCGCACGCCGCACGCCGCGACCACGAGCGCCGCGCACGAGGAGATGTTGAACGTGCCCGAGCGATCGCCGCCGGTGCCGCAGGTGTCGAACACGTTCGTGTAGCGGCGCGAAACCTGCACGGCGTGCGCGCGCATCGTGCGCGCGAGCCCGACGATTTCGGCGGGCCGCTCCCCCTTCATCGCCAGACCGATCAGCAGGCCGGCGATGTGCGACGCCGCGGCACGCCCCTCCATGATCTCCGCCATCGCGGCGGACGCTTCTTCCGTCGTCAGATCCTCGTGACGCGCGAGCTTCTCAATCAATGGCGTGAACATTACGCGAGCCTGTCTTCGAGAAAGTTCCGCAGAATCCGGCGCCCTTCGCCGGTCAGGATCGACTCGGGATGAAACTGCACGCCGTGTACCGGCCACGTCCGGTGGCGCAGGCCCATGATGGCTCCGTCCTCGCGCGTGCGCGCCGACACTTCCAACGCGTCCGGCAGACCCGACTCGGCGACGACGAGCGAGTGATAGCGCGACGCGAGGAACGGTCCACTGATGCCGTTGAACACGCCGCGGCCGTCGTGCTCGATCGTCGATGTCTTGCCGTGCATCGGCTTGTCGGCGCGCACCACCGATCCGCCGAACACCGCCCCGATCGCCTGGTGCCCGAGACACACGCCGAGCACCGGCGTCGCCTGTCCGAGGTGCCGAATCACGTTCATCGTCACGCCTGCCTGCTCCGGCCGGCCAGGTCCCGGCGAGATGACGATGCGATCCGGTTTGGTCGCGGCGACTTCCTCCAGCGAGACGACGTCGTTGCGCATCACCAGCACCTCGGCCCCGAGCTCCCCCAGGTACTGCACGAGGTTGTCCGTGAACGAATCGTAGTTGTCGATCACGAGCACCATGGACATTTCAGATTGCAGATTGCAGATTGCAATGTCATAACCCTTCCTGCGCAAGCTCGAGCGCTCGAACCAACGCCTTCGCCTTGTCGCGCGTCTCTTCATATTCCGCCGCCGGATTCGAGTCGATGACGATGCCCGCACCGGCCTGCACGTACGCGCGCCCCTTGAACATGATGACC
>DASYQZ010000155.1:0-5460 GCA_036004865.1 Vicinamibacterales bacterium
ACGCAACGAATCAACGCCGCGAGCCGAAGGCGAGCGGTGGCAGGCGGCGGGGGTGGGGCCCCGCCGCAAAGTAAAAAATGACAGGGCTGATCGTCCTCGCGCTGTCGCTGCCGTGCGTCTACTCGGCCGCAGACGCCGACAGTCGCGCGAGGCTCAAAGCGGCGGGCGTCACACATGTGTGCGGCGATGCCGAGCTCGCGTCGCGCGAGGCGCTGCCGTCGCCCGGCATTCAGGCGCGGGCCGGCGTGGCATCGCCGACGCGCAGCCCGTGGATTGTGGCGAACGGCTGGCGCTTCACGCGGCGCCCGAACGCGAAATACGTCTACGACGTGCCGGCCGGGAAAGCGGCGCTCGCCGCGTCCGAGGCGTTCGCCTACGGCGCCGACGCGGTCCTGAAGATCGACGCCGCCGATCTCGACAATGCCGGCGCGATGCTCACGTTCCTCGAGCGGGTGCCCCCGGTCGAACTGCCGCCAATCGCGGACCTCGCGGTCGTGGACGATGGGTCGGCGATCACGGGAGAGGTGATGAACCTGCTCGCGCGGCGCAATCTCCTGTTCCAGGTCGTGCAGGCGCCGTCATCGCAATTCCGGATCAACGTCGCGGTGGGCAGCCGCGAGTATCCCCGCGAGGAGGCCGCCGACCCCAGCGCCTTCGCGCTGAAGATTCGCCGTCAGCTCACCGACGAGCAGCGCAGCCTGCGTGTGTACGGCAGCGAAGTCGTCATCACCCGGCTCACGGGCGACACCCGGCGGATCCGATTGCATCTGATCAACTACGGGGGGCGCGAGCTCGAGGGACTGCGCGTCCGCGTGCGCGGCGCCTATCGGGGAGACGAGGCGCTCGTCTCCGGCGCCGGACGGCTGAAGCTGGAAGACGCGGTCGTCGCGGATGGCGCCACTGAGTTCACGTTGCCGCGGCTGACGACGTACGCGGTGATCGATCTCAATGCCGCGCGTTGAGGCGACTGACCGAAGCCAAATTTCTTTTTCGTGTTTTCGTGGTTTCGTGGTTGCATTTTTCCGCGCTGAAATCGCTGATTAACTTTCGCCACGTTCGTGGACGACGGTCCACCCGCGCGTCTGGTCTGGCAGGAAGAAAAACACTTCTGTATCCGAAAGCCGTTTCAGATATCGCCGGCTCGCTTCCGGACCGAGCACGAAGAACGCGTTATCGAGCGCATCTCCGGCGGTTCCACTGTCCGCGAGGACAGCCACGCTCAGCACGCCCTGCACCGGCCTGCCGGTACGCGGGTCCATGATGTGTGAATACCTCACACCATCGACTTCGAAGAATTTCTCAGAGCTTCCCGACACCGAGATCGCGCGATCCTTCAAGTGAACCGTGAGCGCCGTCTTCCGGGAATCGATCGGATCCTGGAGCACGACTTCCCATGCGTCGTGGTCAGGCGGCGCGCCGAGACCGTAAATCGTGCTGCCTCCCGCGCTGATCAGGGCGGCAGCGACCTGCCTCTGGCGCAACACGCGCACGGCGCGA
Organism: Vicinamibacterales bacterium; assembly: GCA_036004865.1. Lineage (GTDB taxonomy): Bacteria > Acidobacteriota > Vicinamibacteria > Vicinamibacterales > CAVVIG01 > QHWF01. The sequence continues at coordinate 1,498 of DASYQZ010000155.1, forward strand.
TCGACGGCATAGCCCTTCGCGATGCCGCCGAGATCGAGTTCCACTCCAGGCTCGTCGAACGCGACCGTATGCGCGGTTGGATTCAGGATCACGTGGCCGCCGCCGACGTGGCGGCGCGCGGCCGCGAGCTCGCTGTCCACCGGCATGCGCCCTTCGCCGCGGAAGAATCCCCACGCCTTCATCAGCGGGCCGACGGTGATGTCGAACGTGCCGGCGGAGTCGCGGTTGTACCGCATCGCGTCCGCGATGAAGTCGAACAGCTCCGTATCGACGACAACAGGATGTCGCGCGGCCTCGCGGTTGATGCGCGACAGCGGACTCTCCGGCTTGTAGTGGCTCATCAGCCGGTCGATCCGGTCCACCTCATCGAAGGCCTCGTCGATGATGCGCGGCAATGCATTTGCGTCCGCGCCGTACGCCTCGATGGCGTACACGCACGCCATCGAGATCCGGGTGGCTTCGTGATGATGGAGATTTGGGCCCGCGGCGTGCGCCGCGCACAGCGACGCCGCCGCGAGCCAGACGGCAATAACGCGAACGATCATTTGGCAGGCGGTCGCGACGAGCTCGTCGACGCTCGCTTCTCGAGCGTCTGACGAAGCTGCCGCGCCACGATCTTGTCCTCGCCCGGCCGCATCATCCAGATGCCGATGACGAGCGCGTCTCCCTCGGACCGCGTCCCGATCGAGGGCTCTCCGTCGCGCAAGCGCTTGACGACGTCCGCGGCGGTCATGCCCATGGCAGCCGCATCCCACGAGACGCGCACGTGCGGCACGTGGTTGGCGACTTCGGGCACGAACACTTCCGCTTTGACGCCGGGGACGGCGGCGGCGCTGCTGCGGATCGTCTCGGCGCGCTTTTCGAACTCACGCTGCTCCGCCGCCTGATCCTTCGCGAGATACAGCTCGAGCGCGGCGAGCATGCCGAGCATCTCCTCTTTATTGACTTTCAGCCCGCGGCCGATGGTGTCGCCGTTCGGCGGCGCGTTCAGGCGTGCCGCGGCGACGAGAGCCTTTCGGCCGAGCAGCAGCCCCGCGCTCTGCGGACCGCGCAGTCCTTTGCCGCCGGAGAAGGACACGAGGTCGAATCCCATCTTCGTGTACTTCCACAGGTTCTCCACCGGCGGCACGTCGGCCGCGGCGTCGTTGAAGGTCGGCACGCCGTGCTTCTTGCCGAGGCGGACGAATTCCTCGTCTCGAATGCGTCCGACGGGGTTGTTGTTGTTGTAGAACAGCATCATCGCGGTCTTGTCGTTGACGGCCTTCTCCAGATCGTCCGCGGTTTCGACCTCGACCAGCCGCACGCCGCAGTTTCGGACGGCGTGGTCGTAGCCGAAGCGATGCGACTTCTGGATGATGACTTCGCTCTTCATCCCGGTGAGATTGGGCAGCGCGAGAATCTTCTGGCGGTCCGTACCCGTGAGGACGCCCGCCATGCCCAGCGTCATCGCCGACGCTGCTCCCGAGGTGACCATGGCCGCCTCCGAGTGAACGAGCGAGGCGATGCGCTCACCAACCTTGTCGTGCAGCTCATCGAGCATCACGTAGTGCTTCGAGGCGTAGGCGATCGCGTCCATCACTTCCGGCGGCATGAGCGAGGCCGTCATCGCGGTGTACGTGCCGGCGGCGTTGATGAACGGCCGCACGCCCAGATCCCGGAAATAATCCCGGCCCGCTTTGCCCGGCGCGGCGGCCGCGGCGGCGGGAGTGGCGCCGAGACCGGCGATGCCGCCCAGAAACGGCCATGCCGAAACGGTCTCGAGAAAACGTCTTCGATTCCACATGTGCTGTTCCTTTCATCCAACCGGGTGGCCCGTGCGAACCTGGTATATCCTCAACAGTCTTCACTCGAAAGTCCAGAGTTGCCGCGAGGTCCCGATGCCGAGAGGAATTGTCGCGCTGAGCATCTGTCTGGCACTCGCAGCGGGCCATCCGCGCGCTCAGGCCGTCACGTTCACGGATGTTGCGAAGCCGTCGCACGGCGCGTGGCCGACGTATCACGGACACCTGAGCGGCAACCGTTTCAGCCCCCTCGATCAAATCAACACGAAAAACGTCCAGCGGCTCGCGCCGGCCTGGATGTTCAGGATTCAGAGCGCGCCGCGCGATCTGCAGGTCACGCCGGTCGTGGCCGGCGGCGTCATGTACGTCACCACGGTGAACGAAGCGTTCGCGCTCGATGCACGGAGCGGCCGGGAGCTCTGGCACTACAGCCGGCCCCGCACGCCCGGTCTCGCCGGGGATGCTGCCGGCGGCATCAACCGCGGCGTCGCGCTGCTCGGCGATCGCGTGTTCATGGTGACGGACAACGCGCATGTCATCGCGCTGCACCGTGAGACCGGCGCGCTCGTCTGGGACGTCGAGATGGCGGACGCGCGAGAGAACTACGGCGCGACCAGCGCGCCGCTCGTCGTCAACGGCCTGGTGATTTCCGGCGTGTCGGGCGGCGACGAAGGCGTCCGCGGATTCCTCGACGCGTACGACGCGGCGACCGGCAAGCGCGCGTGGCGCTTCTGGACGGTGCCGGCGCGCGGCGAGCCCGGTTCGGAGACGTGGATCGGCCGCGCGATCGAGCACGGATGCGCCGCGACGTGGCTCACCGGCACCTACGATCCCGACTCGAGACTGCTGTACTGGCCCACGGGCAATCCGTGTCCCGACTACAACGGCGCCGAGCGCAAAGGCGACAACTTGTACAGCAACTCAGTGGTCGCGCTCGATCCCGATACCGGCAAACTGAACTGGCATTTTCAGTTCACACCCCACGATCTTCACGACTGGGACGCGACCGAGACGCCGATGCTCGTCGACGCCGAGTTTCGGGGCGAGCGCCGCAAGCTGCTGCTGCAGGGCAATCGCAACGGATTCTTCTACGTGCTCGATCGAGTGACGGGGAAGCTGCTGATGGCCGAGCCGTTCGTGAAGAACCTGACGTGGGCGAGCGGCATCGATGCGAACGGCAGGCCGAAGCTGCTGCCCGCGAACGAACCGACGATCGAGGGGCAGCGCGTGTGTCCCGCGGTTGCCGGCGCGACGAACTGGCCGTCGACGGCGTTCAGTCCCGTCACGAAATTGTTCTATCTGTTCGCGGAAGAATCGTGCGCGATCTACGCGAAGAACGATCAGTGGTGGGAGGCGGGCAAGTCGTTCTACGGCGGCACCACGAAGCGGATCCCGAGCGATCCGGCGGCAGGAAAAGTTTTGAAAGCGCTCGACATTCAGACCGGAAAAACTGCGTGGGAGATCCCGGACGTCGGCGGCAGCATTCTCGGAAGCGGTCTCATGGCGACCGCCGGTGGGCTCATCTTCTATGGAGATGGCCGCGGCGCCTTCGTTGCGGCCGACGCGACAAACGGAGCTCGATTGTGGCACTTCAACACGAACGAGCGTTGGAAGGCGGGGCCGATGACGTACGCGGTCGACGGCAATCAGTACATCGGCGTCGCGGCGGGAACGACCATCCTCGTGTTCGGCTTGCGGTAACCCGCGCGGAACAAATGCAACCACGAAAACACGAAAGCACGAAAGCACGAAAACATGACTGCTCGACGCTCACGCCGCGATTTTCTCAAAACGGTCGGCTCGGTGACGGCTGCCGCGCCGACGCTGCTTCGCGCTCAGACGCCATCGGGTTCGGCGCCAGTGGGAGCGAACGATCGGATCCGCGTCGCCGCGTTCGGCGTTGGCATCCGCGGCCAGCAGGATATCCGCTCGGCCGTACCGCTTCGAGCGCCGTCCGCCGAACTGGTCGCGGCCGCTGACGTGTACGAGGGCCGGCTGACGCTCGCCAAAGAGATCTGGGGCAATCGCATCTTCACGACGCGTGATTATCGCGAGGTGCTCGCGCGTCCCGACGTCGACGCCGTCATCATCGCAACGCCGGACCACTGGCACGCGCAGATGGCCATCGATGCGATGAACGCGGGCAAGGACGTCTACGTCGAGAAGCCGATGGTGCAGCACC
>DASYQZ010000156.1:0-5051 GCA_036004865.1 Vicinamibacterales bacterium
GCGATCGTCGTCACCACACCGCAGAAGGTCTCGCTCGCCGACAGCCGGCGCGCGGTCGCGATGTACAAAAAGCTCAATATTCCGCCGCTCGGCATCGTCGAGAACATGAGCTACTTCGCATGTCCCAACTGCCGGCACGAGTCGGACATCTTCGGCCACGGCGGCGGCGAGGAGATGGCCCGCGACCTCGGTGTGCCTTTCATCGGCCGGATTCCGATCTATCAGCCGATTCGCGAAGGCAGCGACGCCGGCGTGCCGCTGATGATCAGCGAACCGGACTCGCCTGCCGCGCGGGCGTTCATGGCGGCCGCGGAGCGCACGGCGGCGCAGGTGTCGATTGCGAGCTACAACCGGCCGACCATTCCGTTGACGGTGGTGCGATGAGAACCGAATCAGTGCTCGAGTCTCGAACCTCTCCACCACGGAGGACACGGAGGACACAGAGGAAAAGACCTGTACGTTTTTACCTCCACGTCCTCCGTGTCCTCAGTGGTGGAGAGGTTGTCGCGGTCTCCTGCGTTCGTGCTGTCGTCATGATGCTGGCGCTGACGGTGTTTGCCTGCACGCCCGCGCCGCAGACCTCGACCACACCGCCCGCCGGATCGAAGATGCCGTCATCGGTCGTCGATCCGTATCTGAAAATCCAGACCGCGCTGTCGCAGGATCGCATCGACGACGTGCGCGCGAACGCGGGCGACGTGGCGAAGGCGGCGACGGCGCTCGGCGCGCCGGCGATGAAGATCGATACCGCCGCGGTGCAACTCGCGTCGGCCACCGAGCTGCCCGACGCGCGTGAGAAATTCGGCACGCTGAGCGACGCCATCGTCGCGTACATGGACGGTCTGCATCTCGCGCCGCCCGAGGGTGTTCGCAAGGCGTATTGCCCGATGGCGAGCAAGCCGTGGCTGCAGAAGGGCGAGACGCTCGCCAATCCCTACTATGGGCAATCGATGCTGACGTGCGGCGAATTCCAGTGACGTTGTCCTTCGCCAAGCACACGATCGCCAATGGACTCGACGTGCTGCTGCACGAAGATCACACGTGTCCGATCGTGGCGGTCAATCTCTGGTATCACGTCGGCTCGAAGAACGAACGTCCGGGACACACGGGCTTCGCGCATCTCTTCGAGCATCTGATGTTCGAAGGCTCGGAGCATCACGATCGCGGGTACTTCAAACCGTTGCAGGGCGCGGGCGCGACGCTCAACGGCTCGACCAATGCCGATCGCACGAACTACTGGGAGGTCGTGCCGTCGAACACGCTCGAGCTCGCGCTGTGGATGGAATCGGATCGGATGGGGTATCTGCTGCCGGCGCTGACCGAGGCGAAGTTCTCGAACCAGCGCGACGTCGTGCTGAACGAGCGGCGGCAGAACTACGAGAACCGCCCGTACGGCCTCGCGCCGATGGCGCTGCTGTCCGCGCTGTTTCCACCCGACCATTCGTATCACTGGACGACGATCGGCGAGGTGGCGGACCTGCACGCCGTGCAGCTCGACGAAGTCCAGGCGTTCTTCCGGCGGTACTACCATCCGGCGAATGCGTCGCTGGCGCTGGCCGGTGACATCGATCCCGAGGAGGCGCTGGCGCTGGCCCGCGCCTATTTCGAGGAGCTCGAGCCGGGCGAGCCCGCCGATCCGGTCGACGCGCCGGCGCCGCTCGCGAACGACGTGCGCATTTTCTTCGAGGACCGCGTCGAGGTGCCGCGTCTCTATATCGCGTGGCTGACGCCGGCGATGTTCGCGGAGGGCGACGCCGATCTCGATCTGGGGACCGATCTGCTGGCGAACGGCAAGACGTCGCGCCTGTACCGCCGGCTCGTGTTCGAAGAGCGCATCGCGACCGACGTCTCGGCGGCGCAGAATTCGCGCGAGATCGCCGGCTATACGCAGATTACGGCCACGGCCGCGCCGGGCCACACGCTCGGCGAGCTCGAGCGCGCGATCATGGAAGAAGTCGCACGGCTGGCCGCCGACGGTCCGACCGAGGATGAAATCGAGCGAGGCCGCGTGCAGGCCGAATCGCAGTTCATGTTCCGGCTGCAGACGGTCGGCGGCTTCGGCGGCAAGTCCGATCAGTTGAACGCCTACAACGTGTTTCTCGGCGATCCGGAGTACTTCGACCGCGATCTCGCGCGCTACCACGACGTCACCAGCGAGTCGCTGCAGGGCGCCATCGCGCGCTATCTCGCGGCGTCCCCTCGCGTCACGCTGAGCATCGTGCCGCGCGACCGCGTGTCGCTCGCCGCGCCCGATTCCGAACGGGTGGCCGTCTCGTGAGCTCGCCCAACACCACCAGCGTTCCGCGAGAAATCAGCATCGACAGATCTCGTTTGCCGGAACCGGGCCCGGCGAAGCCGTTTTCGTTTCCCGACATCGAGAAGACGACCCTGCCCAACGGGCTGCGCGTCTGGACCGTGCGCCATCCGCAGGTGCCCGTGATCGCGTTCGACCTGCTGGTCTGCCGCGGCGCGTCGGCCGATCCGCCGGGCAAGGAAGGGCTCGCGGCGCTCACGGCCGACATGCTCGACGAAGGCAGCGGCGACCGATCGGCGATTGCGATGCACGAGGCGCTCGCGCGGCTCGGCGCGCAGTTCGACACCGACATCGGATCCGATTTCGCGTCGGTCAGCGTCACCGTGCTCTCGCGCTTCGCCGGGCGCGCGCTCGCGCTGCTTGCCGACGTCACCGCGCATCCGGCGCTGCGCGAGGCCGACTTCGCCCGCGTCCGCCAGCTGCGGCTGCATCGGCTGATGCAGCTCCGCGACATGCCGGCCATCGTCGCCGACCGCGCGTTTCTGAAGCTGATCTACGGCGCGCATCCCTACGGGCACTCGCCGATCGGCAGCGAAGCCTCGCTGATCGGGTTGACCGTCGACGACGTGCGCGCGTTTCATGCCGCGGCGATTCGGCCGTCGGTCGCCACGCTGATTGCCGTCGGCGACTGCGATCACCACGCGGTCGTCCGCCTGGCCGCGGATGCGTTCGGCGATTGGCGCGACGCGAGCGCCGACGGCCCGCCGCCGGTCGGAGACCTGCCGGCGGCGCCGGCCTTGAACATCATCCCGCGTCCGAACGCGCCGCAGTCCGAGCTGCGCATCGGGCACGTCGCGGTTCCGCGCCACACGCCCGACTATCACCCGCTGATCGTCGCCAACACGGTCCTCGGCGGCCAGTTCGTGAGCCGCATCAATCTGAATCTGCGCGAGCACAAGGGCTTCACCTACGGCGCCCGCACCTCGTTCGAGTTCCGGCGGCTGGCGGGACCGTTCGTGCTGCAGGTGAGCGTGCAGACGACAGCGACGGCGCGCGCAATCGAGGAATCGATCGGCGAGATCGCCGGCATCCGCGGACCGCGTCCGGTGACGGCCGAGGAGCTGACGCTGGGCATCGCGGCGCTGACGCGCGGCTACGCGCGCAGCTTCGAGACGGCGGAACAAATCGCGCGCGCGGTGATGCAGCTCGCGCTGTTCGATCTGCCCGACGACTACTTCGCCCAGTTCGTCCCCGCGGTGGAGCGCGTCACCTCGGACGAGGTCTCGCGCGTGATGGCGCAGCACGTCGACCCGTCGCGCCTGACGACGTTGATCGTCGGCGATCTCGACGTCGTGGGCGCCGATCTTGGCGCGCTCGGCCTCGGCGATCCGGTCATCCTGCCAGCTGACGCCTTCTGATAGCATTCCGAAATTGGCGTGCAGGGCGGTTGGCGAACCGTCCTTCCGACTACTCACCAATTCCTGAATGCGAGCTGTCCGCTTCCACCAACACGGCGGACCTCAGGTCCTCCGCTACGAGGAGGCGCCCGATCCGGACCTCGCGCCCGGCGAGGTGCTGGTTCGCGTGCGCGCGTGCGCGCTGAACCATCTCGATCTCTGGGAGCGGCGCGGCTTGCCGCGCGTCGCGATTCCGCTCCCGCACATCTCGGGCAGCGACGTCGCCGGCGAAGTTTCGGTGTCTAAGGTTCCGGAGGTGCGGATCGGACTGCGCGTCATGCTGCAGCCCGGCGTGAGCTGCGGGCGATGCGAAGCGTGCCTCTCGGGCCGCGACAACGAGTGTCCATGCTACGAAGTGCTCGGCTACCTGAATCATCCCGGCGGCTACGCCGAGTACGTCAAGGTGCCGGCGCAGAATCTGGTGCCGATTCCGGATGCGATCGACTTCGTCCACGCGGCGGCGTTCCCGCTGACGTTCCTCACGGCGTGGCACATGTTGATCACGCGTGCGCACTTGCAGCGCGGCGAGGACGTGCTGGTGCTCGCGGCCGGCAGCGGCGTCGGACAGGCGGCGATCGCGATCGCGGTGCTCCATGGCGCCCGCGTATTCGCGACGGCGGGATCGGACGAGAAGCTCGAGCGTGCGAGATCGCTTGGCGCGTGCGAAGTGATCCATCATCATCAGCAGGACATCGCGGCGGAGATCCGGCGGATGACGAACAACCGGGGCGTCGATGTCGTCATAGAGCATGTTGGAGAGGCCACCTGGGCCCGCAGTGTGCGGTCGCTGGCGCGCGGCGGGCGCCTCGTCACCTGCGGCGCGACGACCGGCGCGAAGGGCGCGCTCGACCTGCAGGCGCTCTTCGCCAAACAGCTCACCATTCACGGCTCGTACATGGGGACGAAGGGTGAGCTGATGCACATCGCCCGGTTCTTCTTCGCGGGTCGGCTCACACCGGTCATCGATCGAACGTATCCGCTGAATGAGGCGGCGCTCGCGCAGCAGCGTCTGGAAGAATCGGGACAGTTCGGCAAGATCGTCCTCGAGGTCTGATGCGCTATCAACGGGTCGGCATCAGCCTGTTCACGTTGATCGCCCTGGTCAGCATCGTGCTGGCGGCGGCGACGATCTGGCTGTTCGTCACCAATCCGGTGACCGTCGCCAACGCTGTCAACGAGGGCGAAGTCACGCCGTTCGTCCGCAACCTCGCCGAAGTCATCTACACCGCGCTGCGCGGAATCCTCAAATATCTCTGATCGTTCTGGCGACTTCGACGATCGTTCTGGTCGCTTCGCTGATCGTTCTGGCGTCTGCGCTGATCGTTCGTCGTTCGAACGCC
>DASYQZ010000157.1:0-1823 GCA_036004865.1 Vicinamibacterales bacterium
TCGTGGAGCCGACCAGCGGGCAGGTGCTGCTGGGTGACCAGGATGTGAGCACGGTCGATCCCACCGAGCTGCGGCGGCACATCGGCTACGTGATCCAGCAGGTGGGACTCTTCCCCCACCGAACCGTGGCCGAAAATGTCGCGACTGTACCAGCATTGCTCGGGTGGGGCCGCGACCGGATCGCTCAGCGCACGGACGAGCTGCTGGCGCTGGTGGGACTCGACCCGCCGCGGTATGCGCGGCGCTACCCAGCTCAATTATCGGGAGGCGAGCGGCAGCGGGTGGGAGTCGCACGCGCGCTGGCCGCCGAGCAGCACGAGCGAACCCGGCACGATGCCGCCGCCGAGCACGCGATCGAATTCGTCAATCCCTGTCGTCAGCCGCGCGTGCGGCTCGAGCTCGATCTCTGAATACAACCGCGCCGATCCCGCCATGCCCGCCAGCGCATAGCGATGCGCCGCCGCGTCACCGGCGGCCGACGAATCAACCTGGCGTTCTTCGACAACCGAGCCGAACGCGCCGCACTCGAAGCAGCGCCCTTGAGCCTTGGCCGACTGCGCGCCGCATTCCTGACAGACGAAGACGGTCTTCGGCGCTTTGCTCATTCGTAGAGTCTTTCAATCCTACTGCCGATGCGACAGAGGATCTCGTAAGGAATGGTTCCGATCTGCGCGGCCATCTCGCGGACGTCGATGCGATCGCCACCTTGCGAGCCGATGATCACCACGTCGTCGCCGGGCGAGACGTCGAGGCCCGTGACGTCCGCGATCAGCATGTCCATGCACACCGAGCCGACGATCGGCGCACGATGGCCGCGGATGAGGATCGCGCCGCGGCCGGCGAGGCGCAGATCCAGACCATCCGCGTACCCGGCGGGCACGATCGCAATGCTCGTGGCCCGTTCCGGCTTGAACTTGATGCCGTAGCCGACGCCTTCACCAGGACGAACACCCTTGACCGCCACGACGCGGCTGCCGAGCGTCATGATCGGCTCGAGCGGCAGGGTCGTCGCGAGCGGCGGCGGGACGAGGCCGTACAGCAGCAATCCCGGCCGGACGCGGTCGTACCACACGCGCGCGTCGCGCAGGAGCGCGGCGCTGTTCGACGCGTGGACGTAGGGCGGCCGATCGGGCCGCGTCGATCCGCCCGGCGCGCGCGGCGTGGCGCCGTCGGTTCTGAGCGCCGGTCGATCGGGTCCGCGGAGTCCATCGATCTCTTTCAACGCGCGCTCGAACCGGACGCGCTGCTGCTCGAACAACGGGCTGTCGGGATCGTCGGCGGTCGCGAAATGCGTGTAGACGGCCGCGAGCTCGAGGTTCGGGCTCGCGATCAGCTCCGGCAGCGTGCGGGACAGATTGTCGCACCGGAAGCCGAGGCGGTTCATGCCCGTGTCGATCTTCAGGTGATAGCGAAGCGTCTGCCCGTACTTCTGCGCCGCGGCCTGCACCGCGCGCGCGGCGCCCGGAGTCGAGATGGTCGGCGTCAGCCTGCAGTCGAACAGACCGTCGAGATCGCTGACGCTGAGCGCGCCGAAGACGAGAATCTCGGCGCGCACGCCCGCCTCGCGCAGCACCGCGCCTTCCTCGATGTCCGCGCACGCAACAAGATCGGCGCCCGCGTCCTCGAGCGCACGCCCGACCTGTCCCGCGCCGTGCCCGTACGCGTTCGCCTTGACGACGGCCATGACCCCGGGCGCATGCGTGCGCGACTCGGCAGTCAGATGTTCGACGATTCGGCGGTAGTTCGATTTGAGAGCGTTCAGATCAACGCGCGCGACGGTCGGCCGGATCATCCGATCGCGATCATACAATTGGTGAATTGGT
>DASYQZ010000158.1:0-42045 GCA_036004865.1 Vicinamibacterales bacterium
GCCAGCACAAGTTGATTCTCGACGGCCGCGTCCAGTACATCTGGCGAGTGCAGCGTTATCAGGCGGGAGTGTTCCTGGAGATCTACAACCTGACGAACCACGCGAACTTCGGCGACGCGACCGGCGCCAGGAACTCGGCCAACTTCATGATTCCGATCGTGGCCGACAATCCGCGCACCGCGCAGTTGGGATTCCGGCTCATCTTCTGAATCTGGTAATTGGGTAATCTGGTAATCGGGTAATTGATCGTGTAATCGGGTGATTTGGTAATCCGGTACTTGGCCATCGCCGACTACTCGATTACCCGATTATCCGATTACCCGATTGGGAACTCGGTGATGTCGAGCTCCCTCTGCACCGATCCTTCTCTCGTCGTTCGCACGATGACCAGCTCCGCCCCCGCGATCCACGCATCGTTGATCGGCATCGACTCACCCTGAATGCCGGCGGTGGGCGAGAAACTGATCATCAGCCCGCGAGCCATGAAGCCCATCGTCTCCACTGAATAGCCGAACGAGAGCGGCATGAATTGAGACAGGAACGGCACTTCGCGGACGTCGATCGCGTTGCCGACGATTGCGCTGCTCTGCGATTGATTGCGGAGGTAGAAGCGGAAGAATGCTCCCGGTCTGCGGTCGAAGCGCGACAGCGCCCGCGACTCCCGGGCAATCAGCGCGACGGCGCCGCCGCGCGCGCGGTCGACGCTGTCCAGGACGAATCGATACGCACCGGACTGATGGCCGGCGCCGGCACGGAGCGGCAGCGTCGCTTCGATTTCGTGGTGTGTCAGCGCGACCTGGAAGCGCCCGCGATATTCGCCCGTTCGAGGCTGCGATCCTCGGGCCTCCACGTCGCGGACGACGAACACCACGGCGGATTCCGCCTTCGGAGGAAACGGTTCGATCACACGCCCGACGCCGAGCAGTTTGCGCATCACCAGGCGCTGCGGGCTCTCCTCCTCCGCATCGACGGGGACATCGGCCGGAAATCCGCCACGTTCGGTTGGCAGAACCGAGCCATCGCTCATCTGAATCGACGCGTTCATCAGGGCGGCCGTCGCCGACCATCCGGATTCGATGCCGTTGAGATGCACGCGTGCGCGGATCAATCTCCACGGCGTGCGGCGCGCGAACGCCTGTTCGTGAGACGAATCGACCGTGCCGGGATCCGCGCTGAGCCGCAGCGCCGACGCGGCGCGGGCCCAGTCCGGTACGAGGACGCGGGGCGCCAGGACCGGCCACGGCCACGCGTGAACGATCGCGGAGGCGAGCAGCACCCCGGCGACGCCGAGCGCGGACGCGCGCACGCGAGACCTCGAGCGGTACTGAACGGCGAGCACGGCGAGGCCGATGGCGGGCAACAGCACGTTCCACAGGAACCCTGCGGTTGGGTCTTCACCGGAGGGCATTGGCTCGGACGTGGACACCAGCACATACGTCATGGTCGAGAAGTCGTCTCTCGCCATCAGAACCGCGATCGCAATCGACAGCGCGATCGCGATCAATCCGATTGCCGACCCGCACAGCAGCGCGAATCCGGGAAGGTTGCGGGTGAGCGCGGCGGCCGTCATCAGCAGAATCAGAAACGCCGCCTGGGTCAGCGCGACGTCGACCGCCACGAACGCCGCGGGTTTCGCCGGCACGCGGTAAACCGCCATCAACACGATCTCGGCGATCGCCGGGGCCGCGACCATCACTATTCCGAGCAGCGTCAGCTTGCAGGCGAGGAGCGTCGCCGGCGGAATGGGCCGCGTCATCCAGAACGCCTCGCTGCCGACGAGCGGATGGGCCTGGACGACGAGCGCGATCAGCAGGAAGAGCATCAGCAGCTGCGCCAGCCACAGCACGTTGCCAGCGACGCCGAGGAGACCCAGAAGCCGCGGATCGGCGGCGAGGTGCGGCCGAATGCCGTCGATCGACGCCATCCCGGCGACCACCAACAGCCAGCCGGCGATGACCGGCCAGAATCTGCGGACGTCGGCGCCAAGGCAATGAACGAAGAGGTTCATGTTCATTTCGCGCTGCGCGCGAGGGCGACGAAGATCTCGCGGAGTGAGAGCGGCGACACACGGATGTCGGCGTCGGGCCACGTCGAGGCGACGCGCGCGTCCGCGTCCGGCGCCGCGTGGTTCGTGTCGATGAACTGAATCGTCCGGCCTGCCGCGCCCTGCGGCAGCCAGCCGGAGGCGGTCGGCGGATGCGGCGCGACGCCGTCGCGCGCGACCACTTCGACCAGGCGGAACCGCGCGAGGAGCGACGACACCGGCTCGGCGAACACCAGCCGGCCGCGATCGATGAAGCCGATCCAGTCCGCGAGCCGCTCGAGCTCCTCGACGTCGTGCGAGGAGACGAAGACGGTCACGGGTCGAGCGTCAGGGACATTGTTCTCGGGAGCCAGTTCGAGCAGCGCGCGAATGAGCTCGTCGCGCACGAGTGGATCGAGCCCGCTGAACGGCTCGTCGAGGACGACGAGCTCGGGCCGGTACGCCAGCGACGCCAGCAGCGCCGTCTTCATGCGCGTGCCGCGCGACAGCGTGCGAAGACGGGCGGTCAACGGCAGATTGAGGTCGGTCTGCAGCTTGCGGCACAGGGTCTCGTCCCATGTCGGATAGAAGGGCCGGCAGTACGCCAGCAGTTGCGCCGGCGTCATCCAGCCCGGCAGCCGCTGATTCTCGGAGACGTAGCCGATGCGTTGAAGATCGCGCGGCGCGAGCCGCCGCGAATCGGTGCCGAGCACGACGGCCGATCCGCGGGTCGGCCGCACGAGGTTCATCAGGAGCTTGATCGTCGTGGTTTTCCCCGCGCCATTCGGGCCGACCAGACCGAACACGCTGCCGGCGGGCACCTGAAGGTTCAGCGCGTCGACGGCCTCCAGGCGCCGATATCGCCGCGAGAGGTCGACGGTTTCGATGGCGTTCATGCGCTCCGCCGAACGAGTCGATTCCAGTGGCGGCGCACGGCGGCGATCACGTGCGGCAGGCTCACGCCCGCCTTCTTCGCTTCGACCACGAGCCGCTCGACATCGTCTTCGAGCAGCGCGCGCCGCGCCGCGATTCCGCCGGGCCGTCCCTGCGCGACGACCGTCCCGATGCCGGGCCGCACCTGCAGCAGTCCATCGGCGATGAGCGCCGCGACGATCTTGTGCGCCGTGTTCGGGTTGATTTTCAGCTCCTGGCTGAGCGTCCGGACGGAGGGAAACGGATCGTCGACGCGAAGCTGACCGGTGACCACCGCTCTCGTGACGGCGTAGACGACCTGGTCGAAGAGCGGCTCGCCGCTTTGCAGGGAAATCGAGAAAGGAAGCATCGCCGTGGTGTACTATTGCCGCTAGGACACCACGGCGTCAAGCAGAACCGAGGTTATCGCCGCAGCGTGACCTTCTGCGCCCGCCAGTTCCAGACCTCGCCGACGATGAGATCGTTCTCGGTGCGGCAATCGATCGCGTTGACCATGCCGAACTCTTTCGCCAGCTTGCCCGCCTTCCCGAACTTGCCGACGACCTGTCCGTTCAGTTGAACTTTGTAGATCTCGCCGTTGTCCATGCTTTCCGGATCATTCGAGTTCGAGCTGTACAGGTACTGCGTCGATCCGCCCGAGACGCAAATCGCCTGCGGTGTCCCGACGTTGGCAATCTGTGACTTGAACGTGCCCTCGCCGTCGAACACCTGGATGCGCTTGTTGCCGGCGTCGGCCACGTAGATGTTGCCGGCGCCGTCGCTCGCAATCCCGCGAATCTGGTTGAACTGGCCCTGCGCCGATCCGGTCTGTCCCCAGGACTTCACGAAGTTGCCGTCCTTCGTGAATTTCGCCACGCGATTGTTCGTGCCGAAGCCGTCGGCGACGTAGATGTTGCCCGCGCGATCCCAGGTGACGTCCGACGGCCGGTTGAACGCGTCGCCGCGGATGCCGGCGCCAGGAGCGCCGCCGCTGCCGCGCCCACCGCCGCCGCGTCCGCCTTCACCGCCGCGCCCGCCGGCCGCAGGCGCCGAGCCTTCCGGCGCCACGTCGAGCTGACGCGCCGGCACGCCGGCGCCCGCCCGAAGCGTGATGTTCTCCGGTTTTCTGCCGAGCACGAGCTGGAATCGCCCGTCCGAATCGAACTTGACGACCTGGTTCGAGCCGGCGTCGACGATCCAGACGTTGTCCTGCGGATCCACGCGCACCTGCTGCGCGAAGTTCACGGCGTAGACGCCCTGTCCGATCTCTTTCACGAACTTGCCGCTCTGATCGAACTGAAACAGGCGCGAGCCGCCGTGATAGAACGTGCGCTCGTCGCCGAGCGTGGCGACGGCATGTCCGGTGCGCGCGTAGACGAAGACGTGGCCGCGCGAGTTGGTCGCGACGCCGGCCACTTCACCGTATGACGGCAGCTGCACGAAGTCGGCGTTCGCGTCGAACGCGAGCTCACGCGGCGTCTGCGCAAAGATCGTGGCAACGACGGAACCAACGACCGCGAGGGCGAGCAGAATTTTCAAATACTTCATGGCCGCCTCCTACCTTCCGCCCGTGGACCGCGTTTGCGGACGCAGGAGGATTTTCTGCACGCGCCACGCCGTGATCTCGGCGACGTAGAGCTCGTCGGGATTCCGGCAGTCCATCTGATGAATGCTGCTGAACTCCTTGAAGCCGTGTCCCGCCTTGCCGAAGCGGCCGAGCACCGTGCCGTCGAGCTCCATCTTGTAGACCTCGCCGGTCGTCGCCGCCTGGTCGAAGTTGTTGCCCGTCGGGAACGAGTTCGAGCTGTACAAGTATTGGTGCGATCCGCCGGAGATGCAGACCGCCCATGGCGCGCCGACGTGGTCGTACACCGCCTTCTGATTCAGATCGTTGTCGAGCACGACGATGCGCGAGTTGCCGCGATCGGCGACGTACACCATCCCCTTGGCATCGACCGAAATCGCGTGCGGCGTGCTGAACTGCAGCGGACCGTTGCCGCGCGTGCCGGCCGACTTGACGAAGCGGCCGTTCTTGTCGAACTTCACGACGCGCGAATCGCCGTAGCCGTCCGACACGAAGATGTTGCCCTGCGGATCCCAGCCGATGTCGGTCTGGCGGTGGAACGAGTACGGCCGGTTCGCGCCCGAGTACTGCCCGCCGCCCGGCGTGAGCGTGAGCTGATCGAGCGGATCCGGACGCTTGCCGAGCACCATCAGCAGCTTGCCCTCAGGGTTGAACTTCTGGATGACGTTCGTCCCTTCGTCGACGGCCCACACGTTGTCGTCCTTGTCGACGCGCACGGCGTGCGCGAACGAGAAGCCGTAGCTGCCGACGCCGAACTCCTTGACGAACGCGCCGTTCTGATCGAACTCGAACAGCCGCGTTTCGCCGCTGCGCACGTACACGAACACGTGTCCTTTCGAGTTCGTGGCGACGCCGACGCCTTCACCCATGTAGGAGCCCGCCGGCATCTTGAACAAATTCGGGACCGAGTCGAACGGAATCTCAGGCGCGGTGGCCTTCGCCTTGGCGGGCCCTCCGCCGCCGAGCTGAGCGGAGACGGGACCGCTACAGAGCAGAAGCGCAACGACGAGGATGTGACCGAAACGTCGCATCATGGCCTCCTCTGATAACCGCTGAGCACGAGTAGGAATGAAACAGGCGAAGCCTATCACCGCGCCGCTCGGACAAGCCAGATAATCCGCCTGTTCGCCGCTATCGGCGGTAGCCGCGCACTTCGACGATGGAATCGGCGCTCAGCGCGACGACGACCGGCTTCGTCATCGTGTACACCGGCGGCTTCCTCTCGTCGTTGTAGGCCGTCTCCTCGACAGTGGCAGCAGATGCGCCGTTCACCAGAACGGTGAACGTCCACGACGTCGGTCCGACCGAGCCGTCCTCGTGCACCTGAATCTCGGACAGGACGAGCGTGCGCCGGCCGCCGGCGCGGTCGACGCGGAAGTTGAACACGAAGTCGCCGTCGCGGGTGTTGTTCGCTCTGACCGGAATCGACACCGCGCTCGACAGGGGCGCGGACGCCGCCACCGTCCGTTGTCCCACGGCGACCGGCACCCGTGACGGAATGGGGCGTGCCGCGGGCACGAACGCCGTCTGCGCTTCGGACGAAGCGAGCGCGCGCGCGACGCGCAGCAGCACGGCCGACTCGTACTGCCCTCTCCCCGGCCGCGCGCACGAATCGGCCTCGCTCGCCACGCGGCGGACGTACGCGTTCAAGGCGCTGTCGCTTCCCGATTGCGACGTCTGCTTGACGTTCTCGCGCAGGGCGTTGTTCGCCTCGGTGAGCGCGCGCGACGTCGCCGCCGCCTTCGCCTCGGTCAGCGACTTCCCGATCCCGGTGCCGCAGAAGTACACGAACTGCGGACTGGGATCGTACGCCTGCAGGCAGCCGCACGCCTGCGACCGTTGTTCGAGCGCCTCTGACGTCGCCGCGTACGCGACCGGCTCGAACAGCGAGCCCGACTGACTGGCGCTCTGCGTCTGTTGCTGGTCGGTTGAGAGCTGCCAGAACGCCGTAATGCGCTTTTCGACTTCCTGCAGGATGAGATCGCGATCCTCGTCGGTGGTCACGCTGTCCCTGCCCTGCAGCCAGTCGCCGGCTGTGGCGACGAGCCGCTTGCCGCCGTTCGCGCGCCGGTTGAGTGTTTTGAAATCGCCGTCCATCGCCGCCGTGTTGATCACCGTCACGGTGCTGACGATGGCGCCGAGCATGACGGTGGCGGTCTTCGTCCACGGTTTCTGCAGCCCCTGAATGACGGCCGTCGCGCCGCCGAACACCGCGATCGCGCCGAGAAGAATGCCGCTGAGAAGAGCCTGGCGTCTCCAGTCGCTGACCGCGAGCTCGCACTCGCGAAGCTTCACGGCCGCCGACTGGAACCGCATCGGGTACGACGGCGCCGGCGCCTGCGCGAACACATCCACCGTCAACACGAGCACCAGGACGGACGCCGCGATCAAAGTCAACACGGCCGCGCGCATAGGTACCTCCGCCGGATTGGCAAGGGGAAACGAGAGCAGTATAGCCGCCGGGGAAATTAGTCGGAGTGAGGATCTACGGATTCGAGGGAAGTATTGTGCAAGTTCGTCAGACAGAGTCCTACCAGAGCGGCGCGGTTGTCCGATCCGGGCGAGGCTCGATCAGCAGGACACGCACTTGTGATTGTTTTTCGCTCCGAGCTTTTCGAGCAGCGCGAGCGCCTCGGGCCACGGCTGGATTCGCTGCACCGGCCCGTTGGCCATGTCGGCCGTCGTCTTGCCTTCGCGGTTGACCGCCTTCACGTTCGCGCCCTTCGAGACGAGGTATTGAATCATCTCGACGTCGCCGCGCGCGGCGGCGTTGTGCAGCGCCGTGTTGCCTTCGTGGTCCGCCGCGTTCACGTCGGCGCCGAGCTCCTCGACGAGGTACTTGATCGCCGCGAGCATGCCGGTCGGTGCAAAGCGATGCGAGTTGGCGGCGAACCCTTCGCCGTACCCGCTGCCCGCCGCGGCAACGATCGGCGGAACGCCGGGTCCGCCGACTGGAACAGGCGGCTTCGTCGAGACGTCCTGCACATCGCGATCGATATCCGCCACGCGCGGCCGGCCCGCCCCCTTCATCGTGGGGATGTTCGGATCCGCGCCGCGCGCGACCAGCAGCCGCATCGCCGCGACGTCGCTCGCGTACGCAGCGCGCCAGAACGGCGTCGCACCGATCTCGTCCACGCCCGACAAATCGAAGCTGTAGCCGGAGTACCAGACTTTCTTTCGCAGCCGCGCGTTGGGATTCGCGCCCTTGTCGAGGAGCGCCGTCACCAGCTCCAGGTACGTCGTTTTCTGATTCAGATGCGCGCGCGGCTGCGGGTAGAGCGACTTCGGCGCCCACTCGACGTTCAGCGCGCCGTAGAGCGGCGTCGCGCCATTTTCCGACGCGAGATTCGGATTCCCACCGCGATCGAGGAGGAACTTCGCGACGTCGAAGTGTCCGTTGATCGTGGCGATGAGCAGCGGGCTCGACCTGTCGCCGGCGGTCAACTGATTCACGTCGGCGCCGGCCTTCATCACCGCCTGCACCGTCTCCATGAAGCCCTGCCGCGCGGCAAGATGGATCGGCGCGAGCCCGCCTTGCGCGTACACGAGCTCGTTCAACTGATACTGGCGATCGATGCCGGCGCGTCCCTGTCCACGGCCGCCTGGCGCGTTGCGTCCTAACTGCTGATTCTGACCCGGCGGTGTTTGGCCAGCGTTCGCGACCGGATTCGCCCCACCCGCCCCACCTGCCCCACCAGCCCCGCCCGACCTACCTGCCCCACCCGGCCCACTGGCCCCGGGTGCTGGCAGCGGCGGTCCCGCCTGCGGGTTGCCGAAGAGAATGCCGCCGAACGAGCTGCGATCGAGCGTATGCAGCTCGACGATCTTCGTCGTCGCCTCGAGGTCCGCGCCGCGCGATGCGAGCAGTCCGATGACGGCGGCGCGATCGGATGCCGCGGCGAACATTGCGGCATTCAGACCGCGAGTCGATTCCTTCGCGTTGACGTCGGCGCCGCGATCCAGCAGCGTCTTCACCGCGTCGGCGTTGCCGGAGGCTGCGGCGAACATCAACGGCGTCGTGCCGTTCGAGGTCTTCGCGTTGACGTCGGCGCCGCCCTTGATGAGCGGCTCCAGGACTTCGGCGTAGCCGCGTTCGGCCGCGAGAAGGAGCGGCGTATATCCGCCGATGCGCGTCGTCGCGCGCACGTTGGCGCTGGCGTAGAGCAGCAACTGCGCGAGCTCCGCATCGTTGTTCATCGCGGCCCAATGCAGCGCCGTCATGCCGTCGCCCTGCGCGGCGTTGACTTCCACCGCCTGTTTCAGCAGCGCGCGCACGGCCACCTTGTCGCCCGCCTGCGCCGCATCGGCCACCGGCGAGTTACCGGCATCCGCGCTCAGGAGAGCGGTCACGCACAAAGCGCCGAACACCGCGCCCGACGAAATCAGTCTTCGCATCACCTGGCTCCGCGTTACCCTTGCGTCGCTGCCGCCGTCACCCCATTGAGATCGAACGCGGCCGTGCTGTCGCCGAACTGCGCCATGTCGATGCCGAGACCGTGGATGAGCGTCAGCATCGCGTTGGCGAGCGGCGTCCCGTCCGGCGCGCGCAGATGCAGGCCGCCCCTCAACGCGCCGCCGCCGCGACCGGCGACGAAGAACGGCACGCGCTTGTGATTGTGGAGATTCGAATCGCCCATCGGTGATCCGTAAATCACCATCGTGTTGTCGAGGAGATTGCCGTCGCCGTCGGGGGTGTTCTTCAGCTTCTCCAGGAAATACGGCACCATGCTGACGTGGTACGCATTGATCTTCGCGAAGTCGATGATGCGGTCTTCGCGCTCGCCGTGGTGCGACGCCGAATGGAACGCGCCGTTGAAGCCGCTCTCGGGATAGGTGCGGTTCGACGCGTCCCGTCCCATCTTGAGCGCGAAGACGCGCGTGATGTCCGAGGCGAACGCCAGCGCCTGCAGATCGAACATCAGCTTGACGTGCTCTGAGAACGAATCGGGCACGCCGATCGGCGCGCCCGGCAGATCGCGCGGCTCGCCGGTGCTGTTGAACGCTTCGACCTTCTGAATCCGTCGCTCGATCTCGCGGACGTTCTCCATGTAGTCGCCGAGGCGCGCGCGATCCGCGGTCCCGAGCTCCCGTTGCAGGCGCGCGACCGATGTGCCCAGCCAGTCGAGGATGCTGCGATCCTCGGCGCGGCGCTCGCGCCGCTCGTCGGGCGTGGCGCCGACGCCGAACAACTGATCGAAGATGACTCGCGGGTCGCGCACCATCGGCAGCGGCTGCGTCGGCGATGCCCAGCTGATCGAATCGGTGTAGGTGCAGGAGTAGCCGTACGAGCAGCCGCCCGCCTGATCCACGTTCTCGATGCAGAGCTGCATCGACGGAATCGGCGTGTCCTGTCC
The DNA here is from genome assembly GCA_036004865.1 of Vicinamibacterales bacterium. Lineage (GTDB taxonomy): Bacteria > Acidobacteriota > Vicinamibacteria > Vicinamibacterales > CAVVIG01 > QHWF01. Next base: position 9,875 of record DASYQZ010000158.1, read on the forward strand.
GTGCCGCTGCGCATAGAGCTGATCCAACGACGTCCCGGCGCGGACGTCGGAACCCTGCGTTTGCTTCGGGTGCACCTGCGTGAGGAACACGGCGCTCGATCGGAAATGATCGCCGCCGATTTCCGGCGCGGTGAACGCCTCGGCGTTCCGCACGTCGCAGTTGCTGACGATGGTCAGGTCATCGCGAAACGGCTCGAGCGACTTGAGGCTCGTCGGGCTCAAATCGAAGTCCCTGCCGATGCCCGCCGGCGCCCAGAGGTTTTTCTTGATCCCGAACGCGGCGCTGCCGGCGGCGCCGTGCACCATCTCGACGCACACGACCCGGAGCTTCTTCTCAGCTGCTGTCGCACCGAACGCCTTCCCGGCCGGCACCATGGCTTCGAGCAACGGCAGCCCCACCGTCGCACCGATGCCTTTCAGGACGGCGCGGCGTGAGAGGTGCTTCTGGGTGATGAACATCGGGAATCTCTCCTGTTATCGCGAGGGTGCGTCGGCGTTCAGGGCTTTGGGCGGCGCGCTGACCTTGACCATACGGAACGCGGCGCTGTTGACAACGCCGAGCACGTACGACGAGAAGCGATTGTCGTTCTTCGCCGCGCCGGCGACGATGGCACGGACCGTCGGCATGTCGGAGTACTCCACGCGGCGGCCGAGCGCGTAGGTCAGGAGGTTTTCCGCGAAGCTGCGCAGCACCATGTCCTGATGCTTGAGCAGCGCGTCGCGCAGGCCCGCCGGACCGTGCATCTTCGTGCCGTCGTAGAGGTCGCCGACCGAGTCGACCGCCACTTCGTTGTCCTTGATCCGCCACGCGCCCGTCACGTCGAAGTTGTCGAGCGCGAGGCCGAGCGGATCGATGAACCGGTGACATGCGTTGCAGGTCGGGTTCTTGCGGTGCTCTTCCATCCGCTGGCGCGTCGAGAGCATCTTGCCGCCTTCGTTCGCTTTCACCGAATCGTCCAGGGCCGGTACATCCGGGGGCGGAGGCGGCGGCGGAGTCCCGAGCAGGACGTCCATCACCCACTTGCCGCGCAGCACCGGCGACGTGCGATCGGCGACCGACGTCGACGTCAGGATGCTGCCCTGACCGAGCAGGCCGCGGCGGTACTCCGGCGTCTGCACGCGCCGGAACTGATTGCCGGTGACGTTCGCGATGCCGTAGTGCTTCGCGAGCCGCTCGTTGACGAACGTGTAGTCCGCGGTCAGCAGATCGAGGGCGCTGCGATCTTCGCGCACGATGCTGTCGAAGAAGAGCTCGGTCTCCTTGCGCATCGCCTGTGCGAGCGTGTCGTCGTACTGCGGGTAGAGCAGGTAGTCCGGAATGATCTTGTCGAGGTCCTGGAGGCGCAGCCACTGGCTCGCGAAGCGGGTCGACAGCGCGTCGGACCGCTTGTCTGCGAGCATGCGGCGCACCTGCTTGTCGAAGCCGGCCGGCGTACGCAGGGCGCCGCTCGTCGCGGCCTTGACGAGCTCCGCGTCGGGGCCACTCGCCCAGAGGAAAAATGAAAGACGCGACGCGAGATCCTGATCGCTGATGCGATAGCTGTTCGCCGTCGCGCTCACCGCACGGGCCTGGCCTGAGCCTGTCGAAGGGGCGTGTTCGGTGCGGAACAGGAATCGCGGGCTGACGAGAATCGACTGCAGCGCGAGCCGGATGCCGTTCTCGAAGTCGCCCGCCTTGCGTCCCTTCTGGAAGAACTCGAGCGCGTCCTGGATGTCGTCGGGCGCCGCTTCCCCGCGATACGCCTGCGCGGTCAGCCGCTTGACGATCTCGGCGGCGCACGTTTCTTCTTCGTTCGCGCTGAGCGGGCGGCACGAAAAGATCTTGCGGCGGCTCGGCGTCTCCGACACGCTGGTGACCACGGACGGCCCGACGATCGCCATGTCGCGCATGTGCGGCAGCGCCGTCACGCCGTAGCTGATGTCGACGTCCGCCAGGGTGTTCTCGAGCGGCGCGATCACGTCGTCGACCGGCCCGTCGAGGCGCTGGATGAACGCCACCGATACGCGCTGCGGACCCGCGCTGATGTGAATCGGCGGCGTCCGGACCTCGAGGCCGTTCTGCCCTTTGTTCTGCCCGAAGTCGGTCTCGCTCATCGCCGGGTTGACGTCGACGAGCGCGACGCGTTCGCCGTTGATCGACACGTCGACCTGCTCGGTGATGTTCATCGTCAGCATCGAGTAGCGGCCGAACAGGCCGCCGAGCGGCTCGTAGTGCATCGCGGCTTTGATCACGTAGTCGCCGTCGGCCGGAAACACGTGGACGACCGAAATGCCGCCGCGCGTGCCCATCGGCGCGCCCTCGACGTGGCGCATCTGCGACATCGTCCGGCCGATCTTGTAGGTGACCGAGGTTGCGCTCGCGTTGCGATCGCCGACCGCGAGCCGGCTGATCTGGCTCGCTGCGCGCAGATAGCCTTCCATCAGCGCGGGCGAGAAATTCTGGACGTCGGAGATGTTGTCGAAGCCAGCGCTGATCGTGTCGGGCGGCAGGAAGGAATTCACGTCGACGTCGATGCCGACGAGATCGCGGACCGAGCGAACGTACTCAGCGCGATTCAGCCGCTGGAACGGACGCCAGCCGGGATTCGGATTCAGCGCGGCGGCGGCGTCGATCGTCGTCTCGAGCGCGGTGACGAACGCGTTCATCGTCTCGGCGTCGGGGCGGCGCGCCGTCGGCGGCGGCATCATCCCCGCGCGCAGCTTGCGGATCATCTTCTCGCCGACGTCGGCATGCTTCTCGACGTCGGCCGCGTCGAAGTTCACGAGTGAGAGTCCGCCCGCTCGCCCGCGATCGCTGTGACAGCCGGTGCAGTACTGCTTGACGAGTTGGTTCTGGGCGTCGACGGACGGCCCCGCCGGCGAGGCGCTGCCCGGTTTCGTCGCGGCGGTTGCCTTGAGAGGGGTCGAAGGCGCGACTGGTTTTGGCCCGGGAGCGGGAGCCTGCTGAGCGAGGACAGCGCTGCCGACCCACGCAGCGATGGCCACTGCGAACGCGAATCGATTCATGTTGTTGGGACCCAAGCGCTAAGTATAGGGCTGAATGGACGTTAGCGCGCGGTACTTTGTCGTCAGCGGATGTCACCGCTTGTCACGACTCCGACTCAAGTCCGACTCAAGTCCGACTTCGCTCAGTCCGACTCAAGTCCGACTTCGCTCTGACCTGAGTCGGAGTGGAGTCGGAGTGATGTCGGAGTTGTAACAATCAGCGGGCCGGCCGGCGGCGAAATCTCACTCCCCGATGATGGTGGCTCGACTTGTCACGACTCCGACTTCAGTCTGACTTCACTCTGACTGAAGTCGGAGTGGAGTCGGAGTGGGGTCAGACTTCGGGCTAGCGGCCGGCGGCGGCGCGGCCGAGACGGATGGTCTCATCCGCCGACTGACCCTGAGTCAGCAGCGCGAGGAACCCTTCCTTCACTCGCTTCTCGACGTCCTGCGGCGACGCCGTCAGCATGTTGACCAGCCGTGCGCGTTTAGTTTCCATAAGGACGCGCTGCGTGCCCGCTTCCGCGCCCGCCCGATCGCCGCCGAGCGCCTGCGTCAGGCTGCCAATCCCGCACGCGAGGATGCTGATCCCCTGAACCTCCGCGACCGCCTTCGCCTGCGCGACCGCGTCAGGATCTTCGAGCATCAGCATCGCGATGGTGTCGCCCGACGGATTCGACGGCGACCACACGTTCGCCCTCGCGTCGTGAAAAAACCCGATCGCCTGCTTCGCCTCGTCGACGCCGCGGACGTGCGGGATCGTGACGCCGTCGGCGCCGAGATCGAACGCTTCTTTCACGCGCGCTTTCGTCGCCGCGTCACCGGCTGTCTCGATTGAGGGAATCCTGACGATCAGCGTCTTGCGCCCCGTCGCACTCGGATCGCGAAGACCGCGCGCGATGGCTCCAAGGGCGTCCGCGTCGTACGCGCCCTCGAGATTCAGGAAGACGAAATCGACGAGCGGATTCATCGCGAGCTTCTCGCCGCCCCCGCGTGTGTAAACGGCGCGACGCGGGCCTTGCCCGCGCGGCCCGGGATTCTCATTCGGCGCGTACACGCCGAACGCCGGCTTGCCCTGTTTCCACAGATCGATCGCGATGCTGCGCCGGGCGCTCGCCGATTCGCGCATGGGCGTGGATGTTGCGGCGCCTTTGCGCGCGCGAATGGCGACCGTGTAGCGGTTCTCAGAATTGAGATTGATCAGCGCGACGAACGGCCGGCCTCGATACGTGCCGATCGTTCCGGATTGTGAGACGCGCGACACCTCCCAACCCGCCGGCAACAAGACGGTGTTGCGCAGGCCGTGCAGCGTGCGCTCGAAGACGAGGTCACCATTCACGATTGTGTACGCCGGATCTTTCAGCGTGCCGGTGATCTTCAGGTGCGCGCTCTGCTTGTCGTTCACGATCGGTACGTCGAGTTTCACGGACGTCATTGGACCGCTATTGACCGGCGTCAACGTCTTCGCCGTGTCCAGGTCGACAACCTTCAGATCCTGCAGCGGTAGATACGCCAGCGTGTCGAGCTTTGCGGCGTCGCCTCTGCGGACGTCGCTATAGATCTGTTCGATCTTGATGCTGCTCGCCTCGGGCGCGCCGAGGTCGTACACCGTCTTGACGTCATCGAAGAACATGTCGGGATCGTTGCGCGGTGTGAACGCGGCGGTCGTTTTCCGGGCGTGAATCGTCACCGGATGGCTCTGCCCGCTCGGATTCGCGAACGCCAGCTTCAACCGCCCATCCGCGACCGTCGTCACCTGTGCGGCGACGTTCGACGAGATGAACGCAAACCCTTTCGGCAGCAACACGCCCAGGCGGTACCCGCTCAGGCTTCGCACCCAGACGATGTCGTCGCCGTGCATCAGGTAGGTGCGCGGATCTTTGTAGGTCTTGTAGATCAGGACGCGGCCCACACCGCCTTCAGGCACGGGAATCGGCAGCTTCGCGTGAATCGCGTGCGTCTCGGGATCGTTCGGCTCGTGCTCGTACGTGAACGGCAGCGGCCGGCCGGTTCGTGGATCGAAGACTTCGACATCCGATCCTTCGCTGCCGCCGCGCGTGGCGTTGACCAGCTCGGTCGCGCCGGCGCGCGTCTCCTCCGGCAGAAACCGGATCCGGAACGACTGGCTGCCCGGCTCGAGGATCGCGTACTCGGTGTAGGCGTCCTGCGTGAACAATCGCGTGACCGGCGGCGTCGGCCGCAGCGATCCATCCGGATTGGTTCCGCCGGGAAACGGATTGTCGGAGCGTCCGCGCTGCGCCACCAGCAGCGCCGGAATCGCGATCAAGAGGAGCGTCGCTCGCACGCGTCCATTCGTCAGCATGCCGAGAGTCTAATCAAGAAATTGGTGAATTGGTGAGTTGGTGTTTTGGTGAGTGTGACGGCACCAGGTCGCCGAACGCCACTGGCAACCAGAGCACGCCGAGGAACGCACGGGTTGACGCGAACACGAGATGCGCGGCGAGGCTGAACGCCAGCAGCCGCGGCGCCGGCGCGTACTGACTGAAGAAGAAGATCCAGGCGGCCTGCGTCGTGCCCAGATGCGCGACGGTGACCGGCAGCGCGGCGAGCATGAAGATGACCGGCAGGAACGTCAGCATCTGGACGAACGGGATCCGGATGCCGAACGCGTGCGCGGCGTAGTAGTGGAGGCAGAGCGATACGAGGAACATCGGCGCCCGGAGCAGCACGATCCCGCCGTACTGCCCGAGCGTCGCCAGCCGCAGCGTCCGGACGATCGACCACGTTCGCGGCACGAGCACGACGCGCACGACGATCCAGACGCACGCGACCGCCGCCGCCACCGCGAGCAGGCTGCGCGTCACCTCGGCGCGAAACCCGATGAGTCCCAGCATCGACCACAGCACGAGCTGCGTGTACTCCGTCAGCACGAGAAAGATGACCGTGCTGCCCAACTCGAGAAACGGCAACTGAAGACGCCGGCACAAGTACGCCGCCAGCGCGCCGCGTCCGAGATTCGTGTTGAAGAAACCGACGACGTACGAGGAGGCGCGGGCGGGAAGCAGGTCGCGATACGCGACGGGACCGTGAAACCAGCGGACGGCCACCGCGAGCACCAGCGTGTCCCAGCCAAAGTAGAACAATGTGTTCGGGATCATCAGCGCGAGAAACGTGCGGTAGTCGGCGTCACCGAGCGCGGCGGCGAGCGCCGGAAATGGTACACGGCGCAGGATGAGGCCGAAGATCGCGATCGTCAGCGTCGCTGCCGCGAGCGACCTGACGATTCGGCTCCGACGCCGTCGGCTCAGCGCTGTCGCCGTCGTGGTTGCCGGGGCCGGGGCCGCCATCATCGGAACAGATCGCGCGAGGCATCGCGCACGAGCGTCCGAGCCCTACCCTCGCCGCCCCACTCCGATGCGCCCCGCACGATGGCGACCGGCGTGCCTTTGGTCTTCCGCATGACGAGCTCGGCCGCGCTTGCCAGCTCGTCGGCAATGGCGATCACCGTCGACTGCAGCGTCCGCCCGAACGAATCGGCGCAGCCCCGATAGTCGAGCAGCGGACGGAGGCCCGCGACGCCGATCGCGACGTTGACGGCGCCCTCGCGCCACGGCCGGCCGAACGTGTCCGCCACGATCACCGAGACCGAGCAGCCGAACGCGCCAATCAAGGCGTCGCGCAGCCGCGCGGCGGACGCATCGGGATCGCGCGGCAACAGCGTCACGAAGCCCGGGGGGACATTCGACGTGTCCACGCCGGCGTTCGCGCACACGAACCCGTGGTGCGTCTCGGCGATGATGACGCCGTGCGCCATCCGCACGATCCGGCGAGACTCGCGCAGGATGACTTCGATGATCCGCGGATCTTTGTGGTGCGCGGCGGCCCATTCCTCCGCCGCGGGCGACGGCGACACCTCGTCGAGCTTCACGACCGCACCCTCGGCCTTCGACACGATCTTCTGCGCGACGACGAAGATGTCGTCGATGTCGACCGTGCGCGTGGTCTTCGTCACCGCGTTGGCGATGAGGAGCGCGAGGTCCGCACCGCGCGTGATTTCAGGAAGACCAGGAACGGGGACGATATGGAGCTCTGCCATCTTTTCTTCACTGGCGCTGGGGCCCCACCCCCAGCGCGAGCTGTCGCTGACACCGAGCCGCGGATTCGCATGTCCGCGGCTCGGTGTAGCCGCAGGCGCTGCTACCCGTTGGCGTGAACTTTCTCCGGCTTGATCTTTACGATGACGCGGACTTCGCCCGGCTGGCGGTATGGATACTTGTCCTTGCCGAGATACTTCTTCGCCATCTTGTCGATGTGCGCATCGGCGCCTTGCTCCGTCATCTCGACGACCCGCCCCTGGATGCCGACATAGCGGTACGGATTGTCGGGATCGGCAATCGAGAGGGCGACGCGCGGATTGCGCTCGAGGTTCTTCGTCTTGACGCGCCCGCGCGTGGTGTTCACGAGGACGTTCGTGCCGTCCGAGTCCCACCAGACGGGCGTGACTTGCGGACTGCCGTCAGCGTTCACCGTCGCGAGATTTGCGAACGCCTGCTTGGTCACCAGATCGGCGTGCGATTGGGGAATAGTCGCCATCGATACCTCCAGGTCCTCAGATCCTCGAATCGTCATGGTAGTCCCACCACACGAAAACGCGCTTCACGGATTTTGTGCCGGCGGTTGATCGCAATCGCGAGCGCGGTGAGATGTTCGACCGACTCAGCGCGTGAAAGGGAACCGACGTCAATCGCGCGGACTCCCTGCAGCTTCACCACGAGCGCGGATGCTTGCACGCGCGCTTCGTCGGAGTCGCCGCACACGAACTCGTCGCAGTCGAGCGATCGCTCCGCTTCGTCCAGCAGATGCGCAGGGAGTGTCTTGAATGTGCCTGCGAGCCGAACCGACGCCGGGAGACGCGTCCGGATGTGCTGTGCGGCCGATCCTTCGGGCACAGCGATCATCGTCATCTTGCCGGCGGCAAAGGTCACCGGGACTGTGAGGTCGATGACGAGCGAGTCCGGCCTGAAGTGAGGATGAAGGTCCGCGAGCAGCGCGTCGACCGATGGGAAAGGCACTGCGAGGATCGTGACCGAGGCGCGCGTGACGGCCGTGACGTTGTCCGCGACCTCGATCGCCGGCGAGGACGATCGCCAGCCGGCTATCGTCGCGCGCGCGCGATCGGGATCGCGCGAGCCAACGATAATCTGTTCACCCGCCATGGCAAGACGCTGTGCGAGGCCGCGCCCCTGCTGTCCGGTTCCACCAAGGATCGCGATTGGCGCAAGAAGCCGCATGCTGCGTAGGCTATCATTCGGTGCGGGGTAGGGCGGCCCTTTCAGGCCGCCATCGCGGGCCTGAAAGGCCCGCGCTACAAATTCAGGTGGACAAAACATTTCTCTTCGTCGGCGCGGTCGCAGGATTTCTGGCGGTCGCCCTCGGCGCGTTCGGCGCGCACGGGCTGCGCGCGCGGCTGTCGCCCGACATGCTCGCCGTGTTCGAGACCGCCGTGCGCTATCACATGTATCACGCGCTCGCGATTCTGCTGGTCGCGCTGATGCTGGGACGCTTCGACGGCTGGATGTTTCGCGCCGCCGGCTGGGCGTTCACCGTCGGGATTGTCGTGTTCTCCGGCAGCCTGTATCTGCTCGCGATCACCGGCAATACGATCCTCGGCGCGATCACGCCGATCGGCGGGCTCGCATTTCTCGTCGGCTGGGGATTCCTCGCCGTCGCCGCCGTCCTCCTTTAAAGTCGGACTCAACTCCGACTCGAGTCGGAGTGAAGTCAGAGTGAAGTCCGACTCAACTCCGACTCCAGTCTGACTTGTAATGTTTGCCTGCGATGACCGGCAACAGGATCCGTGCGCGCTGGGGACTCCTCGTTGTGGCCGCTGTCCTCCTTTGAAGTCAGACTGAACTCCGACTCAAGTCGGAGTGAGGTCAGAGTGAAGTCGGACTCGACTCCGACTCAACTCCGACTCGAGTCTGACTTGTAATGTTTATAATGCGGGCCGTGGATCGGCGGACATTTCTGAAACTGGCCGCGGCGCCGCTCGTCGCGCAGGCCCGCCTGCGCTCGCATGCACGCTCGGCGAGCTTCGGCGAGGCTCGCCAAAGCGCCGCAGGCGCGACGGCGGCGATGACCTCCGAGCGCTGGCGCGTATTCGAAATCACGACACGCGTCCAGATTCTGAAACCGGCGGGACCGACCCGCGTCTGGCTGCCGATGCCGCTCGCGTCCGCGCCGTATCAGAAAACACTCGGCGACACCTATCAGGCGCCCGGCGGGAGCGTGGTGATTGTCGAGAACGACGACCTCGACATCCTGATCGCCGAGTGGAGCGCAGGCGTCGAGCCGGCGCTCACGGTCACCAGCCGCGTGTCGACCGCTGACCGGACGGCAAATCTGGCGACGCCGACCGTTCCGCCACCGCTCGACGGCCGCGTCCTCGATCGTTTCCTGCGCGCGACCAGGCTCATCCCCACCGACGGCATCGTGAAGACGACGGCGGCCCAGATCACGCGCGGCGCCGGCACGGACTTCGAACGCGCGCGCGCGATCTACGACTGGATCGTCGACAACACGTTCCGCGACCCCACGACGCGCGGGTGCGGCACCGGCGACATCCGCTTCATGCTCGAATCGAAGAATCTCAGCGGCAAGTGCGCGGACCTCAACGCGCTCTTCGTCGGCCTCGCGCGCGCCTCCGGCATTCCCGCGCGCGACGTCTGGGGCATTCGCGTCGCGAAATCACAGAACGACCTGCGAAGCCTTGGACTCTCGTCCGACAACGCCACCCGAGCGCAGCATTGTCGCGCGGAGGTCTACCTCACCGGCTACGGATGGGTGCCGGTGGATCCCGCCGACGTGCGGAAAGTCGCGCTCGAGGAACCGCCCGGGCATCTGCCGATCGACGACGAGAAGGTTCGCACTGCCCGCGCGCGGTTGTTCGGCTCGTGGGAGATGAACTGGATGGCGTTCAACTACGCGCACGACGTGCTGCTGCCCCGCTCGAAGCGCGGCACGCTCGGGTTCTTCATGTATCCCCAGGCCGAAACGGCGAACGGACGGCTCGACAGCCTCGATCCCGACAACTTCAAGTACGAAATCACCGCGCGCGAGGTGTAGCCCGTGGTCTCAAGACGCAACCACGAAAGCAAACGCAACCACGAAAACACGAAAGCACGAAGAGGATTTCTTTTTCGTGTTTTCGTGTTTTCGTGGTTGCCTTTCCTGGGCCTCGCGATTCTGATCGCTCAGACATCGCCCGATGTCGACTGGCCGGTCAACGGCGGCATCGACAACATTCGCTACTCCACTCTCAGTCAAATCAACCGCGACAATGTCTCGGCGCTGCAGGTCGCCTGGACCTACGATTCGCGCGACGCCTTCAAAGGCTCCGAGATGCAGAGCAACCCGATCGTCGTCGATGGCGTGCTCTACGCGACGACGCCGACGCTGAAGGTGCTTGCGATCGACGCCGCGACGGGCCGCGAGATCTGGAAGTTCGACCCGAGCAGTGGCACGGGGACATCTAGTACAGGAGGGCGATTCCGCCATCGCGGCGTGACGGTGCACAAGGACCGCGTGTTCGTCAGCTACCGCAGCTTTCTGTGGGCGCTGGACAGGAAGACCGGTCAGCCGATCGAGTCGTTCGGCGCTGGCGGCAAGATCGATCTGCGCGAGGGACTCGATCAGCCGGCCGAGAAGCTGAGCGTCAGCGCGAGCACGCCCGGATCGATTTTCGAAGATCTGCTCATCATGGGCAGCAGCGTGCCCGAGACGCTGCCCGGATCGCCGGGCCACATCCGCGCGTTCGATGTGAACTCCGGCAAGGTGCGCTGGATCTTCCACACGATTCCGAAGCCCGGCGAGCTCGGGTACGACACCTGGCCGAAAGCGGGGCCCGGCATCTCCGGCGGCGCCAACGCGTGGGCTGGCGTCACGGTGGACGCGAAGAACGCGATGGTGTTCGCGGCCACGGGATCGGCGTCATTCGATTTCTACGGCGTCACACGCCACGGCGACAACCTCTTCGCCAACTGCATCCTCGCGCTCGACGCACGCACCGGCAAGCGCATCTGGCACTTCCAGGCGGTCAAGCACGACGTGTGGGACTGGGACTTCCCCGCCTCGCCGAACCTCGTCGCCGTCACCCGCAACGGCCGCAAGGTCGAGGCCGTCGCGCAGATCACGAAGTACGGCTATGTCTACGTGCTCGATCGCAAGACGGGCGAGCCGCTTTTCCCGATCGACACGCGGAAGGTTCCGCCGTCAGCGGTCGACGGCGAGCTGCTCGCCGAGCGGCAGCCGTATCCCGTGAAGCCGCCGCCGTTCGCGCGACAGGGTCTGACCGAGGACATGCTGACGAAGCGGACGCCCGAGGCGCATGCGGCGGTTCTCGCACAGTTCAAGAAGCTCTCGAAAGGCTTCTTCGCGCCGCCGTCGTTCGAAGGAACGATCGTGTTCCCCGGCTTCGACGGCGGCGGCGAGTGGGGCGGCGCGGCGTTCGATCCGGACACGGCGCTGCTCTACGTCAACTCGAACGAGATGCCGTGGATCATCAAGATCGTCCCGAACAGCGACACGTCGCTCTACGACGCCAAGTGCGCGACGTGCCACCGTGAGGATCGAAAAGGATCGCCCGACGCGCCGTCGCTCATCGGCATCGGCGATCGCCTCGCGCGCGATCGGATTGCGGCGATCATCCGCGAAGGCACCGGCCGCATGCCCGGCAATCCGGACATGGGCGGCGGCAACATCAACGACCTCGTGAATTTTCTCGTCACCGGCGTCGACAAATCCACCGACAAAGCGGTGACCAGCGATCCTTCGTTTCTGAAGTACCGCACTGACGGCTATCTGCTCTGGCGCGACCCGGACGGCTATCCGCCGATTGCGCCGCCGTGGGGAACGCTCAACGCCATCGATCTCAATGCCGGCACGATTCGCTGGAAGATTCCGTTCGGCGAGTATCCCGAGCTCGCCGCGAAGGGACTGACGAACACGGGCAGCGACAACTACGGCGGACCGCTCGTCACCGCCGGCGGACTCCTGTTCATCGGCGCGACGAACTTCGACAGGAAGTTCCGCGCGTACGACAAGCTCACCGGCGCGCTGCGGTGGGAGACAACGCTGCCCGCGGCGGGCAACGCCACGCCGTCAACTTACTTCCTCAACGACAAGCAGTACGTCGTCATCGTCTGCGGCGGCGGCAAGAACGGCGCGCCGTCCGGAAGCAGCATCGTGGCGTTCGCGCTACGGGACTGACGTTCGTAGGGATTAGGGATTAGCGATTTGGGATGAGGTGGTGAGCAGTGGTCGACCGCAGAACGTTTCTCAAGGATGTCGCCGGCGCGAGCGGTCTCCTGTTCGTCGGCTGCGGACGCGCGAACGCCGCCGGACAATCTTCACAACCGGCGCGGCCGGGAACCGCCGCGAAGCACGCCCCGGTCATGCTGCGCGGCCGGCGCATCAGGACGGTCGACATGCACGCGCACTGCGCGGTGCCGAAAGCGCAGGACATCCTGAATCCGCAGGGCAACCGCCAGCAGTCGCTGCTGCTCGACGGCGAGCCGCTGGCCACGAGGTTGAAAGAAATGGACGCGCAGGGCATCGACCTCGCGGTCCTCAGCATCAACCCGAACTGGTACGAGGCCAATCGCGACGTCGCCGCGCAGGTGATCGCGGTGCAGAACCAGAGCCTGGCGGACTTCTGCGGGCGTCGTTCGGATCGATTTGCCGCGTTCGCGTCGGTCGCGCTGCAGTTTCCGGACCTCGCCGCGGAGCAGCTCGAACAGGGCATGAAGAAGATGGGGCTGCGCGGCGCGGCGATTGGCGGCAGCGTCGCCGGACGCGAGCTCGCCGATCCGGCGTTCGATCCGTTCTGGGCGAAGGCCGAAGCGCTCGGCGCCACGGTGTTCATCCATCCGCAGGGATCACCCGTTCTGAACGCGCGGCTGCGCGGCAACGGCCTGCTGACGAACGTCATCTGGAATCCGCTGGAAACGACGATCGCGCTCTCGCATCTGGTCTTCGAAGGGACGCTCGACAAATATCCGGGCCTGAAGATCTGCGCGGCGCACGGCGGCGGCTACCTGCCGTCGTACATGAACCGATCCGATCGCGGCTGCCAGGTGTTCCCCGAGCAGTGCAAGGCGGGCGTGCCGAAGAAAAAGCCGACCGAGTACGTGAAGCAGATGTACTACGACTCGCTGGTGTTCACGCCCGAGGCGCTGCGCCATCTCGTCGCGGAAGTCGGCGCCGGCCAGATTGTGGTCGGCACCGACTATCCGTATCCATGGGTGAGCGAGCCGGTCGACCACGTGCTGAAGACGCCGGGATTGAGCGACGCCGATCGTGAAGCGATCCTCGGCGGCACCGCGGCGCGACTGCTCGGTCTCACCTCTTAAACGACGCCGCCCAAACCACCGGTCAAGCCGCCGAGCAGTCCGGTCAACAAGCCGAGGAGGCTGTTCAACAGATTGACCAGACCGGCGACATTACCCAATAGATCGGAAACGGCGCACACCAGATCGCCCAACGGCGTGCCGGATTGACCCGCAAGGTCGAACGTGACGGCGCCGAGCGCCACTTGCGTGCCAAGCAGGTCGACGTTCATCGGACCGAGCCCGACTGAAAGAACGGAACAGCTCTGTGCTTGAGCGAGCAAGATTCGCGGCATCGCTCGCGGTCCGGACGACCAGGCGATCGGGACGGATCTCACGGCGTCGCGGCTGTCGGCGTTGGCGATCAGCTGCCCTCCCGATCGAACGCTCACCGGCCAGGCAATTTCTCCAGCGACTGCTGTGCCGATCCGGCGGTGGCGGCTGAGCACGCCGGCGACGAATCCAACGGCGACGATCTGATTCCCGCGCTGCTCGAACCTGTTGATGCTGACGGATCCGGTGAACTCTCCTCCGCCTGAGAATGTTCCGGCTACGGGCAGCGTCAGAACCGCCGGTGCGGTTGTCTGTTGTGCCGCAGCCGGCATCGCGGCGGCGAGCGACAGTGTCATCGCGAGTCCGGCAACTCGCCAGGCGACGGTTTTCATTGGAGCTCCTCTACGAATTGGCAGCCAGGGATTCGGCTGGCACGCGCGCGGCAATGCAATTGCGCGGCCGCCCCGTACGCGACCCGATTCATCAAGCTCAGGCGCGTGAGCGGTCAAGCAGACATACACTGGTCGCTTGGACAATCGCAGACATCACATCGTGATCGTGACCGGCGCCGGCGGAACAGGATGCGAGACGATCGCACGCCGGTTCGCTGCGGATGGCGCTGCCGTCGTTGTCTCGGACATCAACTTCCGTCACGATTGCTGACGCCGGAACAGATCGCGGACGCTGTCGTCCGCCTCGTGACCGACGAGACACTGGCCGGTCGCGTGATGTTGTGGTGGTCCGAAGACGCGCCGCGAATGATCCGCTGGGGCGATCGCGGCTACTCGGCGTACGAAGAATTCTGAATTCATTCCGCCCGCAGCGCCGTGATCGGATCGACGCGCAGCGCGCGGAGGGTCGGCATCAGCGTGCCGGCCATCGTCATCGCGACCGCCAACGCGGCGGCGCTTGCGAACGTCGGCAGATCCGCCGGGGTGACGCCGACGAGCAGCGCCTGCATGCCGCGGCCGGCGGCATACGCGAGCGCGAGACCAGGTATGACGCCCGCGGCCGCGAGCCAGAGGCTGCGCTGGACGACCATGCGGAGAATGTCGCTCCGCTGCGCGCCGAGCGCCATGCGGACGCCGATCTCCTGCGCCCGCTGTGACACCGAGAACGACAGCAGTCCGTGAATGCCGACTGCGGCGAGCACGAACGCAATCGCCGCGAACGCGCCAAGCACGCGCACCTGGACGGATCGCGACGCGGTTTCGCGATCCACGACGTCGGCGAGCGTGCGGACGTCGGACACCGGCTGCTGCGGATTCGCCTTGTGCACGATCGCGCGAATCGCCGGCACGAGCGACGTGGGTTCGACCGAAGCCGACGCGGTCTGGATCACCAGGTCCTTCGGCGCGAAGAGCGGGATCCATCCATCGGGCACCTGCTTCGCGGACAAGTACACTTGCGGCTCGCTCGTGCGCTCGAGGCCGCGCGCGCGAATGTCACGGGCCACGCCGACGATCTCGCGGTCGGCGAACGCGTAAGTGAAACGCCGTCCAATTGGATCGCCAACGGGAATATAGCGTCGCACGAACGACTCGCTGACGACGGCGACGAACGGCCGATCGCGGACGTCGGATTCGCTGATGTCGCGGCCTCGCGTGATCGGAATGCCGAGCGTCGCAAAGAAGCCGGGCGTCACGTAGCGCAGCACGGCGACCTCGTTGGCGACCGCCGCGACCGGCCGGCCGTCGATCGACACGGGCCACATGCCGCCCCGAAACGCGAGCGGCACGAAACTGACGTATGCGGCGCTGGCCACGCCGGGCAACGCCCGGACGTCGCCGAGCACGCGCGCGTAAAACGCGTCGCGCGCCGCCGTCGGCGCGTATTGCGGCCACGCCAACGCCGTACGCATCGTCAGCACACCGTCAGTTCGAAATCCAGGATCGATGCGTTGGATCGTCCAGAGGGATCGCATCAAGAGTCCCGCGCACACGAGGAGCCCGACCGACGCGGTGATCTCCGCGATGACGAGGGCCGAACGAAGACGCTCCCTGGGCCCGCCTCCCGCGCGGACTCCTTCGCGAAGTCCGTCGAGGTGACGGTCGCGCCCCGCCCCGACCAGCGGCGCGACGCCGAATGCGAGGCCCGTCGCGACCGACACGATCGCGGCAAACGCGAGGACGCGAAGATCGACGGCCGGCGTCTCGGCGATCGGCAAAGCCGGCGGAGTCAGCCGGGCGAGCAGCGGCACGGTCACCGTTGCGAACGCGACGCCCACCGCGCCACCGGCCATTGCCAGCGCCACGCTCTCGGTCATCAACTGTCGCACCAGCCGCTCGCGTCCCGCGCCGAGGGCGGTGCGCACGGCGAGCTCACGCCGCCGGCCGAGCGCCCGCGCAAGGAGCAGGTTTGCGAGGTTCGTGCACGCAATCAGCAGCACGCAGGCCGCGGACGCGCTGAGACCCACCAGCAGCAGCCTCGATTGGAGCGACACTTCGTCGCCGAGCCGGTAGATCGAGGCGTCGATGCCCGCGTTCTCTTTCGGGTACTGCTGCCGGCTCTGTGCGGCGAGCACGGTCAGCTCGGCGCGCGCGGCCTCGAGCGACACACCGCGACGCAGCCGCGCGATCGACTCGAGGAAGTTGTTGTTGCGATCCTGAAACGCGCCGGCGCCAAGCCGCAGCGGCGTCCACAACGCCACATCGGCCGTCGGAAAACGAAACGTGCGCGGCATCACGCCGATGACCTCGGATGCGTCGCTGCCGAGCACCACGCGTCGACCGACGACGGCGGGGTTGGCGCCGAAGGCGGTTTGCCACAACCGGTAGCTGAGAATCACCGTGCCGCCGGCACCCTCACGATCGTCCTGCGCGGTGAAGCGCCGTCCCATCAGCGGCTGAACACCCAGCGTCGACAACAGATCCGCGCTGATGCCCGCCGCGTCCACGCGCTGCGGTTCGCCTGCGCCAATGAGGTTCACCGACGTCATGGCATACGCGCTCCATGCGTCGAACGACGCCGCGGCGTTCTTCCAGTCGCGATAGTTCGCCGGCGACATTTCCATCCGCGAATAGCCGGTCGGTTTTTCCCAAATCTTGACGAGCGTACCGGGGTCGGCGAATGGCAGCGGCCGCAGCAGCACGAAATCGGTCACGGAGAACGCGGCCGTCGTCGCGCCGATGCCGATCGCGACGACGAGCACGGCGGTGGCTGCGAAGCCCGGCGTGCGAGCGAGCGTCCGCGCCACGTAGCGGACGTCCTGTCTGAAGATGTCCCAGTGAACGAGCGCGGCGTTCGCGAGCACCTCGCCAATCGTCGCGATCCACAACATGGCGCGTGCGGCCGGATTTGCAGCGTCGCGAATACGGCGCGCGAACATCGCCGACATCTCGTCGCCGTACTCGCGGCGGAATGAGGCGGGATAGAGCCGAAGGAGCAAATAGTAAAACCGCATCATTGAAAATCCCGCTCGTAGGGGCGGACCCGTGTGTCCGCCCCGGGGCCAGCCCGTGTGTTCCCTGGGCCGACACGTGGGTCGGCCCCTACTCTGTGCGAAGCGCGCTGATGGGATCGACGCGCAGCGCGCGCAGCGTGGGCGCGAGGCTTCCGAGCACGGTCATCAGCATCGACAATCCGACGGCTGCCGCGAGCGTCACCGTGTCCGCCGGTTTGACGCCGGCCAGCAGCGCCTCCATGCTCCGCCCGGCCGCATACGCGAGGGCAACGCCGGGGATCACGCCCGCGAGGGCGAGCGCCGCGGATCGTCGCAGCACCATCGACAGAATGTCGCTCGACTGCGCACCGAGCGCCATCCGGACGCCGATCTCCTGCGTCCGCTGCGAGACCGCAAACGACAGGAGGCCGTGGATGCCGATGGCTGCCAGCACGAATGCGGTGAGCGCGAAGGCCGAGAGCACGCGGACCTGCACCGATCGGGACGCGGTCTCGAGATCGACCATGTCACTGAGCGTCTGCACGCGCGTGATCGGCAGCTTCGGATCCGCCTGACGGATGATCGCGCGAATCCCTGGCACCAACGTCGCGAGCGTCGCAGGCTGTGTGGTGGTTCGCACGGCGAGCTCTTTCGGGCTGTAGAACGTGATGGCGCCGTCGGCGACCTGCATCGACGAGAGGTAGACCTGCGGCTCGTTCTCGCGTTCCAGCCCGCGAAAGCGCACGTCCGCGACCACACCCACGACTTCGCGGTCGGCGAACGCGAACGTGAAATGGCGGCCGATCGGATCCGCGCCGGGCCAATACCGCCGCACGAACGATTCGCTCACGACCGCGACGAACGGCCGCTCGCGGCTGTCCGAGGCGCTCATGTCCCTGCCGCGCCGGAGCGGGATCGCCATGGCTTCGAAGTATCCGGGCGTGACGTAGCGGATCGCGGCGACGTTGTTTGCGCGTCGCGTGTCGTTGGCGGCCTCGACGTCGCCCTTGACGGACACCGGCCAGATGCCGCCCCGCATCGATCCCATCGGCAGGAAACTCACGTACCCCGCGGATGTCACTCCCGGCATCGCCCGAATCTCGCCCAGCACGCGCGCGTAGAACGCTTCACGCGTGGCGACGCGGCCGTACGCAGGCATCGGCAGTTCCGTCCGCATCGTCAGCACGCCCTCGGGCTCGAAGCCCGGATCGATGGCCTGCACCGTGAGCAGCGCGCGAATGAGCAGTCCCGCAGACACGAGCAGCACGACCGACATGACGATCTCGGCCATCACCAGCGCAGAACGCAGTCGTTCCTTCTGACCGCCGCCCGATCGCGACCCTTCGCGCAGGCCCTCGAGATCGGGACTTCCGCCGGCGCGGGCGACCGGCGCAAGGCCGAAGGCGATCCCGGTCACGACCGTCAGCGCGGCGGCCACGATCAGGACGCGCACGTCGACCGACGGCGCCGCGGCAATCGGCAGCGTCGCCGGGACGAGCCGCGCCAGCAGCGGCACCGAGACGACAGCGACGGCGATGCCGAGCGCTCCGCCGACGATCGCCAGCAGCAGGCTCTCCGTCATCAGCTGCCGGATCAGGCGCTCGCGTCCCGCACCGATGGCGGCGCGAACGGCCAGCTCGCGCCGACGTCCGAGCGCGCGCGCCAGCAACAGATTGGCGAGATTCGCGCAGGCGATCAGCAGCACGCAGGCCGCAGCGCCCGACAGCGCGAGCAGCAGCAGCCGCGAGCGCTGCGACACGTCCTCGCCGAGCAGCAGAAGCACCGCGCCCGTGTCCTTGTTCTCCTTCGGGTACTGCCGCATCGACTGGGCCGCGATCACGTCCATCTCGGCGCGCGCCTGTTGCAGCGTCACGCCTGGTCGAAGCCGGCCGACGGCATACAGATAATTGTTCGTCCGTTCTGATGGTTGATAGTCGCGCTCGCCGAAGCGGTTCGTCGTCCAGAACAGCACGTCACTCGACGGGAAATGGAACTCCCGTGGCATCACGCCGATTACGGTGTAGGGTGTGTTGTCGAAGATGACGCTCTGTCCCACGGCGTTCGGATCGCCGCCGAACTCGGTCTGCCACCACTGATAGCTCAACATCACGGTGCCGCCGGCGCCGTCGCGATCGTCGTCGGCGGTGAACGCACGGCCGATGATCGGCGATACGCCAAGCGTCGGTAGAACTTCGGCGCTCACTGACGACCCGACAAAACGCCGCGGCTCGCCCGCGCCCGTCATCGTGACGGCCGCCGCGCGATAGACGCCCAGCGATGCGAAGGATTTCGCGGCCGCTTTCCAGTCGCGGTAGTTGGGCGCCGACAGCTCCACCCTCGGGTAACCCGGCATGCTCTCCCACAACTTCACGAGCCGATCGGGTTCGGGAAACGGCAGCGGGCGAATCAGCACGAAGTCGGTCACCGAGAACGCCGCGGTCGTCGCGCCGATGCCGAGCGCCACGATCAGCACGGCGGTGACCGCGAAGCCGGGCGTGCGGCGGAGCGTCCGCGCGACGTAATGCAGATCCTGCGCGAGCACGTCCCAGTGCACGAGCGCGGCGTTCGGCGTCACCTCGGCGATCGTCTCGATCCAGAGCGCCGCCCGCGTGAACAGGTTCGACGCGTCGCGGAGACGGCGCGCGAAGATCGCGCTCATCTCGTCGCCGTACTCGTGACGGAACGATGCGGGATACAGTCGCAGCAGCAGACGATACCCGCGCATTACGCTCGCCCCGGCGCAAAGCCCGCGGCGCGCGCCAGCTTCACGAGCTGGGTGAGCCGCCGCGCTTCCGCCTTCGCGACCGCGGTGCCAAGCGGCGTGATGCGGTAGTAGCGGCGGCGCTCGTCGTCTTCGTGCGGCGCGGGGCGCTCGCGCGGCTCGACGATGAGCCCCTGCTCGAGCATCCGCTGAATCGAGCGATAGAGCGTGCCGGCGCTCAGCTTCAGCTCGCCGCCGGTGCGCTCGGCGACGTCCTGAATGACGGCGTAGCCGTGGCGGTCGTCGTCGGCGAGCGCGATCAGGATGTGAAAGGTGGCGGGCGGCAGCGGGAGGAATGTTTCCGCTTCGCGAGCGATCTCAGACATAGCCACCGAGGCTATAGCCACAGTGGCTATATTGTCAACGGCTATAGGGGCGGACACACGGGTCCGCCCCTACGTAGATGGACACGCGGGTCCGCCCCTACGGGCGCCGTGGGCGTGGCTCACCGCTCGTCGGCGGACCCGACTGGCTGCTTGCTCTGCGCCTTGCGCCGGTACATGCGCGCGTCGGCAACGGCGAGCAGGTCCTCGTAGCTGCGGCCGTCGGCCGGGAACGCCGCGACCCCGAGGCTGACCGACAGCGTTGAGTAATCGCCGTTCGGCAGGACGAGCGGCGACTCGGCGATCGTCGTCGCGATCATCTCCGCGCGGTGGCTCGCCATCTCCGCCGTGCATCCCGGCAGGATGAGCACGAACTCGTCGCCGGCGTAGCGCGCGCAGAAATCGTACGGACGGAGATTGCGGCGGAAGCCGTCCGCGATGATCCCGAGCACCTCGTCGCCCTTCTGGTGGCCGTAGGTATCGTTGATCTGTTTGAAGCGATTCACGTCCGCCATCACAATCGCGAACGGCTGCCCGCCGCGTGTCGCGCGGGCGATCTCGGTTTCCGCATGCGTCGCCAGCGCTCGCCGGTTCGGCAGGCGCGTCAGCGGATCGGTCAGCGCCTCGTCGAGACGGCTGACGTACATGTTGTACAGGCGGAACGTGAGGAACAGCAGCGCGACGAGCAGCACGACCGAGGTGAAGCCGAATCGCGAGGCGCTCTGCACCGCGACCGTCGCGACCAGCGCGCCCACGAAGTAGTTCGGCGCGCCCCACAGGAACTCGCGATCCCACACCTGAATCGGCGCCCGCGCGGTCGTCAGCGCGATGACCGTCGCCATCAGCAGCGAGTTGACGACGAAATACGCCAGCGACGCCGCCATGATCGACGGGATGACGATGTCGGCCGGACCGGTCAGGACGGTGCCGCCGGTCCGCCCGAGCGTCAGCCCGGCCGCTTCCATCGAGAGCGCCAGCACCGACATGCTGAACGCCGCCTGATACCACGTGGTCCGCACCTTCACGTTGAGCGAGCACTGCGCCCACGCGCTGGCCATCGCAATCCAGACCGCGGCGCCCGCTCCCAGCAGCAGCAGCGACGCGAAGCCGACGGCGTATCCCAGCGAGAACGTCGACGACGCGGCGGTGAATTCGATCTTGACGGTGGCGATGATGATCGACGCCGCGAGCAGCGCGACAAACGTCATCGGACGGCCGAACGCCCCGTGCATCGCCGTCCACGCGGCGAGCGCAACCCCTGCCGCGATGACAGCGACGATGTACACGCGCGCCGCGCCCGGAAGGGCCGCGAAATGCACGGTTTATGATCATACGCGGTTATGATGCGGGGCTGATGATTCGCGTGACGGATGCGGTGGGGATCGACGACAACGAAATCGAGGAGCGCTTCGTCCGCGCGTCCGGACCAGGCGGCCAGAACGTGAACAAGGTCGCGACGGCCGTGGAGCTGCGATTCAACGTCGCCGCCTCGTCCCTCCCCGACGAGATCAAGCAGCGTCTGATCGCGCTCGCCGGCCGCCGGCTGACGGCCGACGGCGTGCTGCTCATCGACAGCCGCGAACATCGAACGCAGGCGCAGAATCGCGAGGCGGCGCGCGCGCGGCTCGCCGCCCTGGTTCAGCACGCCGCGAAGCGGCCGAAGAAGCGACGGCCGACCCGACCGGGCGCCGCCGCGCGCGAGAAGCGGATCACGTCGAAGAAGCGGCGCGGCGAAGTGAAAGCGTCGCGCCGGCATCACGGCGACGAGTAGCTAGTGTCCTAATGGCCGATCCCGCGCCGAAACCCGCGCAGACGTTCGACCGCTCGATCGTGGAAGGGCCCATCGTTCCCGCCGTCTGGCGGCTCGCGTGGCCGACGATGCTGCAGAACGCCATCGCGGGGCTGCAGGGCATCATCGATCATGTGATGGTCGGTCACTTCGTCGGCACCACGGCGAACGCCGCCATCGGCGTCAGCTGGCAGATCATCATCGTCGTCATCGTCTTCATCAGCTCGCTGTTCACCGGGATGGCGGTGCTCGTCGCACGGTTTGCCGGAGCGAACGATCCCGAGAAGGTGAACCGCGTCGTCTATCAGGCCTTCCTGACCGCGTTTGCGCTGTCGGCGCTCCTGGCGGCCATCGGCTACAGTGCGGCGCCGACGCTGCTGGACAGCGTGAACGCGGCCCCCGAAGTGCAGGCAGAGGCGCTTCCGTTCCTGCGCGCCATGTTCGTCGGCATCTTCGGCCTGCTGATGTTCTTCATGCTGAGCGGCGCGTTTCGCGCCGCCGGCGATCCGCGCACGCCACTGCGCCTCGGCGTCACGATGACGGTCCTCACGATCGTCTTCAACGTCATCCTGATTCCGGTGCTCGGGACGGTCGGCGCTGCACTCGGCACGATCGCCAGCAGCACGATCGTTGCCGTCTACGGCGTCCGGAAGCTCTTCGCGCCCGGCTCGGTGATTCATTTCCACGGCGGCCTGGACAAGTCGCCCGATTGGAGCATCATCCGATCGCTGTTCCGCTTTGGATTGCCGGCGGGCGTGCAGGGCATCGCGATGAACATCGCCGGCGTGCTCCTCATCCGGTTCATCGGATCGCTGGAACACAGCGCCGCGGCGCAGGCGGTGTACGCGGTTGGTTACACAGAGCTGTTCTCGCTGATCACGTGGACGTCGGTGGGGCTGATGGGGGCGTCGGCGACCATCGCGGGACAAAACCTGGGCGCGGGCAACCCCGAGCGCGCGAAGCACGGCGTCGCCGTGGCCGCGCGCATCGGCCTCGCCGTGGCGGCCGTCGTCGGCGCGATGTTCCTGCTCGTGCCACAGGTGCTGCTCGGCGCCTTCAGCATGACCGACCCGGTCGTCGCGTCGCTGGGCGAGCAGTTGCTCAGGTATTTGAGCGTGTCGGGCCTGTTCATCACCGTCGCGCTCTCGTACACGGGCGGCCTTCAGGGCACCGGCGACACCCGGAGTCCGCTCTACATCTCGGTCATCTCGCAGATCGGGGTGCCAATTGGCTTGTGCACCTTCTTTCAGGCGACCGGCATTCTCGAGGCGAGCGAGATCTGGATGGCTATCGTCCTCGGTCATCTCACGCGGGCGGTCCTGAGCATCTTCAGATTCAGACAAGGCCGCTGGCGCGACATTGCCGTCGACGTCTGAACTCTCAAAGTCTGAAGTCCGAAGTCGGAACCGCTGGAAGTTTGAATTCGGAAGTTTGAAGAACTGGCCGACTTCAGACTTCAGACGTCAGACTTCAGACTTTCCGTCTTGACATAGGCGCCCGTCCGCTATACACCCGCGCAGTACAAGACGTTCTCTCAGTAGGAGGCCGCATGAGGCGCACGGCGAGTTGTGTCCTGGTCGCATCGGCGTTGCTGTTGTTCGCTCCTGCTGCGGTGCTCGCGCAAAGCGGGATCGCGGGCGTCGTCAAAGACACGACCGGCGCGGTGCTGCCGGGCGTCACCGTAGAAGCCAGCAGTCCGGCTCTGATCGAAGGGACCAGAACCGCGACCACCGATGAAGCGGGGTTGTACCGCATCATCGATCTGCGACCCGGCACGTACATCGTGACGTTCACGCTCGCCGGCTTCAACAGCGTCAGACGCCAGGGAATCGAGCTGCCGAGCGACTTCACGGCCACGATTAACGCGGATCTGCGAGTCGGCGCCATCGAAGAAACCGTCACGGTGACCGGCGAGTCGCCGATCGTCGACGTGAAGAGCGCGACGCAGCAACAGGTCCTGTCCCGGGATCTGCTCGACGCGCTGCCGACGGGACGGAACATCTGGGCGCTGGGATCCACGCTGACGGGCATCACGCTGAGCGCGCCCGACGTCGGCGGCACCGCCGGCATGCAGCAGACCTACATGGCGGTGCACGGCTCCGACCGGCGCGACAACGTCATCCAGGTCGACGGGATGAGCGTCAACGGGATCGAGGGCGACGGCGCGATTCAGAACTATTTCAACGACGGCATGTTCCAGGAGATGAGCTACCAGACGAGCGCGCTCACGGCCGACGTGCAGGCGTCGGGCGTGCGCCTCAACATGATCCCGAAAGACGGCGGCAACACGTTCAAGGGATCGCTGTTCATCTCGCGGACGCCCGGCGCCTGGCAGAGCGACAACTTCACCGACGACCTGCGGCAGCGAGGGCTCCAGGCGCCCAACCGCGTCGAGAAGATCCACGACTTCAATCCCGGGTTCGGCGGACCGATCGCAAAAAACCATCTGTGGTTCTTCACCTCGTTCCGGCGATGGGGCGTCGATCAGACGGTCACCGATTCGTTCTACAACCTCGATCCGACGCACAAGACCTACATCCCGGCCAACGGGCTCGGCGGCCGCGAGCTGAAGCCGACCGTCGACGACAACATCATCAAGAGCGGCGTGGTGCGGCTGACGTGGCAGATCGCGCAGAAGCACAAGTTCGCGGGCTACCTGGATCGCATCGTCAAGTTCCGTGGCCACGAATGTGGGGCGCTTGTGATGGAGGAGGCGTGCGGCATCCGCAGTCCGAAGCGGTACTTCACGGCACAGGCCAAGTACACGGGGACGCTCAGCAGCCGGCTGCTCGTCGAGGCGGGCTTTTCAGAGAACGATGAGACCTATTCGACCAACGAGGCGCAGCCGAGCGTCGGCCCAACCGACATTCCGCGATTCGACCGCGGGACGGGCGAGGCCTGGAGCGCGCCGCAAGGTCCGTACTACTTCAGAGTGCCCGATCGGTACAGCTACAGCGGCGCGCTCTCGTATGTGACCGGCACGCACGCGCTCAAGACGGGCATGCAGCTGTCACAGGGCGGGAACCGGCACCAGCGATCGCTGCAGAACGGCGTCGACCTCATACAGGAGTATCGGACTATCAACGGCGTTCGCACTCCGGTATCGGTCGTCACCTACAACACGTCGCAGGCGTCGAAGGAGAACATCAAATACGACCTCGGGTTGTACGTGCAGGACTCGTGGACCCTGAATCGTCTGACGGTCAACCCCGGCGTCCGGATCGAGCTCTTCAACACCTACATTCCGAAAGAAGTGTCGCCGGCGGGCCGATTCGTGCCGGTCCGCGAATACGGTCCCATTTACGATTTGCCCAACTGGAAGGATGTCGCACCGCGACTCGGCGGCGTCTACGATCTCCACGGCGACGGCAGGACGGCCGTGAAGGCGCACGCGGGTAAATACATGCGCGCGTTTTCGACGGTCGGGTTCGCGCAGGTGTACAACCCGCTGCGCCAGGAAACCGACCGGCGGACCTGGTCCGATCCGAACCGCGACGACATCGCGCAGGACAGCGAGATCGGACCGATCGTCACGCCGTTCAACACGACTGGCGTGTTGAATCGCGTCGCCGACCCGGACATCAAGCGGCCGTATCAGTGGGAGTACAGCATCGGGATCCAGCGCGAGGTCATGCGTGGCGTCTCGGTGTCGGCCAACTGGGTGCGGCGAGACTTCAGCCGCCTGTTCTGGACCGACAATGTGCTGACGACGTTCGACGATTACACGGCGATCCAGATTCCGAATCCGGTGAACCCGTCGGAGATGATTCCCATCTACAACCTGAGTCTCGCGAAGCGCGGACTGGTGAGCCAGGTCGACAAGAATTCCGACAAGAACAAGCGTTGGTACACCGGGTACGACTTCGGGTTCACCGCGCGGATCGGCACCGGCAACATCTACGGTGGGACGAGCATCGGCCGCCAGCTCACCGCCAACTGCGACGTCGACGATCCGAACAGCCTGCGGTACTGCGATCAGCGCGATCTGGACATGCCGTTCCTCGCGCAGTTCAAGGTGTCGGCATCGTACCCGTTGCCGCTCGGCGTTCAGCTCAGCGGCAACTGGCAGGGCTATCCTGGACAGCCGGGCGGGACCGCGCGGCAGGACGCCACCTACGATCCGGCGATCAGCCGCGTCATCGACCCGTCGCTCAACGTGAACTACATCGTCGATCGAACCGTGGTGCCGAGCCTCGTGCAGACGAGCGTGACGGTGCCGTTGATCAAGCCCGGCACGAAGTACCTCAATCGGTGGAATCAGGTCGACGTCCGGCTGGCCAAGAAGTTCCGCCTGCGCAACGTGAACTTCCAGGGGCAGCTCGACATCTTCAACATCCTGAATGCCAGTTCGATTCTGAACGTGACGGAAACATACGGCACATCGCTCGATCGACCGACGGCGATCCTGCAGGGACGTCTGTTGGCGGTGGGCGCGCAGCTGAATTTCTGAGGCACAACACCGAACTCTCCACCACGGAGGACACAGAGGACACGGAGGCTTTTTTCTGGTGAGGTTTCCACCTCCTTTCCTCCGTGTCCTCCGTGGTGGAGAGCGTGCGGCCCTTAAACTGTCATCGTCCCTTCCCCGACGACGACCGAGGTGCCGCCGACCTTCGCACCGGTGATCTCGCCGGCGCTCGCGTCGACGCGGACGTGAATGCGACTCGGGCGCCGGACGAGCACGCCTTGTAAGAACACGATCGACGTTGCGCGATCGGCGGGCACGAAGCCGTGTTTCACGGCGAAGCTGCCGGCCGGTCCCGCCGCGGATCCGGTCGCGGGATCTTCGATGCCGCCGGTTCCGAGCAATCGGCTGTACGCCGTCGCATCGTCTTGCGCGCGTTCAGTCGAGAAGATGTACATGCCGCGCCGCTGAACGCCGGCGGCGGCGAACACCGCGTCCATCTTCGCGCGATCCTGCACGGCGGTATCGACCGCCTTGCGGGTCGCGAGCGGCACGACCAGGAACGTCGATCCCGTGTGGACTTCCTGCGCGGGCTTGACGACCGCGCCTGGCTCGAGGCCGATCGCCGCCGCGAGCGCATTCGTGTCGTCGATGGTTTTGCCGAACGTCGGCTTCAGCTGCGTCATCCAGGCGAACGCGAGCTGACTCCCCTTCCACTCGAGATCGATGTTCGTCGGTCCCACACCGAGGCCAAACGTCGTCTTCGTCATGCCCGGCTTCAGCACGCCGACGTGCGCGAGCGCGAACGCCGTCCCGATCGTCGGGTGGCCGGCGAACGGCATCTCCGCGGTTCGACCGAAGATGCGCACGCGATGATCGGTGCCCGCCTGCTCGGGCGGAAACACGAACGTGCACTCCGAGTAGTTCGACTCGCGCGTCAAACCCTGCATCGTCTCGGCGTCGAGTCCGGCCGGCTGAGGGAACACGAGCAGCTGATTGCCCGCGAGCCGCCGGTCCGTGAAGACGTCCAGGTGGACGTAGCGATGCGCGCGGCCGGACCCGGCGCTTTGTGCCCGGGCCTTTCGCGGAAACAGCAGACCAGCCAGACCGGTCAGCGTCGTGCGGCCCCACTCTCGTCGATTCATGCGATTACAATACCCCATCATCTTTGTATGGAGGGCTTGAGTATGAGGTACGTCGTCGCGGTCATGCTGTCTGTCCTTCTCGGGTCGTATCTCACCGTCGTCGCGCAGACGACGCCATCTCCAGGGCAGCCGCCGGCGCAGCCCCCTGCAGGGCAGCCGCCGCCCCCGCAACCGATGACGTTCTTCGTCACGAGCGTCGGCGGCGGAAACGGCGCGAATCTCGGCGGCCTTGCCGGCGCCGACCGTCACTGCCAGCAACTCGCGGCCGCCGCCGGCGCGGGCAACAACGGCACGTGGCGCGCGTATCTGAGCGCGAGCGCGTCGGGCGGTCAGCCCGCCGTCAACGCGCGCGATCGCATCGGCAACGGTCCCTGGTACAACGCGAAGAACCAGCGCGTCGCGCAGAACGTCGCCGACCTGCATGGCGACTCGCTCGAGCAGGCGCGTCGCGGCAACAACCTGACCAAGGTCACCGCGATCAACGAGAAAGGCGAGACGATCAACGGCGTCGGCGACACGCCGAACCGCCACGACATGTTGACCGGTTCGCAGCTCGATGGGACCGCCTTCACCGACGGCGCCGATCACACGTGCGGCAACTGGTCGAGCAACGGCACCGGCACGGCGCAGCTCGGTCATCACGATCGGACCGGTGGCGGCAACACGTCATGGAACTCGACGCACGCGAGCCGCGGCTGCAGCCAGGAGAACCTGGTCAGCACCGGCGGCGCGGGACTCTTCTACTGCTTCGCGGTGAGATAAGCGAGCGGGGGCGGGGCCCCGCGAGAAAGTAAGGATCGTTGCACATTCTCCAGAGTCTTCCCGCCGGCCATAAGGTCGGCATCGCGTTTTCCGGCGGTCTCGATACCAGCGCCGCGCTCCACTGGATGCGGGCGAAGGGGGCGATTCCCTTCGCCTACACCGCGAACCTCGGTCAGCCTGACGAGCCCGACTACGACGACATTCCGCGCCGTGCCCTGCAGCACGGCGCGGAGCACGCGCGGCTCGTCGACTGCCGCGCCGAGCTCGTGGCCGAAGGCCTCGCGGCGCTGCAATGCGGCGCGTTCCACATTTCGACCGCCGGCGTTCCCTACTTCAACACCACGCCGCTCGGCCGCGCGGTGACCGGCACGATGCTCGTCGCCGCGATGAAAAAAGACGACGTGCACATCTGGGGCGACGGCAGCACCTTCAAGGGCAACGACATCGAGCGCTTCTATCGGTACGGCCTGCTCGTCAATCCTCATCTCCGGATCTACAAGCCGTGGCTCGATCCGCAGTTCATCGACGAGCTCGGCGGCCGCAAGGAGATGTCCGAGTACCTGCAGCGCGCCGGCTTCTCATATCGCATGAGCGTCGAGAAGGCCTACTCCACCGATTCGAACATGCTCGGCGCGACGCACGAAGCCAAGGAT
Organism: Vicinamibacterales bacterium; assembly: GCA_036004865.1. Taxonomy (GTDB): domain Bacteria; phylum Acidobacteriota; class Vicinamibacteria; order Vicinamibacterales; family CAVVIG01; genus QHWF01. The sequence continues at coordinate 38,699 of DASYQZ010000158.1, forward strand.
CTCGAGCGCCTCGACACCAGCATCACGATCGTCGAGCCGATCATGGGCGTCCCTTTCTGGCGGGAAGAGATCGCGATCAAGCCGGAGCGCGTCACCGTCCGCTTCGAAGAAGGACAGCCCGCTGCGCTGAACGGACGATCGTTCGACGATCCCGTCGCGCTGATGCAGGAGGCGAACGCGATAGGCGGACGCCACGGTCTCGGCATGAGCGATCAGATCGAGAACCGCATCATCGAAGCGAAGAGCCGCGGCATCTACGAAGCGCCGGGCATGGCGCTCCTCTTCCTCGGCTACGAGCGCCTCGTCACCGGCATTCACAACGAGGACACGATCGAGCAGTATCGCGATAACGGCCGAAGACTCGGCCGGCTGCTGTATCAGGGCCGGTGGTTCGATCCGCAGACGTTGATGCTGCGCGAGTCGGCGCAGCGATGGGTCGCTCGCGTCGTCACCGGCGACGTCACGGTCGAGCTGCGGCGCGGTAACGATTATTCAATCCTCGATACGACGAGCCCGAACCTCACTTACAAGCCGGAGCGCTTGACGATGGAGAAGGGCGAGGCGTTTTTCTCGCCGCTCGATCGGATTGGTCAGTTGACGATGCGCAATCTCGACATCGCTGATACGCGCGAGAAGCTCCAGGCGTACTCAAAGACCGGGCTTCTCACGCCGGCCGCCGGGTCGACATTGCCCCTCCTGACGGACGGCGAGGAATAGCGATTACCGCGGACGTCAAGGTCCTGACAAGTCTGTTGTTGAGCATGTACCCGTCTGGCACATGCCCGAACGAAATCGTGTGCAAATGTGTGCGTTAAGTACCGGTACCCTGATTGCCATCCAGCGGAATCGTGCTCAATTTCTTCATGGTCGGTTCGGAGCGGTTCACGTGGGAGCTCGTGTCGGTCGATAAGAGTGAACGGTGCCGCCTCTCGATCAGTCATACGCGCGGCACCATCGTCGAGTACTTCACGAGCGCGACCGCAGCTCTGCAGCGCCAGGTAGAGCTCGAGTCGCTGTTGACCGGAGTGCCGGCCTCGAGCCGGGGAGAGCTTTGAAATGATGTCATCGCTCGCGCGTCGCACAGGTCGCCTGCTGATCGTCGACGACGACGAGGGAGTGACGCAGACCTTTGCCGGGATCCTGCGGCTCGAAGGCCACCAGGTCCGAACGGCGGCGAACGCGTACGAGGGGCTTCGCGAAGTCGAGAGCTTCCGCCCGGATGCGATCATCCTCGACCTCAGGATGCCGCTCATCAACGGGCTCGGGTTTCTGTACCGGCTGCGCGGGTTCGTCGACACCTGCCGTGTGCCGGTGGCGATGATTACGGGCGACTGCACTATCGATGAAGAAGCGACCTCCGAGCTTCGCGATCTCGGAGCTCAGCTTTGGCTCAAGCCCCTCTGGACGGAAGATCTGATCTCGATTGCCGACAAATTGCTCGGCGACAAGACACACTGACCTACACAAAAGTGCGCGACGAGCCGACATAACCCCGTGAGGTTTTGTGTTCTGGTGGTTTGAGCGCCGCGGGCAGTTCCTCCGGTACGAGGTGCGCGACCTGCCTGACGGCCGCTACGAGCTGCGCGTGATCGACATCGACGGTTCCGAGCGGGCCGAGCACTTCACTGATTCCACCGAACTCAACAAGCGCCAGATCGAATTCGAAAAGGGCCTCGCCGCCGACGGATGGACAGGTCCTGTCGGCTGGAACCTCTAGGCTGGTCGTAACGGCTCACCTGCTCAGAATCGTGCAGCAGAGCTCCTTTAATCGTTTCAATTCCCGACGGTATCACTGTATGGCGGCCGCAAAGGCGACACGCGCCGACTCGATCCTCACGCACACCGAATGTCCGTATTGCCGGAAGCCGCTTCGCTGGGTCGCGATGCGCTGGCTGGCGCGCGGCGTGTTCGAGTGCGAGCGCTGCGGCGAGTTCCCTGACTTCCGGCATCCGCTCCGCGACCGATCGTCATCGGCAGAATTCGCGCCGATCGACTCTATCAACTGAACTTAATCTTAAGTTCATACCGCCTCGACCAGCGTCAACGCGAATCGATCGACCGGATCGATCCACTGCGCCGCGCATCCAAAGCCGGCGGATTCGAGCATTGCCACGACTCCGTCCGGCTCGTACTTGTACGAGCTTTCGGTCCAGATGCGTTCGCCTTCGTCGAACGTGACCTCCAATTCAGCGGCGGGAATCCGGACCTGCTGCGCGCGGGTCGCGACGAGGTGCATCTCGATGCGGAAGGCCGCCTCGTTCCAGACCGCCTGATGATCGAAGCCGTCGATGTCGAAATCGCCGCCGAGCTCGCGATTGATGCGCAGCAGCAGATTCCGATTGAACGCCGCGGTGACGCCGAGCGGATCGTCGTACGCGGCGAGCAGCACCGGTTCGGGCTTGACGAGGTCGGCGCCGAGCAGCAGGCCGTCGCCGGGCATGAGCCCGCGGCGAATCGCCGCGAGGAATTCATTCGCGCCCGGCGTATCGAAGTTGCCGATGTTCGAGCCGAGAAAGACCACCAGCGTGCGGCCGGCGCCGCGCGGCTCCCGCGCAATCTCCTCGAGGCCCGCTTCGTACGTGGTCTCGTGCAGCACGATCGCGACATCGCCCAGCTCGGACAGCGTGCGCGCCGACGTCGTGAGCGCGCTCGGCGAGACGTCGACCAGATGAATAGTCAGCGGACGTGCGGTCCGCGCCCCCGCCTGCGCCAGCACGCGCAGCTTCTCCCCGTCACCGGACCCGAGCTCCACGATTCGGACAATGCCTTTCGAGATGCCGCTGAGGCGCTCGAACACGGTGCGGCCGTGCGTGGCGAGCATGCGCGCTTCGGCGCGCGTGATGGCGTACCACGGCAGCCGGCAGATGGCCTCGAACAACGCCGAGCCGAGGCCGTCGTAGAGATACCGCGACGGAAGCTGACGCGGGCTGAGCGTCAGGTAGTACTGGACGTCGGACGCGAATTCTTTCACGACGTCCGCCGAATGGCGCGTGCGCGTGCCGGCGCTGCGGACGCTCATCGGGCGTCCCGCGCGCAGCGGAACGTCGCATAGACGTACGGGTAGCGCGAGCGGAACCAGTTGCGGAATGACGGCCGCAGCAGCTCGCGCGCCGTCGCCGGCGACGCGCCTTTCATCACGAAGTGCTCGCCGTCGAAGAAATCCGCGGAGTACTCGGGATAGGACGCCATCGCGCGGAAGCCGTCGAACGGGGCGAACACGGTGCTCGTCCACTCCCAGCCGTTGCCGACGAGATCGTTGATGCCCCAGGCGCTTCGGCCGGCGGGATGACTGCCAACCGGCTCGGGGTCCCAGCTCGCGAAGTCGAACACGCCGTGCCCGGACGCCG